>NZ_JBPDVF010000005.1:0-146043 GCF_051851515.1 Lonepinella sp. BR2271 | reverse complement strand
AATCACGCCCCAAAACCATCCCCTCTCCCTCTGGGAGAGGGCTAGGGTGAGGGGTAAAAACAAAATGAAATCACGCCCCAAAACCATCCCCTCTCCCTCTGGGAGAGGGCTAGGGTGAGGGGTAAAAACAAAATGAAATCACGCCCCAAAACCGTCCCCTCTCCCTCTGGGAGAGGGCTAGGGTGAGGGTAAAACAACGAAGAAAACTATGCCCCTATTTTCCCGAATTCCCTTTGATAAAAAACAAATTGAAAACGCCATTGCTGAGTTAGAACAACAGACCTCCGCAGAACTCCGTGTCTATATCGAGCGCCATTTGCCTAAAAATGCCCTGATTTTAGACCGCACTTTGGCGGTGTTTAATCAATTAGACATGCACAAAACCGCTGCTCGTAATGCGGTATTGATTTACATTGCCCATAAAGATCATCAATGTTCGATTATTGGCGATCAAGGTATTCATCAATTTGTCGGTGATGAATTTTGGCAACATCAATGCCAGTTAATGATTAGCTATTTTAAAGAAAAACAATATACCCTTGGCGTGTTAGCGGCGATTGAAAAAATTGGTCAAGAATTATCTCTGTATTTTCCCATTCAACCAGATGATGTGAATGAATTACCCAATGAGGTCATTATTAATGATTAAATTATTGAAAACCGCGGTATTTTTTAGCCTAATTTTGTGCAGTGTTGTGGCGAAAGCAACCACATTTCCGGAGGTGCCCAATCCATTTCGCTATGTGAATGATTACACCAAGACCTTATCGGCGCAAGAAATCCAATATTTTGAAACGAAGTTATCTCAATATGGTCAAGAAACCAGTTCACAAATTGCGTTGGTGATCATTCCGACCACGGATGGCGAAGATATTTCACAATATACCGCCCAATTAGGGGATAAATGGGGCATTGGGCGCAAGCAATTAAATAATGGCGTATTGTTTTTAGTGGCAAAAGAGGATCGCAAAGTGTTTATTGCCACGGGCCAAGGCTTACAAGGGGTGTTGACGGACGCCTTTTTGTCCCAAGTCATTCGCCAAGCTATTTTGCCTTATTTTAGACAGGGCCAATATGCACAAGGGATCAATTCAGGCTTAGAGCATATTATTGCCGCCAGTAAAGGAGAATATGCTGCCCAAGCGGTGGAAGAAGATAGCATGGATCAAATTGTGCCGTTTATTATGGTGGTGATTTTTATCTTGTTTGTCTTATTCGGTGAAATAAGTTGGCGCCGTAAACCTTATATCAGCCCAACAGCAAACCATAATTTACAAAATGCGGCGATTATTGCTGCCTCGGTATTAAACAGTCGCCGCCGTGGTGGCGGGGGCGGTTTTGGCGGTGGCTTTGGTGGCGGATCGAGCGGTGGCGGATTCGGTGGCGGTGGTTTTGATGGCGGTGGCGCGGGCGGTAGCTGGTAATCGTACATCAAACATAGTTGATAAAATCAGTCAGCTTTTACACAAAACTCAAAACTTATGTTAAAATAACCGCACTTTAACAGACAGAATTTATTATTAAGGAAATCCAATGGAAACGTTAGACAAAATCAAAAAACAAATTGCCGAAAATCCGATTTTAATTTATATGAAAGGCTCCCCCAAATTGCCTTCTTGTGGCTTTTCTGCCCGTGCGGTAGAGGCGTTAATTAACTGCCAAGTGCCTTTTGGTTACGTGGATATTTTACAAAATCCAGATGTGCGAGCGGAGTTACCTAAATATGCGAACTGGCCAACATTCCCACAATTATGGGTCGAGGGCGAGTTAATTGGTGGCTGTGATATTATTTTAGAAATGTATCAAGCGGGTGAATTACAAACCTTATTAAAAGAAGTGGCTGAACGTCACCCAGAATAATCGTTTTCGTTTTATACCATATATTAAAAGGGCTAATCCTTGTGTCAGGAATAGCCCTTTTGTGTATGTGCTGACCTTATTCTGCCATGGTGCCTGAATTCCACTGTTTAGATTCGTCAGGTCGGCGAATTTGCAACAGGAAGCGCTGATTTGCTTTGGCTTGTGGCTGAACAACCGTACCTGATGGGGTAGAGAATGAAATTCCGCCTTTCAATAATTGTTGCACGGTGCCAGTATTGACTTCAATACCTGACCAGCCTAAGCCCGCAGTATAGCCAGAGGAGAGCCAGAATTGTGAATTAGTGCGCACCAAATGGGCATATTTAGGATCAATAATAATATGAATAAGCACCCGATCGCCCAGACTATTTAATTCTAAATGCCGAATTTTCCCCACATCTACACCGCGGTACATTACCGGTGATCCTTGTGAAACATTGGAGGCATCAGCGGTTTCTAAAATAAACGGAACCCCTTTTAAGAATTTATTGTTTTGTGGGGTATTTTTATCATATAGCACAAATTGTTTTTTCACCGCACCAGACCCGACTTCAATATCAATGTAGGGTTGCAATAAACTGTCTAAATTTTCCACGCCACTGGCGGAAATTTCCGGCGAAATCACCTTAAATACACTGCCAGTTTTGGCAACGATTCCCATATAATTCGGGTTCATCAAGGCTTTCGCAATAATCTTGTTATTGTTTTTATCTAACTGAATACTGTCGATTTCACCAACGGTTAGCCCCATATAGCGTAAACTCATGCCTTTGCTTAAATTGGTGGCATCTTCCGCCGTGAGCGTAATCACTTGCCCTGCGGATTTGGCCACTAACTCATTGGCATATAAGGTATGATTTTTGCCTCCGCCACTGTTATCAAAGCTGATGGCGCCTTTCAGTGAGCGAGCAATCGGACTGGCTTGAATGCTGATCCCTTTTGGCGTAATGTCAATTTGTGCCGGACTTTCAACCCAGAATAAGCTGTTATTGGTGAGTAAATGGGCAAATTTGGGATAAATGGCCACGTCTACATCAAAATGATCTTTTAACGGACGAACATCTAAGATTTTGCCTACTTCATATTGACGATATAACACTAAAGACCCTTTGCTAATATTCGGAAGTTGGGTACTTTTCAAGGTTAATGCGGGTTTTAACGTGCTGGCAGTGACGCCCATATCCGCATGCTCTTGATCTTTATAAAGCGGATATTGCGTTTTGGCGTGGCCTTGTTTCAACTGGTTAACCACGCGAATGCCACCTTGCAACCAATTTCCCGCCGCAGGCGCTTGCATACGCAAGCCATCCACACCTACCGCAATATCAAAATTACTCGCCGCAATAAATTGTGTGTCCGCATGGATTAAACCACGATATTCAGGAAAAATCACGGCTTTAAACACGACACCGTCGGTGTCAATTTGTTGTTCGACTAAGCGACCAATACTGATATTATTGTAATACACTTCTTGCCCTTGACGAATACCATAGGTTTCGGGCGCCGTGAGGGTGAGCTGCAACGCATTGGCTTGTGTGAGCAACAGTTCTTTTTCATTGAGAATGGTGAAGTCGGTGGTCGGTTCGCCATCTCCCGCAATAATGTCTAAATATTGTCCCCGTAAAAGTTCAGGTAATTTATCTAACTTGGTGAGATCAACTTTGGGCGAACGCACAACAATTTTGGTATTTTTACGTAAAATGTCGTTCATATTCGGCGCCAATAATAATTTCCCTTTGCGTACATTATTATCAAGCCCCGCCTCTTCCATATAGGTTAAGGTACCGACTTGCATATCTTGATAAAATACTTCGGTTTTTCCCGCTTGGAAATTGTTTTCCGCCGGCAGGGTTACATTGACTTCAATGCCTCGTTGCGCCGAGGATAAATCAGGGTAGAGCGTATATTGTTGCTCATTTTCTGCAACGTCACTTTTTTCTGGCGAATCAAAGGTAATCGCCCCACGCACCACGGCTTGTAAACTGTCAATATTTAGATTGATACCGGATAAATCTACATTGGCACGAATGCCGCTGATGTTCCAGAAACGGCTGTCTTTTTTAATTAAGTGCACATAGTCTTTTTCAATGGCCACATTGATTTCAACCTGTTTTTGATCGGGCGTAAAACGGTAATCTAACACTTTCCCTACGGGCATTTTTTTATAGAAAATTGAGGCACCTTGCGAGATAGATCCTAAATCATCAGACAATAAATGAATCAGTAAATCCCCCTCGGCTAGTTGCACAATTTGGCTACCACTTTCTGCCACAAAATCGTATTTGTAATCGCCGTCCCCAGGTTGCAAGGTGATATAGTTGCCTGAAATTAAGGTATCTAAGCCTGAAATGCCCGCTAATGACGCATTAGGTTGCACCAACCAGAACTTGGTATTTTCACGTAATACCGTTTTGGCCTCGGGATAAATACTGGCTTCCACTTTCACCAATTTTAAATCGTCGGTAAAGTTGACTTTTTTGACTAACCCAATTTGTAGCCCTTGATAGCGAATTTGGGTTTTATTGGCCACTAAGCCATCACCGTTGGCAAAGGTAATATGCACGGTTTCCCCCTGTTCTTTAATAATTTGAAAGAACAGGGTCGCGCCGATAATTAGCGCAATAATCGGCAATAACCAAAACGGCGAAATACGGCGAGTTTTGCGGACCTTAGCGGTGGCAATATTTTCTGGCTGTGTTGCGACAGCAAGATCAGGTTGATTTTCTTTCGTCATAGATTTTCCAAAGTAAACGACTATCAAAAGTAGTGGTGGCTATCATGGTTAAAAACACCGATAAGCCGAAATAAATGGCGGCAGGGCCGACAGAAAAATTAATAATTTGGCCTCGTGTCACCAAGGACATCATTAAGGCCAATACAAATAAATCGAGCATGGACCAACGGCCGACAAAATGCACAATATGAAATAAGCGCATTTGCCATTTGATCGAATGTCGCCAATTAAAATGAATGCTGAATAACAAATAGAGCATGATGATAATTTTGCTAAACGGCACAAAAATACTGGCAAAAAATACCACGAAAGCGACAAAATAGCTGCCCATGTTAACAAACGAAATGACCCCAGAAATCAAGGTGTCACCACTGGGAATATTGCTCATAGAAATATAGGAAATGGGAAACATATTGGCCGGAAAAATCATCACAATTCCCGCTAACAAGGCTGCCCAAGTCTGTTGCAAGCTGATTTCAGCGGCTTTATGCGGTTCATTATGGCAACGTGGGCAACGCTCTTTGCCTTTATGATCCTTGATAGGGTGCTCAAAGGTATAATCACAACTGCTGCAAAAGTGCGGTGGATTTTCTGCGGATATTTCCGATAATTTCAGGTGTTGCGGGTAAAAGTCATTCCATAATTCTTTCGGATTAATTTTGGCGAACAACAGGGTATTCAGCAACGCTGTGGCCAAAAACGCAATTAAATAGACATCAAAGGAAAGGGCGGCATAATCCCGCACTTTAAAGGCGGTGACACCCAATGCGACTAAATACACATCAAACATCACCCAAGGTTTAATATAATCAATCGCCATTAACAGGTTGCGGGGTTTTTGTCTGGTGAGTTTGGCCAGTTGCAATAAAATCACCAACAAGGCAAAAGCAATCGGCATAAACACCGTACAAAGAAAAATTAAAAAAGCGGTGTAAGGGTATCCCTCGGTGGCCATTTTCCATACCCCGCCCCAAATAGAGGCATTTACTTGGGAACCAATCAAATCCACACTTAACAGCGGATAATTTAACGCAAAAGGCATTAAAATCAGAATGGAAAGGGCAATGATGGCACAACGTTTTAATGACCAACGATCCGCCGATTGTAAATCATGATGACAACGAGGGCATTCCGCATGTTCCCCTTTTGCTAAATGCGAAACAGCCACCAAGGCATCACATTCGCCACAACGGCTAATGTGATTAATTTGGCGATCTGAAAGTGGAACATTCTGCATAGTTAACGTGCGTTTTTGGGTGATAAAGGCATATTCTATACATTAATGGCAGATTTGCCAAATGTTGCACGTAAATAGTTTGACAGTTCCGCATATTGAAAGGAAAAACCTTGTTTAAGGAGCTTTTCAGGATGAAGCCGTTGGCTTTCTAACACTAAACTAGCACGTTCTCCAAGCAGAATACGTAATAGAAATGCAGGCACCCTTGCCCAAGCGGGTCGGCGTAACTGTTTAGCCAGTAATTGATTAAAGGTTTTATTTTGCACTGGTTGAGGTGAGCAGAGGTTAAAAGCGCCTTGGCAGGCTGAATTGTGCAGTAAAAAATCAATCGCATTGACCATATCTTCAAGCGCGAACCAAGGCATAAATTGATTGCCGTCGCCTAATTTTCCGCCTAATCCGCAACGATATAAGGGCAAGATTTTGGCTAATGCCCCGCCTTTCGGGGAAAAGACCATGCCTGTACGCAATAAACATACTCGGGTATTGGCTTGTTGGGCTGCATTTTCCCATTGTTGGCAAAGTTGAGCGGTAAAGCCTTGTCCTGCGGATTGTTGTTCATTTATCTGTTGTTCGCCACTGTCGGCATAATAGCCATAAGCGGATCCTGACAGAAAACAGGTCGGTGGCATTTGGCTGGCGTTAATAAGTGCGGTTAATTTTTCGGTTATTTTTAGTCGACTTTGCCACAGGCGATCTTTTTGTTGGGCTGTCCAAGGTTTATCAAAAATTGGCTCGCCCGCCAAATTAATTACGGCGTCAAAGTCATTTAAATCGCTAAAAACAGACAAATCTTCCACCGCACTTAATCGTTCAAAAAAGCGATGGGATTGAAATAAGGCAAGAGCTTTTGGAATTGAACGAGAGAGTAGGGTGACTTGATATTGCTGATCCAACCAGCGTTTCACCAATTCACGCCCAATTAAGCCTGTACCGCCCGTGATCAATATTCGCATTATAACGAACTCTCAAAAAGCTGTTGAATATTGGCGATCAACTGTTTAATGCTCGTGTTCAAGGTCGGCGTGATAAAAATCGTATCGTCACCTGCAATGGTGCCTAAAATGCCATCGGTTTTGCCTACGGAATCCAACAGGCGTGCAATTAATTGCGCTGCCCCAGGACTGGTTTTAATCACCACCAATAAATCATTATGATCAATATCTAACACCAAATTTTTTAACGGACTACTGGTATTCGGCACGCTTAATTCATTCGGCAAGCAATAGACCATTTCCATGCGAGTGTTGCGTGTACGCACGGCGCCAAATTTGCTCAACATACGTGACACTTTGGATTGGTTAATGGTATTAAAGCCGAGCGCTTGCAACGCATTCACAATTTCAATTTGCGAACCAAATTTTTCTTGTGCCAACAGATCTTTAAATGCCGTCATCAGGCTATCATTTTTTGTATCCATCATCATTTCTTTATGTATTAGAGAAAGCGTTGCATAAATTTTGCATAAAAATTCACAATTAAGCAATAAAAATTTACGTGTAAACAAATAAATTCATAAAAACTTGAGCTAGATCGCAAAATTGCATTTTGATGTTTGAATTATTTGCACACAAGGCATAAACTATTAGCAATCCATCATACTTTTATATTTAAGGAGAAAACCATGAAAATTGCCGTTTTAGGTGCAGCAGGTGGTATCGGTCAACCATTATCACTTTTATTGAAATTACAACTTCCAGCAGGATCCGAGTTAGCGTTATATGACGTGGCGCCAATGACCCCTGGTGTGGCAAAAGATTTAAGCCATATTTCCACTGCCGTGAAAGTGGAAGGTTATGCGGGCGAAGATATTGGCAAAGCCTTAACCGGAGCGGATGCGGTCATTATCTCTGCGGGTGTAGCAAGAAAACCGGGTATGGATCGTTCCGATTTATTTAACATCAATGCAGGTATTATCCGTGATTTAGTGCAAAATGTCGCAAACTTTGCACCAAAAGCCTGCATCGGCATTATCACTAACCCAGTGAACACCACTGTTGCTATTGCCGCTGAAGTATTGAAAAAAGCAGGCATTTACGACAAACGTAAATTATTCGGTATTACCACATTAGACGTATTACGTGCGGAAACCTTTGTGGCGGAACAAAAAGGCTTAGAAGTCGAACGTAACAGCATTCCTGTTATCGGCGGCCACTCAGGCACCACTATTTTACCAATCTTCTCACAAGTACAATATGCCACTTGGGATAATGCTGAAATCGTGGAATTAACCAAAAAAGTACAAAATGCGGGTACAGATGTCGTTAATGCTAAAGCCGGTGCAGGTTCTGCCACCTTATCTATGGCCATGGCTGCCGCTCGCTTTACACAAGCCTTAGTGCGTGGTTTGAACGGCGAAACTGCCGTAGAATGTGCTTATGTGGAAGGCAACGGCGAATACGCTCGTTTCTTCTCACAACCAGTACGTTTCGGTCGTGAAGGTGTTGAGAGTTTGTTACCAATCGGTGAATTAAGCCAATTTGAGCAAGAACAATTACAAGCCATGTTACCGCAATTAAAAGCGGATATTGAATTAGGCGAGAAATTTATTGCTTAATTGAGTTTCGGGGGTGTATTTTAGTACGCCCTTTTTTATTTATCTTATGTAAGAATTATCGCTGATGAGTAATTATTCTGCTTTAGTGGATTTAATCATTAAAAATGAAATGAATGGTATTCCTGTTCATGAAATTGTTATTGAGCTTGGAGAAACGCCAGAATTATTATTGAAACATGCCGATTTTCCAATGTTACCTTTAGTCATTAAAGCGAGTACTATTGCCAAAATTTGTTTTGAACATGGTATTGCCACAACGCATATAAAAAAGATAAAAGAGTTATTATTTAATCCAAAAGCTATTTATCGTTCAGCGACACAACAAGGCGTGATCGTTTTGACAGTGGAGCTTAAAGGTGAACATCCCATTATTATTCCTGTTCATCCCAATAAAACCATTGGTCGTAACAAATATAATGTGATAGCAAGCATGTATGCAAAAGAGGGAAATAACCCAGAAATTACATGGAAAAAATCAGGGCTATTATTATTTAGTACTTGACAATAAATGTTATTTTATTAGAATAGTTACCAAAGAGCAGTCCCTCACACCACGCAATTGGAGCGGAAATGTCATACTGTTCTATCAAATAAAAACCACGCAAAGCGTGGTTTTTATGTTTCTATTGTTCTCTCGCCACATTCAATGCCGCAAAGCTCTGCGACACCGGCATAATTTCAATGCGATTAATATTCACATGAGCGGGTTGCTGATAAATCCATAATACCGCATTGGCAATATCTTCGGGTTGAATGGCATTGGTGCCTTTATACAGATTGGCCGCTTTTTCGTCGTCGCCTTTAAAACGCACATTAGAAAATTCCGTTCCGCCACATAACCCAGGTTCTACGTTGGTGACACGAATCGCCGTGCCTGCCAAATCCGCCCGCAAATTTAAGCTAAATTGTTTCACAAAGGCTTTGGTTGCACCGTATACATTGCCACCGGGGTAAGGATAGTTTCCGGCGATAGAACCTAAATTGATAATATGCCCCTGATTGCGTTCAACCATGTTCGGCAAAATTTGGCGAGTTAAATAGCTCAAGCCGATAACATTGGTGTTAATCATGGTAAGCCAATCCTCAAAATGGGCTTTATCGGCGGTTTCCAAGCCTAATGCCAAACCCGCATTATTCACCAGTAAATCAATGTTTGCCCAGTCTGCTGGTAGGCTAGAAAGTGCGGTGTCAATTTCGGCTGTTTTTGATACATCCATGACAAGGGGATAGAAATGCTCTCCTAATTCTACTTGCAAATCTTGCAATTTATCTAAGCGTCGTGCTGCACCGATAACGTTGTAACCTGCTTTAACCAGTGTTCGGCAAATCGCTTTACCAAATCCTGCAGATGCACCAGTAACTAAAATACTCATAAAAATCTCCTTATTATTGAATTCCTTTGTGACGCAATAACGCCTCTAAATTCGGCTTACGCCCACGGAAGCGTTCAAATAGCTGCATAGGTTCTTCACTGCCGCCACGGGTCAAGATTTCATCTAAGAAAGATTGCCCTGTGACAGGGTTGAAAATGCCTTCTTCTTCAAAGCGAGAATAGGCATCAGCAGATAACACTTCTGCCCACAAATAGCTGTAATACCCTGCGGAATAACCGCCGCCGAAAATATGGCTAAAGCTGTGTGGGGTTCTTGCCCAGTCTACACCTTTGATCACGGCGACTTGGTTTTTCACCGCTTTTAAGGTGTCCAAAATTTGGTTGGCTTTGCCTGTTTGATAATGGTGATGTAGGCGGAAATCAAATAAACCAAATTCTAATTGGCGTAACACAAACATGGCGGCTTGGAAATTTTTTGCCTTGATTAATTGGCTTAATTTTTCTTTTGGCAACGGCTCGCCTGTTTGGTAATGCCCTGAAATAAATGCAAGGGCTTGTTCTTCCCAACACCAATTTTCTAAAAATTGGCTCGGCAATTCCACCGCATCCCAAGGCACGCCGTTAATACCTGACACGTCACCTACATCAATCAACGTCAGCATATGATGAATGCCATGCCCAAATTCGTGGAATAGGGTAGTCACTTCATCATGGGTGAACAAGGCAGGCTTATCGCCCACAGGGGCGTTGAAATTACAGGTTAAATAGGCGACAGGTTTTTGGATTGAGCCGTCAGCTTGGCGTTTACGACCAATACAATCGTCCATCCACGCTCCGCCCCGTTTATGCTCACGGGCATATAAATCCAAATAGAAACTGCCTCGCACTTCGTTGGTTTGGTCGATTAAATCAAAGAAACGCACGTCTTTGTGATAGGTTTCTACATCAAAACGCTCTACCGCACGAATATTGAAAATGCGTTTAATTAGCTCAAATAAGCCTGAAAGTACCCGATCTTCGGGAAAATAAGGGCGAAGTTCTTCATCATTAATAGCGTATAAGGCTTGTTTTTGTTTTTCGCTGTAAAAGGCAATATCCCAAGGATTGAGTTCGCTCACTTGATAATTTTCTTTTACAAAGGCGTTCAGTTCGCTTAACTCTTTTTCCCCTTGAGCTTTGGATCGGGTGGCTAAATTCTCTAAAAAATCCAACACTTGCTGCGGATTTTCTGCCATTTTGGTGGCAAGGGAAAGATCAGTGTAATGCTCAAAGCCAAGCAATTTGGCCAGCTCCAAACGCAAGCTCAAAATTTCTTCCATAATCGCTGAATTATCCCATTTCCCTGCGTTCGGGCCTTGTTCCGAGGCTCGGGTCACATAAGCCCGATACATTTCTTCTCGCAAATCTTGGTTTTCACAATAGGTCAACACAGGCAAATAACTTGGCATTTCCAAGGTGAAACGATAGCCCGTTTGCCCCTTGCTTTCAGCTGATTGTTTAGCTAATTGCAAGGCACTTTCAGGCAAGCCTGCGAGATCTTTTTCATCACTAATGAGCTTTTCCCACCCCATGGTGGCATCTAACACATTATTGCTAAATTGAGATTTTAAATCTGACAAACGAGCCACAATTTCGCCGTAGCGTTTTTGTTGTTCTGCAGGTAAGCCGATACCCGACAATTCAAAATCACGCAAACTATTTTCAATGGCTTTCTTTTGTGCCACCGAATAGCGAGCAAATTCAGGGCTATTTTTTAAGCTTAAATAAGCCTCATACAAGCCCTTATGTTGCCCCACCCAAGTGCCATATTCCGACAACAACGGCAAACAGGATTGATAGGCATCTCGCAATTCTGGGCTATTTTTCACCGCATTTAAATGCCCCACAGGCGACCATGCTTTGCTCAAGCGATCATTGACTTCGGCTAACGGCTGATAAAAATTCGCCCAACTAAACTGCGGTTGTTTTAACACTTGTTCTGTCACATCACGGCAATCTTGAATTAATTTTTCCACCGCCGGCTGAATATGTTGCGGTTCAATGCGAGAAAATGGCGGAAGTGAGTTGTTTTCCAATAATGGATTTGTCATAATTTATTCCTTTAATAATTAATATTAATTTTTATTTCGATATAATTACTGTTATATTGTGATGAATTGTAACAAATCAAGCAGACATTGTTAATTTTATAAGGAAAAAGAATGCGTTTTTTATATATTGGATTAGGATTTCTTTGTATTGGCTTAGGCGTTATTGGGGCATTTTTGCCCGTCATGCCCACCACACCGTTTTTATTGCTGGCGTTATTTTTCTTCGGCAAAAGCTCGCCTCGCCTACACGCTTGGTTTTTGCAAACAGACATTTACAAAAAACACCTTAAATCTTTTGATGAACAACGGGCGTTAACTAAAAAATCCAAAATCTCTATTTTGACCCTGTCTACGGTGATGATGGCGATTAGCTTTTATTTTACGCCGATTTACGGACGCATTTGTATTGTGATTTTATTGCTGATTGAGTATTGGTTCTTTTTCTTTTGGATTAAGACGTTGGATGAAGAATAATAAAAAGGCCTTGAATCGTTGATATTCAAGGCCTTATGGGCTGGCGTCATCTGAATTGAGTGCTTTGAACCCTTGTAGATACTGGATTTTTCTAATTCAGATTTTCTCCAGTGTTACTTACAGTGTTACTTTAATTCAAAGTGTCCCCATTTTTAAATTATCCGTTATTCAAAACCGCGGTTAAATTTTGGCTTGTTTTTCAAGCCGTCTTTATCCGTGGCACTAACTCAATATTCAGCCCGTCAAGAATTTTTCGCACGGTTTCAAAACGGGGCTTGCTGGATGAAAGAGTTTGATATAGGCTCTCTCTGCCAATGCCTGATTTTTGAGCTAACTCATTCATGCCTTTCGCTCTCGCTACAGTGTTTAAGGCTTGGATAAATTCTTCATCCGTACCAGTGTGTAAGGTTTCTGCTAGGTATAATGCGATAAGTTCATCATTCTCTAAATATTCCGCTACATCAAAGGTAGTGATTCCGTATTTTTCTATCATTTCAGGGGAAATGTCTATATTGTTTTCCATGTATGCCGTCCTATATGATTAATTTACCTGTTTTAATGTCTGCCAATATTACCTTGGCTTTGTCAATATCTGCTTGCTGTTTGGATTTGTCCCCCCCATTGAGCAAAATATAAATAATTTCGCCATGTTGAGTGTAGTAAACACGGTAGCCCTTGCCTGTATCAATTCGCATTTCATACAGTCCACCACCTAGGCTTTTATGGTCGCCAAAATTGCCTATCATTGCTCGCTCAATGCGTTTTGTTATGGCGATTTTCGCAATCGGGTCTTTCACCGCCTTAAACCACCGTTTAAATTCGGTTGTTTGCTTGATTTTATTCACGTTCCCCCCTTTGGGTTATATTGTAATGTTTTCACTACAAACAAGCAAGCACTTCATTTGCTCAATATTGGAAAAATCACAAAATAGCCTCATCTTGATGACGGTTGAAAAATGTGAAATTCGATTCAGTGAAAAGTATTCATTTTTCACTGAAAGTTTATTGTGAAAGAATAAAAGTCTTCTCTGTCAAGGTGTTGAAAGCCTGAATGTTGATGACGGTTAAAAAATGCGAAAAACTGCCTTTCTTCGTGAGTCCGTTACCCCGTGGAATGGGGTATCCCCTAGGGAGTACCTTTTATATTTTATCAGTATGACCTCACCATCTATCAACATCTATCAACTTCAAAATCCGTATAAAAAAGCCTAGATTATCTCTAGGCTGTAAAGTTAAAGCGTTAGTTGTTCTATGTTCACATGATAACGTTTCACGGGCGGTGTGCTGGGCTTTTTCTTTGAACTTTTTTACCACCCCTAGAGTTAGGATTGGTTAAAACTGCGGTGTAAATTATGCTTGTTTTTTCATCTCGGCGATTTCTTCAGGGGTAGGGGCAACAAGCATTATTGTTGTAGGCAAATGCTGAATTTCTTCATTATCCGCTTTCGGTTTGTCAAAACCTAACAGCTTGGCTTTTCCCATAACAGCGGATACAGCTACAGAACATTGTGGGATTACTTGGCTCAAGGCTACTTTGTAAATGTGATCTAGCTCATCAAGCAGATTGTCCACGGTGATTTTATGGCGTGCCACATTGTCCGCTTGTAACTGCTCAATCCTTGCCGTGATCTTGCCGTTGTCTAATAGCTCCTTGGCTTTGCGGTGAATACTTTCAGGTTTCATTTGCTCCACGCTGTAGGCTTGGCGGTAGGCTTGGCTGGCGTTGCCTGTTTCAACGTAAAACAAGCAGAAATTTTCTTGTTTTGGGGTGAGTGTGGTCATTTGTTCATCTTTCCTGTTTTGGCAGTGATAATGCTCAATTTTGCTTTGATATTGTAAAATCTTGCTGTTATCTTGCTATTTCATTTTTTGCTATTTTAACGCAAATTTGAACCAAAAAATGACCCTCCCATGTTTTAGCCCTTTAATTATGGCATTTCTTGATGTTGGAATTTCTATTTTTTCTTTCTATGTCACTATAATAAATTCCTAGTATGTATGGTATATATATAAACACGTTAAATTTTTTAACGTCAAAAACCTAAAAAGCAGTCTATTTTTTTAACGTCAAAATCATTTTTTGTACAGATATTGATTATTTTTTGTCATTGACGTTAAATTTTTTAACCATTGACGTTAAAATTTTTAACATGAAAAAACGTTAATTTCCCCCTTTTGACGTGGCATTTTTCGCTTGTAACCGCTCTTTTAGCTCTCTATCATACTCTCGCCATTCATTGCTTGCTTTGGTGGTAGGCTTTAAATGATGAACGCTTAAACCATATTTATTTAGGCATTCATTAATTTCTAAATGTGTCAGGGCGTAAAGGCTCAATTTGCCCCGTTCTCCTTGTCGGCTCACTTTGATAAACCCTTTTTCTGTGAGTGATTTTAGGGCTTTAGAAAGCGTTTGACGGGATAAATCAAATTCATTCACACGGTTATAAGGCAAGGTAATATTGCCGTTATTTTTGCCGTTATATTCCGCACAAAGATGAATAAAAACCTTGTTTTCAACGGGTGACAAGCGTTTAAAAGCGGTGCTGTTCATCATGTTTTTAGGTAGTGCCACAAATGGATCTGTTTTCCGTCTGCCTTTGTGATTCATGGTTTTTGACATATAATAACCTTTGCTTGATTAAATCGCCCCTAGTAACTTCTCACACTCACAAGGGGCGGTGAATTTGATTAAGCGAAACGCTCTAAAATGTGGAGTAGTTGGCTTTCATTGAAAATCACTGCTCCACGCTCCCTAGCTTTATCGGTGGCATAGTCTGCCAATATTTCAGCGGTTTCACGGTTTGGAATGGAGTAACGGTAATATTGCCCCGTGCCGTCTGCTGTCTTTTCCCATACTCGGTTAAATTTCACATTTAGCAAGTGTTCCAACTCGTTTACTTTGTTTCTACAGTGAGGCAAATATTCTTTAAACGTGGCTTCTAGTGTTGTTATACCTTTTGGATTTTTGAGTAATAGCACGGCTACCCGTTCCATTTGGTCGGCTTTTTTGTCTTTTCTCATTTGGTTTCTCCCATACGTTTTAGCACAATGGCTTGATAATGTTTGTTTTCTTGAGCTTGTTGTAAGATTGAAAATAATTGTTGGTTAAATGGCATTGAGCCAATAATCAACGGTTTTTGATTTTCTCGGTAGGCGATTATTTGCCAGCGGTCGTTGTTCATTTGCTCCCCCTTAGTTAATCCGTTGGCTTGCCAACTGTTCAATATACGCATTGATTTCACTTTCAAGGTATCCAATAGAATTAGCCCCTAGTGAGATTTTTTTTCGGGAAGTCTGGGCGGTAGCGTTTAGATTTGGGATTTTCCCAGTCTGCCATTGTGGAACAGCTTACGCCTAGCATTGCTAATACTTGTGTTCTACGAAGAATTTTATTGAGAATTTCGCTCATTGTGTTTTTTCCTTATTTTGATTGAATGGTTTAAATAATGCCTATCGGTGCTGGTGGTGTGCGATAGGTTGAGAAAAATTGTAATGGCGTGATCAAGTGAAAACTAGATCGGACTAGGTCTGATAGGGTCTAAGTCTTAGGATATAAAAAAAGGGTCGGACTAAGTCTGACCCTAAAGATTATCTGATTTTGGGTTGTGGTCGTAGGATTGTAGCAATATATTGGCGTACTGATTTACTAACATAGGGGTATTCTTTAATTGGATAATTTGCCTCAATCCAACTTTCAATAACTGAATTTTTAGGCGGTGTTTGATAATTCTGCCAAAATTCTTTACAGGCTTTCATTAATATTTCAAGCAACTCTGAACTATGCCCATAAATAAAAAACTCATTATTATTTACCACACTTTGATTTATGGTTTCTGTTTCGGTTGTTGGTGCTGTTGAATTTTGAAGATCGGCTAGTTGCTTTTCTAATTCGGCTATTCGTTCATTTTTATTTTTGATTGTTTGTTCAAATACAAATCTTTCAGCTGTTCCAACGGGGCTTTTATTAATATCGGTATTCTTTACAAATTCATCTGTTTTGGTTAGTGCCCATGATAAGGTCATTATTTTTTCTTGAATTTGATTTTTCTCAACACTGTCATTATCTTTGTCTTCATCAGCAATATTTAAATAACTATAAATTTGATCACGTTTTAAGTAATAATCATAATAATCAGAACCTAACAGTTCATATAAAGTAGAAAAAATCAATTCATTTTGATTGTATTCTAATTTAGATAACGCATTAAAAAATATGTTAATTAAGCATTTTTCAGGCTCTTTATATAAGCTATCAGGCAAGGTATAAACAGCTATTTCATTTTCACAAGCCCAGTTATAGCAATCCTGTGAAGTACGAAGATCAAAATTGTCAGGATTATTATTATAAAGTTTCGCTAAAAGCCAATTAGCAACTTCATAATAGAAATTAGCAGAACCTTTCTTTTTAATGTCTTCAATAAAATCAGGAATGGAAATATAATCACGCTCTCTCTGTTGTTTGAGTGCTAATAAATCGCCCTTAATATCAATCATAAATTACCTCACCTATTCAAATTAAATTAAAAATTTCGCCCATTTTCCACCGCACTTTACCCATTCACAATTTTCAAATGATATTCAGGCAATGCCCCATTTGAACATTGATCTACAAAGTCCGCCCATGCTTGGAGCAGTTTAAAGCGTTGTGGTAAATAATCCGCTCGGTTGTATGCCATTCGCACTTTATCTTGATTAATATGTGACAGGGCAACTTCGATTAATTCGGGATTATGCCCTTGTTCATTCAAATAGGTGCTTGCTATCGCTCGTAAACCGTGTGCTACCAGTTTTCCGTGATAGCCCATGCGTTTAATCGCCGCATTTGCGGTTTGCGTGTTGGTGTGCGTTTTAGGGTCTTTTGTGCTAGGGAACAGGTATTCTTTGCCACCACTCAATTTTTTAATTTCTCGCAATAAGGCTAGGGCTTGCCATGAAAGGGTGATTTTGTGTTCTCGCCCGTTGTCGGTTTCTTTGATTCCCTTGTTAATGGTTACCGTCCAGATTCGGGCTTTTTCGTCAATATCCGCCCATTTGGCGGTAGCACTCTCATTCGGGCGTGTCATTGTCAACAATTGCCACAAAATCAAATAGCGTGTTTGTAGCTTGATTTGAGCGTTATTCAGCGTGAACAGAAATTCCCCTAGGTCTTCAGGCTTCAAGGTTTTGAAATGTTCCACCCGTGGGCTGTCAAATTCTTTTGAAAGATTTGCTGTAGGGTTGTAAGGGATAATTTCACGGTGTAGGGCGAACGTCATTATTTCATTGAGCTTTTGAATAGAACGCTTCAAGGTTTCTAGCGTTCCTTTTTCTTGGAGCGGTTTAAACGCTTTTAACGCTATAGGGGCGTTGATTTGAGTAATTGGATACTTTCCAAAGGCTGGGAGTAAAATCCGCTCTATAAGCCGTTTAACGTCATTTGCGTAGCTTGCTGAAAAATTCGCACGGTTTTTGCGGTGTTCTAACCATTGCCACGCAATATTTTCAAAGGTGTTGTTAAGTTCGGCGGATTTCTCGGCTTGGATTGCTTGAATGTGCGTTTGTGGATCGATATCTTGAGCCAATAGACTGCGAAACTCTAACCGCTTTTCTCTCGCTTGTGCTAGGCTGATTTCGGGGTAAGTGCCAAAACTCAAGTTATTACGTTTTTTGGTGTAAGGGCGTTGATAATTGAATACCCATAACTTTGATCCGTTCGTTTTTATGCGTAAGTAAAGCCCTTGCCCGTCAGCAAGATTATATTCGCTATCTTGTGGTTTGGCTTTCTTAATTTGCGTGTCATTAAGTGCGGTAGTCCGTGCCATAATTTCCCCCTTTCAGGTATGTAACATCAGAATTGAACAATTACATAGACTCTCAAGCCTTGTAGAATAAGGCTTCAAGCCATTTTATGTAACATCAGCTTTTAGATTTATGTAACATCAAGGCTAAATTTTAGAATTTTGGCTAAATTTAAACTTTTGCTAAAACCGCACTAGACCCCGTATTCACAAGGCTTTCTGAAATTAGCTTGTTTTGCTATGTAACATCAGAAAAGGCATAACAGAAAACGCTGTAAGCCTTGTAATATAAGGGTTTATCACGGTTTATGTAACATCAATTTTTGGCATTTAGTAGCGATGTTACATCTGATGTTACATAAATCACTGGATTTGATAATACCGCATAATACCGAAAAAGGCAATAAAAAAGCCTTAAATCGTTGTGAAATAAGGCTTTTTTGTGCGTCTTTGGACGGTGTAAAATTGTGTTCTGGTGGAGCTGGCGGGAGTTGAACCCGCGTCCGAAATTACTCTATCTTCAGTACTACACGTTTAGTCAGTCTTTAATTTCGCTTACCCCCTGCGGACAGACACGCGAAGAATAAACTAGCTTGATTTAATTTAGTGTTTCGATCTCCAAGCCGAAGCGTTCACACGATCTCGTTTTGGTTTGACTCCGCTTGATCCCCGTCTTACGAGCGGAAGCTAGGGAGCGAAGGCTAAATGCAGGTTATTAAGCTGCTAAAGCGTATTGTTCGTCGTTTGCGACTATTATTTTGCGGTTTATTTACAAGGCCTACCGCACCTTGACGTGCACTTTGGACTTTGCCAATCCCGTCGAATCCAAAATCAGCCCCAAAAGTTTGATCAGTGTAACAGAGATGAGGAAAAAATTAAAGTGAAATGCACCGCACTTTTTGGATTATGTTCCAGTTGCTTAAAGTGCGGTCAATTTTTACCAATTTTTATAAGGGAATGGAGGAGAAAAATACCAACAAAATCGGCGGGGCAATATTCGTTACAAAACCAAAACTAATCGCAAGAGGGACAACCTCCATGCCACCAGAACGCTGAATAATCGGTAAGGTGCAATCTAACGCCGTGGCACCCGCAAGGCCGACGGCGGTGGAGCGATAGTTAAACATAAAAAAAGGAATCACAAAGAGGCTAATAATTTCTCTAGAGAGATCGTTAAAAAAGGCAATACTGCCAAATTCAGCGCCCCAAGCGTTATTGATTACCACGCTGGACAAGGAATACCACCCCAAACCTGAGGAAATGGCAAGTCCTTGTGTCATCGGTAAATTGAGCAGCCAAGCGGAAATCAGGCCACCGATTAAGGAGGTGACGATCATAATCAGTCCAGTATAAATGCCTCGTTTATTGAATAAGACGTCACGTAGTGAAATACCGTTATTGCGTAGTTGAATACCGACAAAGAAAATTAAAGCTATTAAGACATAGGTGCTAGTGCCGAAAGGTAAATGAATGGTGCCTTTGGTGAATAAGCCCACAAAAAAGCCAATGAACACCATGGAACATAATTTGGCACTGTCTAACAGTAATTTCCAACGGGGCGGAATATTATGTCCCAAATGTTTGAGTGGTTTGGGGTTAAGTTTATCAAAGCTGACTAACCCAATGATATTACAAGTAATAATACAGACACTAAAGGTAAACGCCGAAAAACCGATGACTGGTAATTTATGCGCCACATCCTCAAGTTGCCCAAGGGAAACGCCCATGACAAATAAAATCACGTAGAGCAGTAACATCACAATGCGATTAACTGCGGTTAAAAATGCGTGATTTTTTGATTTAATTAAATAGCCCAATAACATGGGAATTAACACAATAAGTAAGCCTTCAAGCATAATTTTCCTTGTACAAAAATGGCGGCGTGGCGATACACAAGATATTACCTTGTTATTTTGTTTTTGTGAACAGAAACAGTGTGAATATCGAGATAAACATACTTTATATCGGCATGTATTGCTTCCTCATCAAGAGGGTTTACGACGATTATTTTTACATGGAAATTTGCCCTAAATTATGCTATAATCCAACCCAAGTTCTCCCCTCTCCCTAAGCATAATCGCATTAATTTTATCAAGGAAAAACCATGATTAATTCTTTCGTTGTGAGTATTTTTATTCTTATTCGCCTTATCCCACGTTTTCGCAAACTACGACTTGATATGTATCTTATTTTGATCCTGATCGTCAGCCTTATCAATTTGTGGGTGCCGGTTTCTTTGGGGAGTAATTTTATATTTGCAACATGGTTAGCTTTCATGATGGAGATTGTTTTATTTATCTTTGGTATCATGATCTTATTGGATGAATATGATAGCGAAATTTCTATTCCAGTATTACGTTTATTAAGCTATCTAATAAAACAGCCAAGTTGGCTTTGTTTGCCTTTTTTTCTGTTAAATGAAACACAATACCAACAACGTGATAAATTCATTTCCGAGTTAAATAACAATATTTATACGTTTTAAAATAGGTAAGGAACAATCTTATGCAACCAGATTCAGAGATCCATCAATTAGACGATATTATTGCCATTTTTAATCAATGTTTTTATAGCGAATTTAACACCAAATTAATCAAAGGCGGTGATGAACCGATTTATTTACCGGCGAATGATCAAGTGCCTTACCATGCGATCCATTTTGCCCGAGGGTTTTACAGTAGCGCTTTGCACGAAATTGCACATTGGCTCGTGGCGGGCAAAGAACGCCGTAAACTGGAAGATTTTGGTTATTGGTATGAACCTGACGGCCGCTCTGAACAACGCCAACGGGATTTTGAACAAGCGGAAGTCAAACCTCAAGCGCTAGAATGGATTTTATCTACTGCGGCCAATTTTCGTTATTTTGCCAGTTCAGATAATTTAAATGGTGAAGTCGGGGATACCATGCCGTTTAAACAAGCCGTGTATGAACAAGTTAAAATCTACGCTGAAAAAGGCTTACCAAAACGAGCAGAAACCTTACGCAAAGCCTTGTGTGCATTTTATGGTACGGAAGATCGGATTGATCTGGCGAAGTTTGATGTGAGTCGGATTTAGTTATTTCAACAGGCGGACATATTCGTCCGCCTTTTGTATTTACCTATTCGTTTGCTGATTTAGGCTAAAAACGTTTTCAAATCAAGATAGTTTTCTAATTTCTTCTAGTGGCAAATTTACGATCTTCGCCACCATTTGCGGATCCATATTATAAGCCAGCATATTTTTAGCTGTTTCGTAAATGCCTTCTAATCTTCCTTCTAATTTCCCTTCTAACTTACCATTTTGCCATCCTTCAATTTTCGCAGATTCTAACAAAGAATATTCATCCCATTTGCGTTTTAAGCTGACGTTGTACATATCTCGTTCTCCTTTGCTTAGTTGGACGTATTCGGCGATTTTGAATACTTTTTCAAATACGGGTTTGCTGAGGAATTCGGGGAGTTTGTCTAGTTTGGAAATGTTTCTTAATACAAACAGCCATTTGTCCAAATCGCCCTGTAATTCGGTTTCTGTTTTATTGAAGTTCAATAATTCAATATAAGTAAACCCCAAATCTTCATAAAATACCGTTCCTGTATTTCTATCACATAATGCAATGTCGTGCAAATATTGTTCGGTTTGATGGGTTAAGCGAAAACCATCCATTAGCACAATCACATAGACTTCGCTGATGTTATAGTTCCAAAAACGCCGTTCGCCTTTGGGGGCTTGGTCGGCAATCAGTTTACTGCCATAGTATAACATACGTTTCTTCAAATTCACTTGCGAACTGCATTGCATTTCGATAATAAATTGTTCACCGTTTTCAGCGGTGCAAGTGAGGTCAAAAATCACCGCACCTTGTTCAATGCTGTCGCCTTGGTGTTCGTTTGGGTTGTAGATTAAGTCTTGAATCACTTTGCGATCTTTGAAAATTTCGTTTAGAAAAGCAATGAGTAAATCTTTGTTGACTTCTGTGCCGAAAATACGTTTAAAACCGTAGTCGGTGGTGAGATCTATGTAGCGAGTGGGTTTGAGGTTCATTTGGGTTCTCCTGTTGTTTTGGCGGAATATAGAAGAAAAGCAATTTAAATGCCACAATGGCATATCAAATTTGGAATCAAGATCACAAAAGTGGGGTGAAAGGGGTTCCCGACATGAGGTTTTTACGATAATAAATTTGGGTAGATGTGCAGTTTTTGTCTTTAAACAGTGGAGTGCGGTGGAAAAAATTAAACTTTTCCAATCATTGTATCCCCCTTTTCCCAACATGTTATAACTAAGTGTTGATGATTTTAGGATTTGTTTACAAAATATCCTAAAATAACAATAATCCAGCAAAACTAAGATAAAAAATAACCTATGAGCCAGAATTTTAATCTTCAGCAATTTATTGCCCAAATCCCTGAATTAGCCAATGAAACTGATCTTGAACAGGTGTTTAATGTTATGAATGTGGTGGCCAATATGCCTTTGTCTATTGACCTGAAAAAACATTTATTAAGCCAAATGGAAACCAAATTAAAAGACAATCCAAATTTCCAAAAAATAGCAGAAACTCACCAACTCCAATTAAAACAACTTCAGCAAATATTGGCTGGAAATAATGTACAGGTTACAGAAGAAAAAAAAGAAGAAAATAAAAAACAAAAGCAAGAAAATCAAGCCAGTCAGCAATTTAATTTGCAACAGTTGAATATGTTGAAAGGATTTGAATTAGTTCAATATGTAATTCAGCATTTAACAGAGCCTAGTGAATGGAAGAAAGTTGATGTAGAAACACAAATTAAAATTACTAAGGCACTTAGAGAAAATATATCTAAGTTAGATTTAAAAGAAGAGCCTGTAAAAGAGACTGTGGCTAGTAGTATGCTTAATGCAATGTCTGGTAATAATAAAGAAAATAAAGAAGAAGCACATAAACTTTATGTGAGTATGTCTCCAGAACAGAGAAAAGAACTTCACAATTTTTTTAAAACTAGAAAAGGTAAAAGATTTATTAGAGAATGTACAGGCTATGATCCTACACCTGAAACAGAAAATGAAATAATAAATACAATAGAATTAATTTTAGGTAATAAAGAGTTGAGTGAACATATTTCTTTAAAAGATGGAAAAGTCATTATAAATCCAGATACTCTTGAAGAAAAAATAAGATTAAAAGCATTTATTGATGAAAAAATTGCACCTTATGCCACAGCAGAACAAAGAAACACTTTAAATTTTATCTCTTCTAAATTATTTGTTAATGAAGCACTCAAAGAAGCCCCACTTAATGATAAAGGTTGGTTCAAAAACCTTTTTACTACTGGCCATTTAAAAACAAATGATATATTTAATAAACCTGCTCATATTATTTATGAGAATTTAAGCAGTAAATTAGACACTATGATTGATATGTATCAGAAGTTTAATTCTCACTCTAAATGGGATATTATCAATTTAGTTAAGGCTGAACAGGAAACTAGAATAGGTCAATTATTAAATTCACAACTAATCCTTTATTTAGCAGGGGATAAAGATGCTAAAGAAGATGTGATCAATAATGCTTTCTTTAGGAATTTATATGCCAAGAGCCAAGCCTTTGGCAATGATCATTATCTGTTTAAAACAGTGCTTGAAGGGATGAACTTTGATGAAGCAGCCACAGCAAGGATCATTAGTCAATTAGATAAAGACTTGGAAAATAATCCAGCTATTAAGCCAGATAACACTAAAATAAATAATAAGTTTTTTAAGCATTATCAAGCAGAAAAGGATAATTATTACACTGTTGCAATGGCAGTAGAAAATTATATTGGTAAAGGTGAAGGGATTAAATCTCTTGATGTTTATGATATGTTTAAAAGGTTGAATAGTGGTGAAGAATTAACTGATAAAGATATTATAATATTAGATTTATTAAAACAAGAAGAATATAAGAAAAATAAATATTCACTGTCCATTAATGGTGAAGTTGTGAAAATAAAGACCAAAGACCTTTTGGATAAATTTTACAATATTACTCAATTAAATTCTAATGAAGTTGATCAATTAACACAAGAATATTACAAAAAAAATGATAAAATTAGTCATATTAGTGAAAGTGAAAATAAAATATTGGCTATAGCAGATATAGAACAATCAAGAGAAATTGCAAAGGTTTATAATAACAAAAATACTAATTCATTCATAGTACAAGAAAATTTAAAAGGAAAAAATCCTAATAAAGAAGATGATCTAACTTCTGGCAATACTATAAATAATAGTGGGTTTAATAGTTAAAAATAAAAGCAATAATATATTATTGCTTTTTAATTTAATATGTTACCATCTTGATATATTCTTCCATTATTTTTAAGGTTTTGTGTTTTTCAGATGAACCTTTTTTAAATAATTCTCTATTTTCTTGACTTACATTGAATTTATCAAAAAGAGATATTATTTTACTATCTATAGTTTCTAAAGCTGTAATTACAGAATGGCTATATAATCTTTTATCTAAAATTTTCTCTAGATAATCACCTCTAATTTTTAAAACTTGCATAAATTGTTTTTCTGTTAAAGAATTCAATTTATTTTCTAGTTCTCTTCTAAAATTTCTTATATCTTCTGAAAATTCTTTATATCCTACTAATTCATCAGGATTTAAAGGCTGAATTAAATCTTTATAAGTGTAAGTCTTTCCCCTAAAAGTGCTTTTAATATTTTTCATTTCTTTGGTGACTTCAGCATAATAATATAATCTTGAACCATCTTGGTTGCAATAACTTACTTTAGGTTTAAACACATCTTGGCAACCATAAGCAAAAACATTTTGGGAAATTAAAAATAAAGAACCTACTAAAATTGTTTTGAGAAGTTTCATAATTTACTCCTTTTTATTATTTATTGTTTTGTATTATTAATAATTTGGATGTTATCGTAGATTAAAATAAATGGAAGATATTTTTTTAATTATTTACAAAAAAATTTGAAAATTAATTTAAAAATACATACCTTGTAAATATAATCAGGGAAAACACCCAAATCATCAACACTAAGTTATAACAGTTTGGTCTACGCCGTATTCTTATTCCGAATTTTTCCTATTAGTCAATTCGTTATATAAATCCAGAATAGATGGCATTGGTTTCGATTTAGCTTTGTCAGTTACTATTGATTTAGTATTAGTTACTATTGATTCAGTATATGTTTTAACAGTTTTTTCGAGTAGAATTTTTGTGTTTTTTATATCTTCATTTTCTACCTTAGAATTTATTTTATTTCTAAATATTGTTCTTGATATACAGATATTATCTTTAAATATTTTAAGATTTTCGGATTTTTGTTTAATTTCTTTAGCTAGGTTTTGGTCGTATAAAAATTTTTTAGAATATTTATTATTCCTTTCTTCAGCTTCAATTCTAATTGACTTAAAGGTTAAATAAACGTTAGCATTAACTATTCGATGTGTTATTTGTCTAAATCTTGCTAGAATATGTTCATTGGTTATATTGGGGTATTTTTTTTGTTTAGTACAAAGCTCTTTTAAAATATCATTTGAATCAATCGCAAAGCGAGAAAGTGCTTCTTCATAATCTTTTAATTCTCGAAGATAGTCTTTTTGATTTTTGATGCAATCCCTTCTAACTTTATATAAAAGACCACCAATGGATACAATAGATGGCAATTGTGTTAAGATTTCAGTAATATATGATGAAATTTCCATATGTTCTCCAATAAATGTATACAATAACAATATGTAACCAAGATTTTTTGCATTTTATCATTGTTTTTTTTTTTGCACAAGTTGCGATTGAAATATATACAAAATAAATTGATGAAGTGATAAGTGGTAGGGCGAAATGCCCTGCACTCACGTACAGGGCTAAGCATAGTGACGATGCTCCGCATTTGGTGTGATTTAGCTACGGCGTAGCGTGTTTATGCTTAGCACCGTACGTAAGTGCGGGGTTAATTTTCATCAATGATATTGTTGAAAAATGATGAAACCGATCTTATAATAAACCCAATCGCCTTAGAGCGCTAAATTTCGGCTTAGGTCGTAAAGGGAAGGACACTGTAAAAGGTGTCCTTTTTCTTTGGGAGTTATATGTAAGAGTGGAGAAAATTTACGATGACGTATATTCCTTCGCTCGCTCTTTCCATTCCTTACGAACGGCAATGGTATGTTTGCGTTTTTCTGCGGCTTTCGCCTTTATCTCTTGCTCTTTTTTCAGGATTTCGGGATCGTCTTCCATCGGAAACGGAAAGGCGGGGCGTTTGGCGAAATCTCGTACTTTGGACACGCATGGCGTGTTGCGGATAAAATCTAATAACAGGGTTTCTTTTTCCGCATTCGTTTTCGCACCGCTAGCAATAAAATTGTGATATGCCAAATAGTTATTTAAATATTTGGTGGCGACACATTTAAACCGATTTTCAATCATATTTTTTAATTTGGCGTGATAGCTACCCAGATAAGCTAAATGATAACCGTCTTGTTTATGTTTGCCTCTCGGAATGGCGTGGTGTTCTAGGTTGTTTTCTTTGGCAAATTTTTTGTAAATCGCTGCCGAATCGCTGACTAAAATCGAATTGGGTTTGATTTTGCCGTCTAACACGCTTTTTAATTGTTGGTAGCTGGTTCGCCCTGTATTGGCGGCTTTGGCAATGGAGCGGTTTAAACTCACTGCACAAACCACGGCCACTTTTTGGTCCGAGATCCCTCGTTTTCTCTGTGTTTCTTGTTTAGCAGCTTTGAGGATGGCTCGTTCTGCTTGTTGTTTGGCGAGATCTTCATCCGTTTCTTCATAAACCTTAAGCGGATCGCCATAATCTTTGTCATCTTCGGGAAAACAGGCCCTATGCGCACCTTTGCGTGAGATGTTGAAAAAAGTTTCATCCGCTTGCACAACGCCGTCTAGGGTGATATCTTCCATCATGTATTGCAAGGTGTCGAGAATTTTATGTCGCCACGCAAAGGCCGTGGCGAGACTAATGCCACAAATCGCTGCGGCGTCTCGCAATGTTTCTTTTTTAATCAAACAATGGATATATTCTTTCCATGTGGATAAATCCCGTTTACTGCCATACAAAATCGTCCCTGTATTTTCCACAAACGACTTGCCACAACCCCGACATAAATACCGCTGCGTTTTCGCCCCGCTGTCATCCGCACAATATTTAAAGCCATTTTTGACAAAATGGTCTGATTGACAATGGGGACAAGCCGTCACGGTTTTCGGGCTAGGTTTCGCCAAGGTGATTTTGGCAAACCGGACAAAAGACATTTTGTCGTATTCCGGCAACAGATGAAAACGGTGTTTTAAGGTGTTAAGTGGCGAATCAGCGTAATAGGACATTGTGTGAACCTTGTAGTGCGGTGGTTTTTAGGGGAATTTTACGGGATTTTGGGGCGTTGGGCAAGTGAGATACCCTGCACTCACGTGCAGGGTTAAGCATAGTAACGAAACTCCATATCTTGCGTGATCGAGCTACAGCGTAGCTAGACATGCGTCGCCCCGTACGTCAGTGCGGGATAATTTCCCCCATTTCCCACCGCACTATTCTTCCGTTGCCAACCGATTTAACGGGGCCGGCAAGGGTTCTGGTTCCCCCAAAAAGTGCGGTTTTTTTTCGGTCAGTAATTCCCATACCATTAAGAAGCGGGCGAAAATTTCACGAAAGCGGGTGAGGGTGTAGATATCGGGGTTGTCTGCGGCAAAACAGATGGCGTTGATATGGTGATATTGGGCAATAAATAAGGCTCGTTCGCAATGGAACGCCTGTGAGATGATAATCATGGGTTCCGCATGAAAGACTTCTTTGGCGCGAATAATGCTGTCGAGGGTGCGGAAACCGGCATAATCGGGGTATAAATATTGCGGGGCAATGCCCATTTTGATCAGATCCCGTCGCATGGTGCGGGGTTCGTTATATTGTAATGTACGGTTGTCCCCACTCAATAAAATATAGTCAATTTTTTCCGAATCAAATAAGGCTTTTGTGCTTTCTAAACGATAATTATAGAATTGATTTGGGGTGTTTTTGGTGACATATTTGGCGGTGCCTAATACCACGGCATAGGGGCGGTAAGGGGTGTCTTTGACATTGCGATAAATATCATGGCGGACTTTGTAGCCGACATATTGGTCGATAAGGATAAGCGTCGCAAGCGCAAGAAAAACCAAACTCACGACGGCATAAAAAAGCCGTTTGAGGGTTATTGGATTGAAATAACCTCGAACGTTGTGCTGTTGTTCCGTTAGCATGGCTTATCCTAAGTCGTCCCCCATTGCGGAGAATGGGGGAGTGGGTGGTGATTAAACAGCAAAAGGATCTTGCAAAATCATGGTTTGAACACGATCAGGGCCGGTGGACAGAATCGCCACAGGTACGCCAGTGACTTGTTCAATGCGTTTCACATAATCACGGGTAGCTTGCGGTAATTGATTAACATCCGTGACGCCGAAAGTATTTTCTTTCCAACCTGGCATGCTTTCATAAATTGGCTCAACGCCTTTCCAGTCTTTGGCAGAAAGGGGAGCGAAGTCCACGATTTCACCATTCGGTAATTTATAACCGACGCAGATTTTCACTTCATCAAAGCCATCCAGTACATCTAATTTGGTCATGCAGAAGCCTGAAATACTGTTAATTTGAATAGCACGACGCATGGCAACGGCGTCAAACCAACCACAACGGCGTGGGCGACCGGTGACTGCCCCAAATTCGTTGCCTTTGCGTGCAATTTCAGCGCCGACATCATCAAATAATTCCGTGGCAAATGGACCACCACCTACACGGGTGCAGTAGGCTTTGATAATGCCTAAAATATAATCTAAATTACGTGGGCCAAAACCGGCTCCCGTTGCCACGCCACCTGCGGTGGTGTTGGAGCTGGTGACGAATGGATAGGTGCCGTGGTCAATATCTAACATGGTGCCTTGTGCGCCCTCAAATAAAATATTGTCGCCATTTTTGCGAGCGGTATCTAATAGGGTGCTGATGTCTGCCACCATGCCAATTAATACGTCGGCAACGGCCATCACATCATCTAAGGTTTTTTGATAATCGACGGGTTCCGCTTTGTAGTAATGGACCAGTTGGAAATTATAGTAATCTAAAATAGTTTTCAGTTTTTCCGCAAATTTTTCACGGTTAAACAAATCACTGACACGTAAACCACGGCGCGCCACTTTATCTTCATAAGCGGGGCCGATACCACGGCCAGTGGTGCCAATTTTATTATTGCCTAAAGCTGCCTCACGGGCGTGATCCATTGCCACGTGATAAGGCAAGATTAATGGACAGGCTTCGGAAATCAATAAACGTTCACGCACTTTAATGCCACGGCTTTCTAATTCGCCCATTTCTTGCATTAAAGCAGACGGAGAAAGCACCACGCCGTTACCGATTAAGCAAGTGACGCCCTCACGTAAAATACCGCTTGGAATTAAACGTAACACGGTTTTCTCGCCATTGATAATTAAGGTATGACCTGCATTATGGCCGCCTTGATAGCGCACCACATATTTTACTCGGTCGGTTAATAAATCAACGATTTTGCCTTTTCCTTCGTCACCCCATTGGGCGCCGAGGACAACCACACTTTTTCCCATAATCATTTCCTGTTAGTGTTTAAAAAAATCAACCTAGATACTTTACTATTTTTTAGTTTAAAGCTCAATAAAAAAGCCTAATCCAGTGATTAGACTTTTTTAAAATTATTTCTTCGGTGCCTGCATATAGCGGAAAAATTCGCTATTTGGTTTCAAGATCATCATGTTATCCGAACCCGCAAAGCTGTTTTCATAGGCTTTTAGACTGCGTAAGAAACTGTAAAATTCGGTTTCATGTGCAAAGGCGTCAGAATATAATTTGGCTGCGGTAGCCTCGCCCTCACCTCGTAAGGTTTGTGCGGTTTTATTCGCATTGGCCGTAATTAACGTGACTTTACGATCCACATCCGCTTGAATAAAGGCAGCTTTTTCTTTCCCTTGTGAACGGTGTTCACGGGCAACGGCGTCACGTTCGGCACGCATACGTTGATAGATAGAGGAGGACACTTCATCCGGCAAATTAATTTGCTTAATTCGCACATCAATGACTTCGATCCCTAATTCTGCCGTGCTGTCTTGGCCTGTACTGAGGGATTTTTTTGCATCCGCCATTAATTCGCCTCGAGTGCCAGACACAATGTCTTTAATGGTGCGGGAACCAATTTCAGAACGCAAACGGTCGTTGACTTTACGGCGTAATAAATTCGAGGCTTGGGTGTAATCACCGCCGCCCGTGGTGGTGAAGAAACGGCCAAAATCGCTGATTCGCCATTTGACATAGGAATCCACTAAAAGGTCTTTTTTCTCCACGGTGACAAAACGATCCGCTTGGCCGTCTAAGGTTTTAATTCGAGCGTCAAGCAATTTCATGCTATCTAATACCGGCACTTTGAAGTGTAAACCCGGTGAATAGACTTTGACTTTGTTATCGACGTCACGTTGCACTTTGCCAAAACGTAACATAATGCCACGGCTGCCTTCTTGTACCACCACAAGGCTAGAATAAAGCACCAAAGCTAATACGATCACAATGGAAGTTAAATATTTACGCATTAGTTAAATCTCCCTTGGCGATTATTGTTGGTTGAGCTTGGCACGTTATAAACTGGCTGAGAATTCACCGCACTATTATTACTGCTACTGCTATTACTTGAGCTTGGAATGGTTTTCTCAAAACGTTGTACATCCGTTTCTGGCACGCTAGTTGGTTTCTGGCGTAATAACTGATCCATAGGTAACACGGTTAAATTATTGCCGGCATCCATCATCACTTTTGGCGTTTTGGCCATCAGATTTTCCATGGTTTGAATATATAAGCGTTCTTTTAATACCTCAGGCGCTGCCTTAAATTCCGGCAACAAACGTTGAAAACGTTCCACTTCCCCTTTGGCATCTAACACAATTTGTTCTTTATACGCCGTGGCCTCTTCTAAAATACGTTGCGCATTGCCTCGAGCGATTGGTTCACGTTCACGGGCATAGGCCTCAGCCTCACGAATATAACGCTGTTCATCTTCTTGTGCTTTAATGGCATCATCAAAGGCGTCTTTCACATCTTCCGGTGGGCGAGCAGACTGGAAGTTCACATCAATCACTTCTAAGCCCATATCATAAGGCTTAATGATCTCATTAAGGGCTTTCCATGTATCTTCACGCACCACGGAACGGCCAGTGGTTAAAATATTATCCATGGTCATGTGACCGACCACATAACGCAACGCACTGTCGGTGGCTTGGCCCAAGCTATCTTCCGCATTGGTCACGCTGAATAAGAATTTGGCCGGATCTTGCACACGATATTGCACGGTTAATTCAACTTTCACCATGTTTTCATCTTGCGTGAGCATGGAGCCTTGGGTTTTTAGCTCTTTAACTTGTTCAACATTCACCGGCAACACTTGATCCACAAAGGTCGGTTTCCAGTTTAACCCCGGTTGCACAATCGCATGCAGTTGACCAAAACGTGTTACTACGCCACGTTCAGCCTCTTTCACCGTATATAAACCGCTTAATCCCCACACCACGGCGCCAACCAGAACGGCAAGGGGCAATAATTTACCGACGTTAATTTCAGGTAATTTATTATTGGATGAATTATTTGAGCCATTACCTTTATTTTTGCCGGATAATTTTTTCAGCAAATTGGTAAAGGCCTCCTCTAAATCGGGCGGCGATTGCTCGTTATCTTGCGATTTTTTCGGTTCATCTGTGGGTTGATTAGTTGGCTTTTGCGCCGAGGAATTGCCTGAATTCGTTCCCGGTGCTGCCCAAGGATCTTGATCCTGTGCCATTCATATTCTCCAAGTAGTTAATTAAAATGAGTGATTAGCCACGCTGGGCATGTTTCATAATTCGATCTTTTTGAACTTTCCATTCACGATCTTTAATATCATCACGTTTATCGTGTAATTTTTTGCCTTTGGCCAAGCCAATTTTAATTTTCGCCCACGCATTTTTCCAATACAGCGACAAGGCCACAATGGTGAATCCATCACGATTTGCTTTACCAAATAGGCTATCTAATTCTCGTTTGCTTAACAATAATTTACGGGTTCGAGTAGGGTCGCACACAATATGCGTAGAGGCCACGCTTAAGGGTTGAATGGTGGCCCCAAATAAATAGGCCTCTCCATTGTTAAAAATCACATAGCTGTCACTAATATTGGCTTTGCCCGCACGCATGGATTTTACTTCCCAACCTTGCAGGGAAAGACCCGCCTCAATTTCTTCTTCAATAAAATATTCGTGTCTAGCCCGTTTATTTAACGCAATAGTATTGGAACCGACTTTATTTTTTTTCTTGGTCATAGTATTTCGTTGATTTCAAAAGATAAGACAATTCTACCTAATATCGGGGCAATGTACAAATAAACAAGGGGAATAATCAAGAAAAAGTGCGGTAAAAATTCGGCTAAATTTTTCACCGCACTTAAATGTCGCTTGAAAGGGGTTATTCTAAGTGACCACAAAAACGATAACCCTCACCATGAATGGTGGAGATGATTTCGGGTGTTCCCGCATGATCTTCAAAATGTTTACGAATGCGACGAATGGTGACATCCACGGTACGATCATTTTCTTTCAATTCACGGCCGGTCATTTTTTTCAATAATTCTTCACGGGTTTGAATTTTGCCGGGGTTTTGGCAGAAATGCACCATGGCACGAAATTCGCTACGTGGTAATTTGAGAATGTCGCCCTCTGGGTTAATCAACGCATGTTGATTGACATCTAACGTCCAACCATTGAAACGGTAGGTATCGACTTTCGGATCGTCTTTTTCCTCGCCCATGGTACGTTGTAACAAATTACGAGCCCGAATGGCTAATTCTCTTGGGTTAAACGGTTTGGTGATGTAATCATCCGCACCGATTTCTAGGCCGAGAATTTTATCCACTTCGTTATTACGACCGGTTAAAAACATCAGTGCCGTTTTGGTGTGTTCACGCAATTCACGGGCTAACATCAAGCCGTTTTTACCGGGTAAATTAATATCCATCACGATTAAATGGATTTCTTTGTTGGCGAGGATTTGTTGCATTTGATTACCGTCGCAAGCCTCAAAGGTATGATAACCTTCCGCTTGGAAAATACTTTTTAAGGTATTGCGCGTAATTGTTTCATCTTCAACGATAAGAATTTGTGGCGTAGCCATAGTTATGTGTCCTTCAAAAAACAAACATCACAAGCATGTGAAATAATAATCCGCTATTTTATAATTGTAACAATCTTGCAACAATAAAAATTTGCAATTAGTCACAAATTTTGTGATCTATGTCATAAAATTGAGGCTTATTTGGATGGAATTTCCGACAAACAATGGGGACAATTTAAAAAATGTTTTTCGCTATTTTCCGCCTCGCCTTGATGATGCACAATATAATGCCCCATTTTTTTCGCTTTGGTGTCTAAATAAGCGGTGTTGTAACGATTTTCCCCCACGTTTAATGGCACCCGTTCAACCACATTAATACCCGCTTTTTTCATGGTCTCAATTTTCGCCGGATTGTTGGTTAATAAGCGCACTTGATTAACGCCTAATAACGCAAAAATATCCGCACAAACCGCAAAATTACGTTCATCTGCGGCAAACCCCAAGGCTAAATTGGCCTCAATGGTATCCATGCCCTGATCTTGCAAGGCATAGGCCCGAATTTTGTTAATTAACCCAATGCCACGGCCTTCTTCTCGGTGATAAATCAACACGCCACGGCCCTCTTCGCTGATTTGACGCAAGGCGCTAGCGAGCTGAAAACCGCAATCGCATTTTAAACTATACAGCGTATCGCCGGTTAAACATTCGGAATGAATACGAGCCAACACCGGTTGACCATCTCGAATATCGCCCATCACCAAGGCCACATGTTCTTTTTTGCTCTCTGGAAATTCAAATCCGACAATCTTAAAAATACCAAATTCGGTCGGTAAATTGGCTTCAGTCACAAGCTGAATTTTCGCCATAAAATAAATCCTTATTTTGCTTTTAGTTTTCTAGTGATAAAATAGATTTTTCAATTACATTTCATTACATACTTTATTACATACTTTATTACATAGGACAGCCGCTATGCTAAAACGCCTTTCATTATATACTTTTTTACTTTGCCTTGTGCCATTTTTTGCGTGGATTTTTTCATGGCAATGGCAAGGTGATGGTGATTTAACCGCATTTGATCATATTTTATATGGGTTAACCGAAACGGGCAGCGTGCCTTATGCGGTGATAAGTTGTGCGGTGTTGGCCTTATGTTTTTTGCCACTTTTTTCCAGCAAATCAAAATGGATAAGTGCGGTGATCATTATGGCCATTTCGATGGTGATCACGCAAGGTATTAAAACCGCCGCCAAAACGGTGTTTGCCGAACCCCGTCCTTATGTCAGCGCCTTGGCTGAACAAAGCGGTGTGTCAACGGACTATTTTTATGATCAAACCCGTGAACAACGTGCGGTGATTGTCAGCCAATTTTATGCCAATAAAACTGAAACACCCGCTTGGTTAGTTCATCACCGTGAGCGAGAAACAGGCTATTCTTTCCCATCAGGCCATACGATTTTTTCCACCAGTTGGTTATTATTAGCGGTGGGCTTTACCCAACTTATGGGACGCTGTCGCCTTGCGTCTAAAGTGTTAGTGGTCGGCGTATTGTTGTGGTCGGTATTGATGTTGGTGAGCCGTTTACGTTTAGGCATGCACCATCCGATTGATTTATTGATTAGCACCTTGATTGCTTGGATTGTCCATGCCGTCATGTTCTTTTATCTTGAAAAGAAACAGATTTTTCAGCAAAATAGATTATTATTTGTCAAATAGTGCGGTGAAAAAAACAGGAGTTTTTTATGTTATATGGATTAGATATTGGCGGCACCAAAATTGAATTGGCGGCCTTTAATGCACAGTTAGAAAAACAATACAGCGAACGCATTGAAACCCCGAAAGACAGCTATCAACAATGGTTGCAAGCGATTGTGGATTTAGTGAATCGGGCAGATCAAAAATTCGGCGAAAAAGGCACGGTAGGCTTGGGCTTACCGGGTTTTGTTAATCGTGAAACAGGGTTAGCGGAAATTACCAATATTCGAGTGGCCGACAATAAGCCGATTTTGCAAGATTTGTCGGCATTATTAGGGCGAGAAGTGCGAGCGGAAAATGATGCCAACTGCTTTGCCTTATCGGAGGCGTGGGACAGCGAAAATCAGCACTATCCTTTTGTGTTAGGTTTAATTTTAGGCACGGGTTTTGGTGGCGGCTTAGTGTTTAACGGCAAAGTGCATTCTGGCAAAGTGGGCATGGCGGGCGAATTAGGCCATTTGCAATTAAACTATCACGCCTTAAAATTGCTCGGTTGGGACAAAGCCCCGATTTATCGCTGTGGTTGTGGCAATCAAGCCTGTTTAGATACTTATTTATCGGGTCGTGGTTTTGAATTGTTATATCATGATTTAAAAGGTGAACAGTTATCAGCCAAAGACATTATTGAGCGCTTTTATGCCAAGGATAAAACCGCGGTGGAATTTGTGGATCTTTTTGTGGAACTCGCAGCGATTTCGATTGGCAATATTATCACCGCATTCGATCCGCACTTAATTGTTCTTGGTGGCGGGTTGTCTAATTTTGATTATCTTTATGAGGCCTTACCAAACGCCTTACCTGCTCATTTAATGCGAAGTGCTAAAGTGCCTGTGATTAAAAAAGCCAAATATGGTGATTCAGGTGGCGTGCGTGGGGCAGCGGCGTTGTTTTTATAAGATTTGTAACGGGGAAAATCCTATATAAAAAAGCCTTAACTGTCATAAGTTAAGGCTTTTTGTGATTATTATTGCTAATCAATTATTGATTTAATTTTTCACAACCGCGTTTATTCCCTGCTTCACAGGCTTTTTTAAACCATTCTTTAGCCGTAGCTTCATTTTTTTCTACCCCTTGGCCTAAACGGTACATATTACCCAGATTTGCTTGAGCAACGTCATTTCCTTTTTCGGCTGATTGACGGTAATATTCTACTGCTTTAGTATCACTTTGTGGCACGCCATAACCACGTTCATAGAGATAACCAAGATTTCCTAATGCGGTTGCATTTCCTTGCTCTGCTGCTTTGCTATACCATTCAAAGGCTTTAGCATAATCTTGTTTTACGCCACGACCTTTATCATATAGCCAACCAATGGTATTTTGTGCTCTAGCATGACCTTGATTAGCAGATTTGAGTAACCATTCAAAGGCTTTGCTGTCACTTTGTGCTACGCCATGACCGTCTAAGTACAAATAACCAATATTCGCCTGTGCGTATTCATTATTTTGAGCGGCGGCTTTGATATACCATTTTAAGGCTTCATTGTAATCTTGGCTAACGCCATGCCCTTGCTGGTATAAAGCACCAATATTATTGAATGCTAGAGGCTCGTTAAGTGCCGCACCTTTTTGATACCATTCCATTGCTTTGGCATAGTTTTTTTCTACCCCATAACCTTCATTATACATCCAACCAATATTAACAGGTGCGTATTTTTCTCCTTTCGCTGCTGCTTTTTGAAATAAGGCTAGGGCTTTACTGTAATCTTGTGTTACGCCTAATCCATCTAAGTAAGCATAACCTAAATGAAGCAATCCATAAGGATGTTCTTGATTAGCCGAAAGGGTTAATAATTCTATTGCTTTCGTGTAATTTTTGGGTACGCTAAGTCCATCTCGGTAAGATACAGCTAAACCAGCCTGCCCACCTGCATGTCCCTGATTCGCTGATTTGGTAAACCATTCCAATGCCTTTTGGTCATCTTTAGGAAATTGAACGCCTGAACGATAAAATCTACCCAACTGATACTGCGCTTCTGCGTCGCCTTGATTGGCTAACGCCAAATATTGCTCTAAACTTTTTTCAACTTGTGGTTGCTGTTGGGCTTTTAATTGTTCGACTTGTTGTTGCACGCTATCGGTGGCACAAGCGGTTAAGCCCGCTCCGATTCCGAATAACATTGGCATAATTAAGGCAAGTTTTTTTAATTTCATGTTATTTAACATGGTTAACTCCTATTAAATGGATATGTGGTTGCATTTTATGCAGAAGATAAGAATTATTCATCATTGAAAAATGAATGAAATAATGTTAGCACTGTTTTATTCGGGATACAATGACCTTTTATTCATCCCTCCAATTCTCATTTTTCCACCCGAATTTTTACCCCCACACTTTCCTGCTGTAAAGCCTGTTTAATCCGTGCGGTTTCCACGCAAACCATGGTTTGATAACCCGTTTCTGACATACTGCTCGTCGGTTTATGCCATGGATTCCATACCACAATGTCGGAGGCATTTTGATGTTCAACCGTAATCGTACGTTGATGGGCCTGATCTTCAATAATCGTTGCGCCTTGTTGAGCGGAATAAATACAATCCACATTTTCCCCAATGGTACGTGGTGATGGCACAGTTTCTTGTTGTTTTGTCAATGAGTTAAAGGTTGTGGTTGGTAAATTGTGTAATTGTACCTGTTGAATATCGCCCACATTAAAATAACTATGTAACGCTAATTGCGCATTCTCTTGCGAATAATTGGTAAAAATGAGTTCGCATTGTTCAGAAAATAACATTTGAATTGTGGCAATCAGCGTTTTATCTTCTGCGAACAAAGAGAATGTCAAACTTACTTGATTCGGGCTGATTTCATGCGTTGTTAAATCCCACAAATGGGTGCGAGCAAACCCATGGGCAGGTGTGCCGTTATTACCAAACCACGGAAAGCAAATCGGCACGCCACCACGAATGGCTGAACCCTGTTTAAATGGTTCAATCTCGCTTAACCAAAACACATCTTGTTTAGTATGAGCAGGTTGCCAACTGAATAAATGGGCGCCTTGCAAAGCAATTTTTGCCGTGCCAACATTGTGGTTTACTTCCAATACGGGAATGTCATTATAGTGATAAAGGCTGAGTTCATGGCTGATAGATTGGACGAAAGTGCGGTGCATAATGTTTCCTTTTTTTGATGGATGTAAATAAATATTGTATTGATCTTGTAGGGGCGTATTGCATACGCCCAAGACAGATCGAGCAAAAGGGCGTATGCAATACGCCCCTACAATTACATCACAAATATAATCAATACAAAAACTGAATATTTGACAATATTATCCCTGATTTTGGCTTATTTTGCACTTTCTTCTTTTTTAATGCCCGCCTCTTTAATCAACGCTTTGGCCTCATCTAATTCGGCTTTACTGTTTAGCGTGACTTTCGGTGGATTGAGGCTATCCAATGGCACTAAGTAGCCCACGGGTGAGACCGCTTTTGCATTGGTTGGCCATTCTGCAGAGGTCGACACATAGACTTCCTGTCCTTCTTTACTGGTTAAGAAATCTAAGAATTGTTGGGCCTCTTTGGCTTGTTTTGTGGCTTTTAACACCGCTGCGCCTGAAAATACCAAGGTAGAATCCGCATCCGCATTACGCATATAATGGATTTTCGCTTGCACATTTTCTTGCCCTTTTTCTTTGTATAAACGCTCTAAATAATATTGATTAATGATCGCCACGCCTAACTCGCCCGCGTCCACTTTTTTCAAGGCATCTAAATGCCCGTTAATGGATTGTCCGTTGGCTTTAAGGGATTTCAAAAAGGCTTTAGTGGCCTCTACGCCGTGTAATTTTTGGTATACTGCCACTTGCTCAACTAATGCACCAGAGGCAGGGTGATAAGAGAAATTGCCTTTCCATTTTGGATCATTGACCATTTCTGTCCAAGACGTTGGCAAGTCTTTTTCCGCAATTTTAGTCGGATTATAAGCTAACACACGACCACGCACGCCAATCGTCACAAAATCTTTGTTCGGGGCCGGTGGCACATTGTCGCTTTTCACATTGTTTAATGCGGTTTCACTCACAGGCGCAAGTAAGCCTGCATCACTTAAGGTTAAGAATAAATTAGCCCCCTCGGCAATAAAAATATCGGCAGAGGATTTATTGCCTTCTTCTTTTAATTGGTTAACGAAGTCCGAACCTTTGCCCGCTTTTAACTCAACTTTAATGCCGGTTTTCTCACTAAATAATTGCGCCGCTTTTTCAACCCCTGTATTTTTCGGTTGACCGTTATACACCAAAAGATCGGCCATGGCGACATTGGATAACATCAAGCCAGCCGCAGCAAAACCCGTTAAAATCGCATTTTTTTTCAGTAATTTTTTCATTGTAATACCTTCCTCATGAATGTGAAATTTTATTTACCACGTTATTTGACCACAAAGTAGTCCGCTTTAGATTAAACTAAATAAGAATTATTTTCAATAATTTTAGCGAACGGGTGAGAATAAAATTGCCTTTTTGTTCACTCAAAATGATACAATACCGCCAAAGGAATAACGAACTAAATAAACATGCAGCCATCCGACATTATCCAAATTTTCTCTGAAACTGGGGCCTTAAGCCAACAGATTAGCGGTTTTCGTCCTCGTCAAGAACAGTTGGATATGGCAACTGCGGTGGAAAAAACGATCAAAAATCGCACCGCACTTGTGGTCGAGGCGGGGACAGGTACAGGCAAAACCTTTGCCTATCTTGCCCCTGCATTGTTGGCGAAAAAGAAAACGATTATTTCCACAGGTTCAAAAAATCTACAAGATCAACTGTTTAAACGAGATTTACCCGCCATTAAACAAGCCTTAAATTACACAGGCAAAATCGCCTTACTGAAAGGACGTGCCAATTATCTTTGTTTGGAACGGATGGAACAGGTGAAATACATGGGCTTGGTGGGGGATAAATCCATTTTGGTGGATTTAAGCAAAGTGCAAAAATGGCAAATTGCCACCAAAACAGGGGATTTGTCGGAATGTAGCACGTTAGCAGAAGACAGCCCAATTTTACCGCAGTTAGTCAGTTCCACGGATAGCTGTTTAGGTACGGATTGTCCCCATTATGCCGATTGTTATGTGGCATTGGCTCGCAAAAAAGCCTTGGCGGCGGATTTGGTGGTGGTGAATCATCATTTATTTTGTGCCGATATGGCGGTGAAAGAAAGCGGTTTTGCGGAACTCATTCCCGATGCGGAAGTGATTATTTTTGATGAGGCCCATCAACTGCCAGACATTGCCAGTCAATATTTCGGGCAATCGCTGACGTCACGTCAACTATTTGATATTTGTAAAGATTTGCAAATTGTCTATCGTACCGAAGTGAAAGATATGCAACAGTTGGGGGTGGCAAGCGATCATCTGCAAAAAATGGTGCAAGATTTTCGCCTGTTGCTTGGTGAGGGTAATCAGCGAGGGAATTGGCGGGATTTATTGCGACAAACTGCGGTGCAAAAAGGGCTAGAAATTTTACAAGAAAAATTGGATTTTACCGCCGAAGTGGTAAAACTGGCTTTAGGGCGTTCGCAAACCTTAGACAGCATTTTTGATCGTATTAACGCCGTAAAAACACAGCTCACCCGCCTAGCTGATACCCGTATTACCGGCTATTGCTATTGGTATGAAACCTTTAACCGTCAATTTGGCTTACATATCACGCCGTTGACCGTCGCTGATAAATTTGGAGAACAACTGGCCAATCAAAAAGCCGCATGGATTTTCACCTCCGCCACCCTTGAAGTGGGTGGCAGTTTCAACCATTTTTGCCAACGTTTAGGCATTCAACAGGCCGATCAAAAAGTGCTACAAAGCCCCTTTAATTACCCCGAACAAGCCATGTTATGCGTGCCACGCTATTTACCAAGTAGCAACCAAAAACACACCCTACAACAGCTCGCAGAAATGTTATTACCGGTGATTGAAGCGAACAAAGGGCGTTGTTTTGTGCTTTGCACCTCTTATTTTATGATGAAAGGCTTAGCGGAATATTTTCGAGAAAACAGCACACTGTCGATTTTATTACAAGGCGAAATGGCCAAAGCCAAATTGCTCGATCATTTTATTCACGAACCGCACAGCGTATTGGTCGCCACCTCCAGTTTTTGGGAGGGCGTGGACGTGCGGGGGGACGCCTTATCATTAGTCATTATTGACAAATTACCGTTCACCTCACCTGACGAACCTTTACTCAAAGCCCGTATTGAAGATTGTAAGTTACAGGGTGGCGAACCCTTTAATGATTTACAAATCCCAGAAGCTGTAATTGCCTTAAAACAAGGGGTAGGGCGCTTAATTCGGGATGTGACAGACCGTGGCGTGGTGATTATTTGTGACAGTCGATTGGTCAATCGTCCTTATGGCGAAACCTTTTTGAAAAGTTTGCCAAATGCCAAAAGAACGCGAGATTTAGGCAAGGTGGTAGAATTTTTAAAAGTATTGCAGAATTAACTATTTTTAAAAATACACAATTTCTGTTTTATCTTGTAAATGAACAGAACGAATAGAAAGTTTACTTAGAATAACAAGCCCACATCAAATGTGGGCTTAAAATGGAATTGTTAGTTTTTTTGATGTCTGCCATCTGCTAGGCTTTGATGATCCTAGATTGGTTTCAAATTTTTTTGATGCTTGCCATCTGCTAGACCTTTATATTCTAGATTGGTTTCAGATTGATGATGTGCTAACCCACATTTACGTTTTAAAGGAACGTTACCTTGTTTCTTATGATAATGGAAGTCGGGGATAAGTCAAGATGTTTATGCGTATTTTATTCACAAAATAGTGAGATCCTTTCCCCCCGCTCCCGATCCCATTTATTCCAATAATCTCACAAAATACTGTTTTTTTTTACAGATAATATGGCATAATTTTCCCAAGTGATATGGGGATTTTTGATCCTTTTTCACGACCTCTCTTTTTTATCTAACAACAGGATGTCCCTATGAAAATGAAAAAAAACTTTTTTATCAGCCTTGGTGCAGCCATTGTGCTGGCTGGTGTGAGTAGCATGACTTATGCTATTGAAAATATTGAGCTGAATTATCCAAAAGATTTACAGACAAAGGATTATTACAGCAAAAATCCTGACAAAGCCAAAGAGGTGTTGGCTCAGTGTAAACCCATTGCTCAACGCGAGTACAAGTCAATAGAAAAGCAAGCGGATCAAATTGAAGATAAATTTAAAGACAAAGACTTTAGTTTCGGGGATTTGAATTATTTTGAAATGCAGAATGCCTATCAAGTCTTTGCTGAAAATTGTGCCAATGCAGGTTTGGGTTTACTGACGCTTGAATTGCCAATGCCAACGACTTTTGATGAAAAAACCTCGGACTATGATGTTTTTAAACAATTTTATGGCGAAAAATTAGAGTTGAAAGTTCCTTTCGTTCTTCTCATTCATAATTCTTCTCTCTTTTTTTACCAAGAGCTTTATAGCGACAAATTGGATCGTTTCTATCAGAAATATCGTATAGCTCAGAACGAATTTGAGCGAGCCAACCTAAGAAAACAAGTGTCTGCCAAGGTTGAACAAGAAATAGCCCCTTTTAAAGATTTAAATTGGCAACAGGGCATTGCTAAATTGATTAGCGTTCTAATGAAACCTAATGACAGATCTTTTTCGCTAGATTATTGGGTAGAAACAGAGGAGTCAGAGTTAAATACCTTGGACTACGTTTTAAATCATACCGATTTTAGTGGCTCAACCCGTATAGATGACAGAATCCGCAATAATGTTAGGCATCATCTTTATAATAAATTCTATTTCACTGGGCTAAAAGAATTATTGGCGAAACCATATCTTGAGTTAATTAAAGATACTTCCTATTGCCAAACTGACAGACGACCATCTTCGGCTTGTTCTGTGTATAACAAAGCCGTGGAAAAACAGCAAAATCAACTCATTGAGAATTATATGAAAGATTTTGATAGCTTGAAAAAAGACTACAATCAATGCGTTGCTCAATTTGAAGCCCATTATCAATCTCTGAATGTGGACAAAAAAGCCGAAACCATTCCAAGGGAGGCTTACGACAGTATTGTCAATAAAGAAAAAGAAATTTTTCAATCGTATCCTTGTGATTTGGCACAACAGGCATTGCAAAATCTCAAATTGGGCTTTAGCCATATTGATAAATTAGATTAACTTTTAGCACAACTTTTAGAACAACAGGATGTAAATTATGTTAAATAAACGACAAAAACCATTGATTGTATCAATGCTGACAGCCCTTGGCTTATCTGCTTGTGGTGGTGATGAAACGAATATCCATTTTGGACTGCCACAAATTGTTGAAACCCCAGACTATTATTTGCAACATTTTGATGAACGCAGTGCGACACTCAAATTTTGTACATATACACTCACTGGAATTCCTGAAACTAGCTATAAGTATAGCCTGTTCTTTCCTCAAGGAACTTCAGAAGAAACAGCGAAAGAAATATTTACTCAACAATTTAAATCACAACTGGAAAAAGTGGATCAAAATTGTGCGAATGCCGTGAGTGCGGAAATGAGTTTTGAACAAGATCCTGTGAAATATGTGGAACAGGAGATTAAATCAGGTATGAAAACAGATGAACTATGTGGTTATTATGATTCGTCTCGTTCTATTTTAGAGGCGTTATTTAATCGGCGTGAAAAAATAGTCATAGAAAATAGCAAAATGCTTAACGCATTTTCCCAATCTCAATTAGATCCAACACAACTTTATCAACAATGTGTTGCCAAGATTGAAGAAGTCAAAAAAGGGGGGCAAATTGAAAATGAATATGGCTATATAGAGGTAAACAAAAGATCAGTGGTAACCAAGTTATTAAATCAAGAACGGCAGAAATATGCCGATTTGCCTTGGCAACAAGCGGTGCGGAATTTAATCACTGATTTTCATAAAAATTACGAAAGTTTTGATTTTAGAATTAGCCCATTAGAAAGCACCGTGGAAGAAAAAGTTTTGAGTGGGATTCGTGAAGATGAAACCACAACAGCTTCCGAACAAAAATTGTGGGAAAGATATATTGATGATATTCAAGACGCATTATATCGGGATTACGCTTTCAAAGGCATTGAAGAAATGCGCCAAAAATCCTTTAAAGAATTGGCATTGGACAATAGCTATTGCAAAACGGACAGACGTAAATATTCGGTGTGTAGTTTGTATTGGGTAGTGCTAAACGAAAAGCAAGAGCAAGCCGTACAAGACTATACCGCGAATTTTGACAGCCTGAAAAAAGACTATAACGAGCAATGTGTGGCGAAAATGACCGCCTTTTTAAGCGAAAAAGGCATTAATAAAGATGATATGTCAAGAGAACAATATAACGCTGTGAAAGACAAAGAAAAACAAATCTTTGATAACTTCCCTTGTTCTACTGCTGAAAAAGCCTTGCAAACATTGCAATTAAATTACAGCCATTATGAGCCGTTAAATTAACGCCAACAGGGGCGGAATATCCGCCCCATTTTTAACCTTGTTTTTGAGAATTGATTATGGAAAAGTTTAAAAAATTTATTGAAGCATTTATGCAATCCGACACCTTTAAGAAGTTATTGGAAAAAATAAAAGGCATATTTTCACCGTTCGTGCAAAAAATTCAACAAAGCGAAAAAACGAACCATTTGCTAAGCAAAATGTTATCTTGGGTCAGTCAGCATAAATTGGTAAGTACGGTGGTGGCTTGTGTGGTGGTTGCACCGACGTTTATTGGTGGAACAGTGGATATGCCGAAAGAGTGTAAGGGGATTAAGATGATCTACGACTCAGTTGAGAGTACACCTATTAGAGCAATAACCCATCAAGTATATATGTTTCCAGGTTTATGGAAATTGGTTGACGAAGAAGATCCTATTTATGCGTTGGCTAATCGTATTTCAGCCTACAAAAGGCATTATGACTACGATATTTTAAATAAACTTTTTCAATCCAAATATGCTAAATTAGCCAAAGTTTCACAAGAATCCGCAGATAATTTTGTGGAAAGTATTAAAAAAGATTGTGAGCGTGATTTATCAAGACGATAAAAGCACGTTACGGGGAAACTTTTTAAAAGGTTTCCCGAATGTGAAGTGGGTGAGAGATTGGGGGGATGTTGTTTTTTTTACATATTATGTGTCATAATTTTTTCAAGTGATATGAGGATTTTCGATCCTTTTTTATGGTCTTGCTTTAATTATCAAAGGAGTATTTATGTTTAGATTGATTATGCGTTATCTTTTACCTTTTCTATTAAAACAAATTTCTCAACGTGTTGATTTACCGCCGACGGTGGCGAATGTGATTAATAGCACGTTGAAAACGAATTTTAATCAAAGGAATAATACCAGTGGTTTTGATCTCGCTAATATTAATGAGAAAACGAGCAGAAAAACGCTGTTGAACTTGTTATTTAATGCGAAATCAGAAGACGAGGCCGATTACCTCCGTAAAATTCTAAAAGAACAGAGTCTTAAAAAAGTGAAAAATAAGTATTTACTCTATATTTTGGCCGCTGGTGCCGTTGCTATATATCCATTCTTCTTAATTGGTCAACAAGATTGGTGGATAATCGCTTTCATAACTTGGGGTGTTGCCTATATCTTGTATCAACAATCACGTAAATTAGCGTTTCAATCTCATATATGTGAATATTGTGCGGAAGTTGCACCTATATCCGACTATAAGCAACTGTCCTCTATCTACAAAGGTTCCCAACAGGGATATTCTTCACAGCAACGTTACCGTGGGACATATTATGGCTATCATGAGTATACAACGGATGTCTATCAACATAAGACAGATTATTATGACAAAATTTGTCAATGCCCTTGTTGTGGGTTTAAACAGGTCATTGGAATGGTAACAACGAGTTCAAGACGGGTTTAAGGCGGGTTTTTTACCCAATACAAAGCAGACTAGGGATTGAGAGAATATTGTTGATTTCTGTTTCTTTCCTAATCTATTTAAAATGAGTAAGTTCATTGTGCTAGGATTAGAAAATGATAGTATATGGTATTTTATGTTTTTTTACCGTATACGCATAATCATTTTTTAAGTGATATAAGTGATTTGCACCTTGTTCATGAGTTTTATTTTTTATCTTATAAAAGGTCTTTCTATGAAAAAATGTATTCACGCTGTTTTTCTTATTGTTCCTATGTTGTCATTAACGGCTTGTGTGACGTCATCATCTACGGCGAATAATGAGGCTGAAGTTGCCTATGCGCATATGATAAAAACATATCAAAGTAAACATCAAATTGATACTACGTCTTCCACTGCAAAACGTATAAGAAAAATTTTTAATCATATGGTGCCTTATGCCACAACCGAAAATAAAACTGGCAACCAACTTAAATGGGAAGTTAATGTGGTGAAATCAAATGAATTAAATGCTTGGGCAATGCCTGGTGGAAAAATGCTATTTTTTACAGGGATCGTGGATAGATTAAAACTGAATGATAATGAAATTGCTACTATAATGGGGCATGAAATGTCGCATGTTTTATTAGAACATGGATGGAAAGGGGAGAATTTAAAACAATGGACGAGAATATTTACCGATACGAGTAAGTTTGAACAGCCCACCGATATTGGTGGTGCGGTTGTAGGGCTAGCGCAAGCTACGATCGCTTTGGCGGTAAATATAGGGGTGGAAAACACCTTTTCTCGTAGCCAAGAATCTGATGCGGATAAATTAGGGTTAATGCTGATGGCAAAATCTGGTTACAATCCAAAAGATGCGCCAAATTTATGGAAAAAATTTAATATTGCCAATAAAGATTCTGACAGTAAATTTAAACAATTATTGTCAACCCATCCAACCCATGAGTCGAGATATAAAGCCATGGAAGAAAATTTGCCTGCGGCGATAGCGCTTTATAATCAATCTCGTAAGGTGTCGAAATAAGGTTATGTAAAATCGGTTAATCAATATTGGTAAAAAAGGATACTCATCAATCAAAAATCAACGACTTGTTGTTAAAATGCTTGGTTGTATTTAGTCATAAAAATTTGCACCTTACTTAGTTGGTTATTAGTCCAACTTTTGGGGTGCAGATTATTTATTCTGCCTTTATTTATGATTTTACTTATTTTGACGCATAATGAGCAAAAGCACCCCATGCACATACAAAGATAAGGAATACCACTAATCCAAATGTCCAACCCATTTTATAACTCCTTTGTCATTTTTCGGAATTTTCGTCCGCTGTATAACCCAACATAGAAAGCAACCCCTAGAACAATTGAATTAAATATTTTAATATTCATAGGATCTTCTCTATATAGAATAACAGGAACAGCCAGAATTGCAACTCTTGCAATATCAATTGACAACTTTGCCCAATCTTCTAAGGTTTCTTTTTCGTATGGTTTGTCAAATAAATTAAGCATATAAACCTCAATAACATGTATATATAAACAATTTATCGTGATAATATATGGTTAATATGACAGTGTCAATGCTTTTTTGATTTACTTTAGGGAAATATGCTATATTTCGGTTAAATTTATTAAAAATAAGGATCCCCTATGAAACTTTGGTATTCCACCACTAGCCCCTTTGTGCGTAAAGTCTTAGCCGTGATTCAACATCATCAGTTGCAAGATAAAATTGAAATGTTGCCGATTCAATCCTCTTTTGATCCCCAATCTCCCCATAATCAAGATAATCCGCTAGGACGTGTGCCGGCGTTGCAACGTAATTGTGGGCGTTGGTTGTTTGGAAGTTTGTTGATTGCGGAATATTTGGATAATAAAGGAAAAAATACGACCTTGTTTCCGAAAGAGGGCAAAGCGCGTTGGAATGTATTGGCGTTACATAATTTAGCGGATGGCATTATGGAAAATACGTTGCCGATTATTTCGGAAAAAATGCTACGACCAGAGGCCGAATGGTGGACAAGTCGTCATCAGCAATTAATGGATCGCAATTTACGCAGTTTTGCGCAGTTGGAGCAAAATTTAGCGGAATTTGGTACCGAATTAAATATCGGCACGATTTGTGCGGTCTGTGTGATTGATTGGTGGGCATTTCGTGCGGAAAAATTAGGCATAGATTTTGGCAAAAGTTTTCCAAATCTAGTAAAATGGTCGGACGAGATGAATGTCATCCATAAGGTGTTAGCGGAAACAGCACCCAAATAGGACAAAGGAAGAATAAAATAATCATGGGAAAACCGACTTTACTTGCACTGGATACCTCAACCGAGGCCTGTTCCGTGGCGTTATTACATCAGGGCGAAATCACCCATTTAGATGAAGTGGCACAGCGCACCCATACCAAACGCATTTTGCCAATGATTGATGAAATTTTAGGGCTATCTGGCTTGACATTAAATCAGTTGGACGCCTTGGTGTTTGGTCGTGGGCCGGGCAGTTTTACCGGCGTGCGAGTAGGGGCAAGCGTGGCGCAAGGTTTGGCCTTTGGGGCCGATTTGCCGGTGATTGCGGTGTCCAATTTAACGGCTATGGCACAAGCGGCTTATGTGCAACAGCAGGCGGAGCAAGTGCTTTGTGCCATTGACGCTCGTATGAATGAAGTGTATTTTTCAGCCTTAAAAGCCGAAAAAGTGCGGGGCGAATTTGGCGAGTTTTTGCATTGGCAAGAAATGTTGAGTGAGCAAGTTTGTTCGCCAGAGCATTTGCTAGAACAATGCCAAACTTTAACAGGGCCGTGGGCGACCGTTGGCACGGGGTGGCAAGCCTATCCCTTGTTGAGTGAGTTAGGCAACAGCAGTAAAATTACCTTGCCATCCGCAAAATATATGTTATCTGTTGCCATGCCAATGTGGTTTAATCAAGAGATAATTTCCGCCACGGACATTGAACCCATTTATTTGCGCAATGAAGTAACTTGGCAGAAATTGCCGGGTAGAGAATAGCGTTTCAACCAGAAAGGAGGAGTTATGATAAAAAGAGGCTTTTTTTTCACCGCACTTTTATTGACGGTGAGTGGGTTAGTGGGGTGTGTCAATCCCCCGCAAGGGTTGGAAAAAGATGAATTTACCATTCAAAATCTAAAAGATATTGAGGCGGATCATTATGCTTGCCAATGTAAACAGGTGCGTTTGGGCGGCAAAGTGTTGGCGGTAAATGCGTTGAAAGATAAAACCAAAATTGAAGTGTTGAGTTTGCAAGTGTCCTCTTATTCAGCTAAACCAGTGATAGACGGGAGCAGTAATGGACGTTTTATTGCCTATGTGGACGGCTTTGTGGATCCTGTCAGTTTGAAAGATCAATATATTACGGTGAAAGGCAAATTAACTGGCAAAGAAACCGGCAAAATTGATCAGGCGGATTATCATTATCCTGTGGTCGCTGTGGATACGTTGAAACAATGGCGTTTAGTGCAAGAATATTATTATGATCCTGATGATTGGGATGATTACCGCTTTGGTTTCGGTATGCGTTGGGGACGTTTTGGTGGGCTTTGGTTGGCGCAACCTAAAGTGCGTTATGTCTTACAGTAACATTAAATAAGAATAAAAAGGATTGGTATGGAAAAGTTATGGCTTGATAATTATCCGCAAGGGGCAGAAAAAGAGATTGATATTCAGAAATATCATCATTTATTGGATATGTTTGAACGTGCGGTGCAAAAACACCCTGATCGTCCCGCTTATATTAATATGGGACAGGTGCTAACCTTTCGTAAACTGGAAGAACGCAGCCGAGCTTTTGCGGCCTATCTACAAAATGAATTACAGCTCAAACGTGGCGACCCTGTGGCCTTAATGATGCCAAATTTATTGCAATATCCGATAGCGTTGTTTGGCGTGTTGCGTGCAGGTCTAGTGGTGGTGAATGTTAATCCGCTTTATACGCCACGAGAGTTAGAACATCAACTCCAAGATAGCGGTGCGGTGGCCATTGTGGTGGTGTCTAACTTTGCCTCAACCTTGGAAAAAGTGGTGTTTAACACCGCCGTTAAGCATGTGATTTTGACCCGTATGGGCGATCAGCTTTCTTTTGGTAAGCGGACGTTGGTCAATTTTGTGGTGAAATATGTGAAAAAATTGGTGCCAAAATACAAATTGCCCAATGCAGTGACCTTTCGTGAAGTGTTGAGCGTGGGAAAAAATCGTCAATATGTGCGCCCTGAATTGGAATCCTCTGATCTCGCCTTTTTGCAATATACCGGTGGCACCACCGGCGTGGCGAAAGGCGCCATGTTGTCCCATGGCAATATGACCGCTAACGTTATGCAAGCCCGTTGGATTGCCGAGCCTTTTGTGGGAGGTAATCAACGTGAGCGTACCGCCATTTTGCCGTTGCCGTTGTATCATGTGTTTGCTTTGTGTGCCAACTGTTTATTATTTATTGAGCTTGGCATTACGGCTGTATTGATTACTAATCCACGTGATATTGAGGGTTTTATTAAAGAATTGAAAAAACACCGTTTTGTGGCCTTAACGGGGGTGAATACGTTATTTAATGCCTTGTTAAATAATGAAAATTTCAAAGAAGTGGATTTCTCGGCGTTAAAATTAACGGTGGGGGGCGGTATGCCAGTACAGCAAGCCATTGCTACACGTTGGCATGAGTTGACCGGTTGTAATATTATTGAGGGCTATGGCTTAACCGAATGCTCGCCTTTGGTTGCAGCCTCAACGGTAGATTGTTTGGTACATGACGGCAGTATCGGGTTGCCGGTGCCGAATACGGATATTAAAATTCTGAAAGAAGATGGCAGTGAAGCAAGTTTAGGTGAGGCCGGTGAACTTTGGGTCAAAGGCGCACAAGTGATGCAAGGCTATTGGCAACGTCCAGAGGCCACCAGCGAAGTGTTAAAAGACGGGTGGTTGGCTACCGGTGACATTGTCACAATAAATGAAAAAGGCATTTTACGCATTGTGGATCGCAAGAAAGACATGATTTTAGTCTCAGGTTTTAATGTGTACCCAAATGAAATTGAAGATGTGGTCATGCTCAATGACAAAGTGGCAGAAGTGGTGGCTATTGGTGTGCCACACGAAGTATCGGGTGAAACGATAAAAGTTTTCGTGGTGAAAAAAGACGATAGCCTAACCCGTGATGAACTGCGTCAACATTGCCGTCAGCATTTAACCGGTTATAAAATTCCAAAAGAAATTGAATTCCGTGACGAATTACCGAAAAGTAATATTGGTAAAATTTTACGCCGAGTGTTGCGTGATGAAGAATTGGCCAAACGTCCGAATAATGAATGATGATAAAAGAAATCCAAAATACACCGCACTTTCAGGTAATCACGGATAATCAGGGGCTTGCTCAAATTTGTGAGCAAGCTCAACAGCATTCGGTGGTGGCGTTAGATACCGAATTTATTCGTGTACGCAGTTATTACCCCAAATTAGGCTTAATTCAACTGTATGACGGTGAGCAAGTGAGCTTGATTGATCCCAACGACATCAATGATTTTTCGCCTTTTATTGCGTTATTAGCGAACCAGAATGTGCTGAAAGTGTTACACGCTTGCTCGGAAGATTTGGAGGTTTTTCAGCATTATTTTCAACAGTTGCCCACGCCATTACTGGATACGCAAATGATGGCGAATTTCTTGGCGTTTCCCAACTCCACAGGGTTTGCTAGCTTGATTCAGCATTATTTTGACCTTGCCTTGGATAAAGGGGCATCACGTACGGATTGGCTTGCTCGTCCATTATCCGCAACGCAATTAGCATATGCGGCCGCAGATGTGTGGTATTTATTGCCCTTGTATCACAAAATGGCGGAACAACTGGCGCAAATGCCATGGCAAGGGGAGAGTAGCATACAAAGTGCGGTGCAATTTGATTGCCATTTATTACTGGAAAAAGCCCAAAAAAGCAAAGATCCTGATAAGGCTTATGTGAATATTCCCAACGCTTATAAACTCAATGCAGAGCAATTAATGCGATTAAAACTGTTGGCAAGTTGGCGACAAGGTGAGGCGATAAAACGTGATCTTGCATTAAATTTCGTCGTTCGTGCAGAAAGTTTATTTTTAGTGGCCATGCACAATCCGAAAAATACCTCAGCATTATTACAACTTGGCATTAATCCGCAAGAAGTCCGTATTCATGGGAAAAAAATGCTACAACTTATTGAGCAATTAAAACGCCTTGATCCCGCTGATTATCCCTCACCCATGGTGAGATTTTCCGAAGATCCTCGTTATAAAAAAGCGATCAAAGCCTTACGTGAAAAACTCCAAGAAATTGCACCGCACAATTTCGCCAGTGAAGTGATTGCAAGCCGTAAAAGTTTAGAGAAATTAATGAAATGGGTTTGGTTAAAACAAAAAGATCCCAATAAATTGCCCGATTTAATGCGAGATTGGCGTGAACCTTTTGGTCGAAAATTGTGTGAGCTATTGGAAAACCATTAACGGTGAAATTTTTATGTACAAAAAGCATTCTTTTATTGCATAAATCCAAAAAATCTCGTAGAATTTCGCCTGTTTTGCTCATGTTAACGGAGCAAGGAAAGAAATCATATCTTCTGTGATGAACGGAAAAATATGAGGTAAAATAAATTGACGAGAGGAATAGGACTATCAAACCTGTAAAACGTGTTCAGACCAACCGAGCTCATCGCCTTAATGATGAAATTCGTGTGAAAGAAGTTCGCTTAACTGACCAAGACGGCGAACAAGTAGGTATCGTATCAATTCAAGAAGCATTAGCAAAAGCTGAAGAAGCTGAGTTAGACTTAGTTGAGATTAGCCCAAATGCTGAACCGCCAGTTTGTCGTATTATGAACTACGGTAAATTTATTTACGAGAAAGAAAAAGCGGCTAAAGAACAGAAGAAAAAACAAAAAGTCGTTCAAATAAAAGAAATTAAATTCCGTCCGGGTACCGATATTGGTGATTACCAAGTCAAATTGCGTAACATTATTCGATTCTTAGAAGATGGCGACAAAGTAAAAATTACTGTACGTTTCCGTGGTCGTGAAATGGCTCACCAAGACATTGGTTTAGATGTGTTGGCTCGAGTGAAAGAAGATACCGCAGAAATTGCGGTGGTGGAATCGGCGCCAGGGAAATTAGAAGGTCGCCAAGCTATTATGGTGATTGCACCGAAGAAGAAATAATTTTTCATTGAATTTTTTCGTTCAGTGAGAAATCTAAAGCCGATCAGGCACACTCAGCAGCCTGATGGCTTTTATGTTATAACAGGGTGAAAACCACTGTTATCATTAGTGTGATAAATACGAGCTTTACAAGTAATGTTGCAAAACATTCGCCTATTTATCGTTTTTTAAACAAAACAATGCGGAGTTATTAAACAATGCCTAAAATTAAAACAGTACGTGGTGCTGCGAAGCGTTTCAAGAAAACAGCTTCTGGCGGTTTCAAGCGTAAACAATCTCACTTACGTCATATTTTGACTAAGAAAACCACTAAACGTAAACGTCATCTACGTCATAAATCCATGGTTGCGAAAGCAGACCAAGTTTTAGTTGTAGCGTGCTTGCCATACGCCTAAGCACAAGCGTTCATTAGTAAATTTTAGTTAAACATATACATTAGGAGATTAAATAATGGCTCGTGTAAAACGTGGTGTTATTGCAAGAGCGCGTCATAAGAAAGTTCTTAAGGCCGCTAAAGGTTATTATGGTGCACGTTCACGTGTGTATCGCGTTGCTTTCCAAGCAGTGATTAAAGCTGGTCAATATGCTTACCGTGACCGCCGTCAACGTAAACGTCAATTCCGTCAATTATGGATTGCTCGTATCAACGCTGCCGCTCGTCAAAACGGTTTATCTTACAGCAAATTCATCAATGGCTTGAAAAAAGCCTCTGTTGAAATCGACCGTAAGATTTTAGCTGACATCGCTGTATTCGATAAAGTGGCTTTTGCTGCTTTAGTTGAAAAAGCAAAATCTGCGCTTTAATATTTAAAGCATAGAAAATTAGGACGCTGTTTAGCGTCCTTTTTTGTTTCTTAACTCACCTTATGGTAAAATGCGCCTTTATTTTATAAGGAATTATCCCGTGACTAAAAGTAAACAAGACTATCAATGGCCAGATCCTATGACCTTATACCCGAATCGTGGCAAAAAATCCTATCGTTTAAAACGTTTTCGCTTTCATTTACGCTCTTGGTTAAATCGCCGTTATGTGCAAGCGTTCGAGTCGTTTGTCAATCAATCAATCAATCTTATTGAGTTGCTAAAGCCCCGTCCTAATTATAGCTATCCTGTAGTACATCGTTTCTTAGATAAACGTTTTAATGCTCGTCAACGATTCCAAGTTGTGTGTGATAATCTCACTTTTTTGCCCGAAAAATTACAACATCAAGGGATTCCACCCTTATGGGAACAACCAATCAACTTTGGCGAAATTATTCCCGATTTTGAATTGCTTTTGATGCTCAATGAACATCAAGCAATGGAAGGTTATTGGACATTAGAACTTCGTCATCGCCCAACACAAGAATTGATTTATTTATTGACCTTTGGAAAAATTGATGAAGCCTTACTGATTGGGGTTATTCAAGGGCCGAATATTGAGGGGTCAAAAGAAATCGTGAAGCTGTTGACTAAAAAATGTCACGGACTTCGCCCTGCTTATTTTATGGTTGAGGCGATGAAAGCTCTTACTCAAGTATTGGGGTATGAAAAATTACTCGGTATTCCGCAAAAATACCAAAATAAATCTCGCTGGATACAAAGTAAACGTTATATTGTCAATTATGATACTATTTTCCGTGAATGTGCGGGTGTTTTAGGTCAATATTGGCAACTTCCGCTGCATTCTGCCACAAAATCGTTAGAAGATATTCCGAGCCATAAACGCTCAATGTATCGCAAACGCTATGCGATGTTGGAGAATTTAGGGCAAATCATGGCAGAAAAATTAATAAAATCTGACAAATAAAAAATAACCCTGTACTTAATTATTACAGGGTTAAAAATCTTGATAATGTGCGTGATTAAAGCACTTTCACAATACTCTCACACAAATGACGAATATTATCTTCGGTAATACCTGCCACATTAATACGACCAGAACGTACTGCATAAATCGCAAATTCATCTTTTAAGCGATCTACTTGATCTGCATTTAATCCACTGAAAGAGAACATACCATTTTGTTGCGTAATAAAGCCAAAATCTTGTGTTGCACCAAATTCTTTGAGCAATTCAACAAATTTTGTACGCATCGCTTTAATACGATTACGCATTTCGGTTAATTCATCTTCCCATTGTTTACGTAATACGGGATCCGCCAACACAATGGCAACCGTTGCTGCACCATGTGAAGCTGGGTTAGAATAGAGTGTACGAATAATCGCTTTGACTTGTGTCAGTGCGGTTACAGCAATTTGTTCATTTTCTGCGACTAACGTAAATGCCCCAACACGCTCACTGTATAAACCGAAGTTTTTAGAGTAAGAACTAGAGATTAATAACTCTTTGTGATTTGCGGCAAAAGTACGTAAACCAATCGCATCTTCTTCTAAACCGTTACCTAAACCTTGATAAGCAAAATCGAATAATGGCAACCAACCATTTTTGGCTGACAAGTTGGCTAATTGCTGCCATTGTTCTGGCGTTGGGTCGATACCCGTTGGGTTATGACAGCAACCGTGTAGCAATACCACATCTCCCTCGCTAGCATTACTTAAATCGGCAATTAGGTTATCCCAATCTAAGGCTTTACGTTCAGCATCGTAGTAACGATATTCACGAATAGTCATGCCAACCGCATTGAAAATAGCATTGTGGTTTGGCCATGTTGGCGTGCTAATCCACACATTCTGTGCTTTGGTTTGACGTTTAATAAATTCTGCTGCAATACGCAATGCCCCTGTACCACCAAGACTTTGTACGGTTTTGGCTCGGCGTTGGGTAACGATTTCTGAACCCTCACCAAACAATAAGATTTTGGTACGTTCATTAAAATCTGCTACACCGTCAATCGCTAAATAATTTTTTGTCGTTTCAATTTCAAATAAACGTTGTTCTGCTTCTTTAACCGCTTTCATAATCGGTGTTGAACCATGTGCATCTTTATAGACACCAATACCTAAATTAATTTTATTAGCACGGGTTTCAGATTTAAATGCTTCACCTAAACCTAAAATGGGATCAGCGGGAGCTGCTGTAATATTCTCAAACATGATAATTTTCCTTATATAAATGATATGTCAGTGTTTTATTTTATACTGATAACAGTTAAAAAATGCAAGTTATTATTCTATAAAAAGTAGCTAATTTTTAGATTCTTTGATGAAAACAAAAAAATTATGGCTAATAATTATTTAATTTACTAATTGCCCAGTTTAAACCAGATTGATAATCTTCAGGTAGCACTTGGCGTAAATTTTCTAATTGAGTGATTAGCTGTAATTTATCCACATGGGTAAAATTAATATGCCCAACTTTTCGTCCTTCTCTTACCTCTTTTCCATACCAATGTAATTGACTAAATGGGATATTGAGCCATTGTGGGTTATGTTGTGTACCGATTAAATTGACCATTACACTTGGTGCAAAGATTTCTAATTTAGGCGTTGGTAAATCTAATAATGCTCGCAAATGCAATTCAAATTGGCTAATTGAGCAGCCGAGTTGAGTCCAATGTCCGCTGTTGTGAACTCGAGGGGCTAATTCATTGATTAATAGCTGATTTTTAACCACAAAACATTCCATTGCCATGACACCTACATAGTTGAGTTTGTACATCACTTTGCCAAGCATTTGTTCTGCTTGTGGTTGTAAATGAATATTTGAATTGTCGGCAACGCTATAACGTAAAATACCGTTTTGCTGTAAATTATGAGTTACAGGATAAAAGCGAGTTTCACCATTTCTAAATCTAGCGCCCACAATGGATACTTCACCATCAAAGGGAATAAATTTTTCCGCAATCACTTCACCGAATAAGTCATCTGTAATCACATCTTGATTTTCTGGTGTAACAATCCATTGTCCTCGACCATCATAACCACCAGTACGGCGTTTTATTACCACTTTTTCACCTATTTCGGTAAAAATATGCTTAAAATCCACCGCACTTTTTACTAATGCCCATGGCGAAGTTGGAAGATTTAATTCATTTAACAGAGATTTTTGGGTAAACCGATCTGCGGTAGTGGCAAACACTTTTTGATTAACAAATTTATCATGATTGCCGAGCATTTCAGTTAAAGGCGTTGGTTCCCAACGTTCAATTTCCGCCGTAATAATGGCATCTTTTGGCAAATCAAATAGGGGAGCGTTAAAGTCTAATGGTTCAACATTAATATCTAAAGGGGCTCCAGCATAACGTAACATACGCCCAAGTTGACCATTGCCTAGAACATAAATAGTAGGATATAAAGTACTTTGTTGCATAATAAAAAATCTCAAAAAAAAGCACCGCACTTTTTATGACAAAGTGCGGTTAAAATTAATCAACTTCTTGGATCTGGATTATCCAACACCACATTGGTTTGATTTTCACGGAATACTTTTAAACGCACTAATAATTCTGTATCCCAAGCGGCTAAAATTTGAGCTGCTAATAATCCTGCATTAGCTGCACCCGCAGGACCAATAGCTAATGTGCCGACAGGAATGCCTTTTGGCATTTGCACGATAGAATAAAGACTATCAATTCCGCTTAACATAGAACTTTTTACTGGCACACCTAATACAGGTACCAAGGTTTTTGCAGCGATCATGCCAGGTAAATGTGCGGCTCCGCCAGCACCAGCAATAATCACTTTGAAACCGTTTTTTTCAGCAGTTTCTGCAAAGCTAAACAATTTGTCTGGTGTACGGTGAGCGGATACCACTTCCACGTGATAAGGGACATTTAATTCATCTAAGATTTGAGTGGCTTCTTGCATTGTCGCCCAGTCGCTTTTTGAGCCCATCACAATAGCAATTTGTGGCTGTTGATTAGACATATTGGATTTCCGTTAGAAAAAATGAATTGTAGAAAATAGGCCATAGAATAGCATAAATTCAGGCTTTTAGGCAAACGATTGCTATATGCTTTACATTAATAAAAAAATTATTCATTGTTTGATTTTAAAAGAGTGCGTTGTTGAATCGTCTTATCATCTTTATACTGAAATTGCGCGGTCAATTTGATTTGGTGTTGACAGACAAGGCAAATTAAAAAGCGAGGGGTTGAAATCTGAATAGAAATCCTTATAATACAAGAAAGGGCGGACCGAGGTCCGCCCCTAGTTGGGTTGCCAGTCTAGCTAAACGCTTGCGGTGTGTCGCCAGACAGCAACAAGATGATTGTAATGAGCAGCGCCCATTTTAACCACGTCGGCATACTTGCCTCCTTATCAGTTTTAGTTTTAAGCTAAGCTGATCGAGACTTTCAGCGGTCTGACGGCAATCAGACTACGTGAGCCTGACCAACCATGGGCGATTATAACACAAATAGCCACTTTTGAAAGTGGCTATTTGTTTTTTTGTATAGTATTTTATGATAAAAATACAGTTGAAAGATTTATAGAAAGATTTATAATACAAGAAAGGGCGAACCGAAGTCCGCCCTTGGTTGGGTTGCTATCTGACGATAGGGGTATCAGCAGTTAGCATGAAGATAATGATCAAGATGAGTAAAATCTTCAACCATTTCATACATCATCACTTCTTTAGATCGGTAAGATTTGGGAGGATATCGCTAACCCGAGTTCCAGTCGGGAAAGCGATAACACACCCGACCAACCACGGGCGATTATAACACAAATAGCCACTTTGAAAAGTGGCTATTTGTTTTTTTATATAGTGTTTTATGAGATAAATTACAGGTTATAACGTGGCTTGTTTCATTGCTTTCACAAATTCCGCCAACTCTTTCAAGCATTGAGCGTGATTATTCAAATTTTTCTCAATAATCTTCACCGTTGCCGAGCCTGAAATTGCTCCCGCTACGCCCATAGCTAACGCATCACGCACCTGTTGCGGTTGAGCAATACCGAAACCTTGCAAAATCGGAGGTGCATTATGGGCTTTTAGACGTTCGACTAAATCATCTAAATTTTTCGCATGACTTTGGTTTTCCGCACTGGTGACACCGGCACGAGAAACCAAATAGGTATAGCCTTTGGATTTTTCTGCCACGCCTTTAATGGTCGCCTCGTCCGCATTCGGTGGGCAAATAAAGACAGGTTGAATACCGTATTTTTCTGCGGCTTGAATATAATCTTGACTGGCTAATAACGGAATATCCGCCACAAGTACCGCATCCACGCCTACGGCTTGACAGCGTTGATAAAAACCGTCTAGGGTTTGCGCATAAATTAAATTGGCACAAAGCAATAAGCTAATCGGAATCTCAGGATATTTTGACCGCACTTTTTCGATCAGTTGAAAACTTTCTTCGGTACTGCAGTTTGCTTTTAAAGCACGGTTATTGGCGGCTTGAATCACAGGGCCATCTAACAAAGGATCCGAGAAGGGAAAACCAAGTTCTAAGGCATCTGCACCGTTATCCACAAGCGTACAAATAATCTCAAAAGAACGATTAAAGTCAGGATCGCCTAAGGTAACAAATGGCACAAATCCACCTTGATTTTTTGCTTTTAAATTGTCAAATAGGGTAGCAAAACGACTCATTATAGGATCCCTCTTTCAGTAAAAATTTTATCTACGGTAAAAATATCTTTATCACCACGACCTGATAAATTCACCACCAATAATTGTTCTTTTTCTGGTGCTTGTTTTGCCATTTTTAACGCATGAGCTAAAGCGTGGGAGCTTTCTAGAGCAGGAATAATGCCCTCGTGTTGAGCTAATTCTCTGAACGCATTTAAGGCCTCATCATCGGTAATGCTAGGGTACTCGGCACGTCCAATGCTGTTTAAATAGGCATGTTGTGGGCCAACGGATGGGAAATCTAATCCTGCGGAAATGCTGTAAGATTCTTCAATTTGGCCGTCTTCCGTTTGCATAATCGGCGATTTCATGCCGAAATAAATACCCGGTTTTCCCTCACCTAATGGGGCACCATGTTCACCTGTTTCAATGCCTTTTCCTGCCGGTTCAATACCGATTAAACGTACGCTTTTTTCTTCGATAAAATCCGCAAACATACCAATCGCATTGGATCCACCACCTACGGCTGCAATCACGGCATCAGGTAAGCGTCCCTCTTTTTCTAAAATTTGGCGTTTGGTTTCTTCGCCGATCATTTTTTGGAATTCACGTACAATGGTCGGGAAAGGGTGAGGGCCGGCTGCGGTACCGATTAAATAGTGGGTCGTGTCATAATTGGCTGCCCAGTCACGCATGGCCTCACAGCAGGCATCTTTGAGTGAACAAGATCCTTTTTGCACTGGAACGACTTCTGCTCCCATTAATCGCATACGAAACACATTCGGTGATTGACGCTCTACATCTTTTGCCCCCATATAAACCAAACAAGGCATGCCAAGCATCGCACAAGCGAGAGCGGTTGCGACACCATGTTGCCCCGCCCCTGTTTCGGCAATAATGCGAGTTTTGCCCATGCGTTTTGCCAATAAAATTTGGCCTAACACTTGATTGGTTTTGTGGGCGCCACCGTGCAACAAGTCTTCACGTTTGAGATAAATTTTGGTTTTGGTGCCTTTGGTGATATTTTTACACAGGGTTAATGCTGTCGGACGACCGGCGTAATTTTTGAGTAAATCTTGAAATTCGGCTTGAAATTCGGGATCCTCTTTGGCATCGACAAAGGCTTTTTCTAACTGTTTGAGTACGGGAATCAGAATTTCTGGCACATACATGCCGCCAAACTCCCCAAAATAGGGATTGAGTAACGTATCTGTCATTATATTTCCTTACATAAATGATTATTGAATAACTGTTATACTATTGCACTAGTACATAAATGTAAAGGGATTTTGTGAAAAAAATAGCACAAGGCTGACTTGTGCTATTTGGGGTGGCATTATTTAATTAATTTTTGCTCTTTCACAAATTCTTCAGCAAGATGATATGAACCGAAAGAATTGAGATGATCTAAATCTTGGTATAATGGAATGCCATTAAAAAAGAAATTTTTAGGAATATAAGCATTTAAATCGACTAAATGGATTTGTGGATAATCTTTTATGATTTCCATAAATTTTTTATCGCCCGCTTCATATTCTGCCACTCTTTCTTTTTGACTACGGAGAAGTTCATCTAAATCAATAGAAAAACCACGTAGGATTAAATGGTGCATTTTCATACCAGAGTAAGGTGAACGGGGATTATCCCTAAACACATACAAGGTTTTATTTTTGCTTAAAATATAATCTAAAGTGTCTCTAAGCGCTTTTTCACCATTCTCACTTCCTAATAATGACTCCCAACGACCGGCCAAAAGTATTGTGTCATATTTATCTAGATTTTTTGAACCGTAGCGTCTAAATTCATTGCAATCTTCATTACGATGAGAAAAATCATTGTAAATAAATTGGCAACCGCCTACGGCATAAAAATCAGCAGACCACTTTTCTTTTTTCCCAACGTAATCCACAAATTCTACATAATGCAACATATGCGAATCTCCCATGGCGAGAATATGAATAGGTTGTTCGCTATCACCAATTTGGCAAAAGGCTTTATCGCCGTAACATTGATTATTTTTCACAACATAAGGGGAGAAATCAACACTCGTTGGCATATTTCTTGTGTGGTTCAGTAAGGTGATAGTTGGAATAAATAACGCCACATAAACCCCAAGTATCATTAAAAATTGTTTAGTGGATAGATTTTTGATTCTACGGATAGGCTGTTCAATCACATAATAAGAAATGATTGCGCCAACCGCTGCAATAAATAAGGCAAGGCAAGTTAGTTCCAAAGATAAAATAGAGTGAGATTGATAATATCTAAAGAATGCCAAGATCACCCAATGCCACAAATAAAGCGAATAAGATAGCAAACCAATTCTAACCGACCATTTGTGGACTAAAATATTTTTTGTGCTGTTATAGGGGAATAGAATTAATAACGCAGTAATAAGGCTAATCGCAATCTGCTCAATATAGCCGTCCCCTATGAGATAATCTTTCGGTATCGCCAAACAAACTAGCATTGCAATTAATAAAGCGTAGGTAGTTTTTCCATTACCTTGTTTCACGGGTAAGAAAGAAAATAATGCCCCAATTAACAGTTCATAAGCTCGTAAATGAGGAAGATAATATTGTTGTAAGTGAGTTGGAATAAATTTCGCCAACAGGCTTGCAACAATCAAAACACTAATTAAAATAATTGCGGATTGCGGATTGCGGATTGCGGATTGCGGATTGCGGATTGCGGATTTTAGCGGTTATTTTAAATAATGCAAACAATAATACAGGAAAAACAAAATAAAATTGTTCTTCGGTAGCTAATGACCAAAAATGCAATAAAGGGGTTTCATAACCTTCAACATTGAAATAACCGTTTTGTCGAGCAAAATACATATTACCTTCAAAGGACAGCACAGCTCTTAAAGAACGCAAAAATGGAATCGCATCTTCTCTGGCGAGTAAAAAAGAGCCAATTGCCAATGCGACCACTAACACGGTAATTAAGGCAGGCAAAATCCGCTTCGCACGGCGTTTATAGAAAGTTAAAAAAGAAAAACGGTTTTCTTGCATTTCTTGGCTAATTAATTTGGTAATCAAATAACCTGAAATCACGAAGAAAATATCCACCCCTAAAAAGCCACTTGGCAATAAATAGGGATTGGCGTGATAAATAATCACGGATAGCACGGCGATGGCTCGCAGTCCATCAATATCAGAGCGGTATTTTAAACTCATAAAAAATTTCCTTTAGTAGAGAGTGGCTAAAATAATTTGTTCAGGATCGATTTTTGCCCAAACCTGTTGCCCGACATCAAATTCTTGTTGATGTGGTGCCGTGGCACAAAATTCGAGTTGGTCATTGATTGCCAGTAAAACTTCTTTGCTATCGCCTTTGTCTAAAATTGACGAAACTTGAACAGGGAATAGATTTTTTTCATCTGATGGATATTGGCTCATATCCGTATGAATTTTTACCCATGGTGCTTTGATCATCAACATGACTTCCTTGCCCCAACTTAGCTGTAAACGCACCGCACTTTTTTGCGTAATCCACGCGTAAATAGGTTGAGTAAGAGAGGGTAATTCAATTTCTACCATGGCATTAAGTTGATGAATGATACATTGTTTGACTTTGCCAAAAAGCTGATTTCTAGCACTACTTTGCAAAGAAAAACGAGCCGTTGCACTTAATAAACTATTTAATGGAATCTGTTCATCTTGCAGAATATTAAACGCTTTTTCTTGGGTTTGTTCTAATAAATCATAGAGTTGTAACAGACGTTCAGCGTAAGTGGTTAATGCAGTACCGCCACCATTTTTGCCCCCTACGTTACGTTCTAAGATAGGTTTAGGGCTAATTTCGTCCATTGCTGCTAAATGATCCCACGCACTTTTATAGCTCACTTTGGCATTTTTCGCGGCTTGATTGATGGAGCCACATTTTTGAATTTCTTTTAATAAACGAATGCGTTTGGGATCCACAAAAAGTTCTTGATGTAATTTTATAGTAAGTAAGATTTCGGTGTGCATTTTTTCGTCCTATTAAATGGTTTTGGCTATTTTAAAGGAAATCATTTGATTCTTGTAGCTTTTCTTTTCTAATTCATTATATAATTTAGGCGATAACGTTAGTCATTATACAAGGAGAAAAAATGAAATTAACGATGAAAAAACTCGCATTAGTTGTGGGTGTAGGTTTAATCATGAGCCAAAGTGCGATGGCAAAAGTCACTGTTTTTGCTGCTGCGTCAATGACCAACGCTTTACAACAAGTGGCAGATGATTATAAAAAAGTCAAACCAAGTGAAGAAGTGGTGTTCTCTTTTGCCTCTTCTTCTGTGTTGGCCAAACAAATTGAACAAGGCGCACCAGCGGATATTTTTGTTTCAGCCGATTTAAAATGGATGGACTATGTGGCAGAGAAAGATGCCATTGTCAAAGATAGCCGTGCCATTTTAGTGGGTAACAGCCTTGTGATGATTGCACCGAAAGACAGCAAAATTGACAGCGTGGATTTAAGCAATGACAAATGGCAAAAAGCCTTAGACGGTCATTTCTTAGCTGTGGGCGATCCTGATCATGTACCAGCAGGTAAATATGCTAAAACCGCATTAACCCATTTAGGTCAATGGAGCAGTGTAGAAAGCAAATTAGCTCGTGCCAACAACGTACGTGCAGCGTTAGCATTAGTGGAACAAGCGGAAAGCCCATTAGGTGTGGTTTATGGTACCGACGCAGCCGCAAGTCAAAAAGTGAAAGTGGTTGCCACTTTCCCTGAAGATAGCCATCCACCAGTAGAATATCCAGTGGCATTAATCAAAGATCACGACAGTGCAGATGCCAAAGCCTTTTTGGATTATTTAAAATCTGATGAGGCGAAAAAAGTGTTGATTAGCTTTGGTTTCACAGGAAAATAATTAAAAAATAAGCAATTATATGTAATTCGTGTGACCTACGTCACAAAAATGAACATTGCTATTTGCAATCATAAAAATATTTCATTATTATGACCGCACTTAAAACAAGTGCTATGATAAATAGCCAGACATATTTTGCTTTCCGAGTAGTGCCTTGAAATATAGGCACTTTTTTTATGCTTAATTTCGGATAAAAACAAAAAAACGCTACCTTAAAGACAGCGTTTTAGTAAATGGTGCGACTAGCTGGACTCGAACCAGTGACCCCCACCATGTCAAGGTGGTGCTCTAACCAACTGAGCTATAGTCGCATATTTGAAATATGAAGAATGAGATTATTCTCAAAAGTGCGGTAATAATATAGAAAGATTTTGTGAAAAACAAGTTCTTTTTTCACCGCACTTTTCAATTGCTTAATCTTTCAACGCTTGGATCTTTTGAATGACGTTGCTGGTGGAGCAACCATTTTCAAAATTCAAGACTTGAACATCACCGCCATTGGCCCAGACTTCTTTGGCGCCCGCAATATCTTCAGGATTGTAATCTCCACCTTTAACTAATAAATCAGGTAAGATTTCAGCAATTAAACGTTGTGGCGTGTCTTCATCAAAGGCAACCAGCCAGTCCACCGAAGATAAGCCTGCGAGTACCGCCATGCGACTGGCTAAATCGTTGATTGGGCGTGTTTCGCCTTTTAAGCGTTTAACGGAATGATCGGTGTTCACCGCAACGATTAAGCGATCGCCGAGTTTTCGGGCGTTTTCTAAGTAGGAAACATGACCAGGGTGCAAAATGTCGAAACAACCGTTGGTCATTACAATTTTTTCGCCCCGATCTTTGGCTAATTGCACTGCCGTTTTGAGTTCGCTTTCATTCATAATACCAAAGCCAGTCGAGGTTCTGCCATGAATGGCGTTTTCTAATTCCACCGTCGATACCGTAGAGGTACCGAGTTTTCCTACCACAATACCGGCAGAAATATTGGCTAAATAACAAGATTCTTCAAAAGAACGACCATCTGCGAGAGCGGTAGCAAGCACGCTGATGACGGTATCGCCTGCACCGGTGACATCAAACACTTCTTTGGCCACGGTTGGCAAGTGATAGGCCGGTTGGTTTGGACGTAATAAGGTCATGCCTTTTTCTGAACGTGTGACTAAAAGTGCGGTTAAATTAATATCAGAAATCAGCTTTAAGCCTTTTTCAATAATATCTTCTTCGCTGTGGCATTTTCCCACCACCGCCTCAAATTCGGACATATTCGGCGTTAATAAGGTGGCGCCACGGTAGCGTTCAAAGTCAGTCCCTTTTGGATCGATCAAAACTGGCACATTGGCTTGGCGTGCGATTTGAATCATCTTTTGAACTTCCGCTAGGGTGCCTTTGCCGTAGTCGGAGAGAATTAACGCACCGACATTTTTCACCGCACTTTCTAATTTTTGTAATAAATCATTGGTCGGGACTTGATGAAAATCTTCTTCAAAATCAAGACGTAATAGTTGTTGATGACGAGAGAGGATACGTAATTTAGTAATGGTCGGATGGGTGTCTAATTTAACAAAATTACACTCAATTTTTTGTTGTTCTAATAAGTGCGTTAAGGCAACCCCTGTTTCATCATGACCAATTAAGCCGAGCAATTCAACTGGTACGTTCAGTGAGGCAATATTCATCGCAACGTTAGCGGCACCGCCTGCGCGTTCTTCATTTTCTTGTACACGAACCACTGGAACCGGTGCCTCTGGCGAAATGCGATTGGTGGCACCAAACCAGTAGCGGTCTAACATCACATCACCAAGAACTAACACTTTTGCATGGGGAAATTGTGCAGAGAATTGATTCATAAAATATGTCCTAATAGTATAGAATAAAAATATTTTTGCTGATTTTACCACAGCATAAAACAGTTTGGCTTAAAATTTCGATGAAATTCGGTTAAACTATGCGGAGTTTATTTATTGAGGGGCATTATGTCGGAAAATCATCATCCTTATCCAAGGTTTCAAAAAGCGTTTCTGCATCCTAAATACTGGGGATTTTGGTTAGGCTTGGGATTATATTGGTTACTATTATGTTTGCCTTATCCTTGTTTGGTGAAAATTGGCAGTGGATTAAGTGGGTTATTTAAGCGGTTAAAAGTCGGCAAACGTCGAGCCCAAATTGCACAGCGTAACCTTGAATTAGCCTTTCCCGAATGGTCAGCACAACAGCGAGAAGAAGTCTTACAAGCGCATTTAAATAATGTGGGCATGGCCATTATTGAAACTGGAATGGCGTGGTTTTGGTCGGATCGGCGGATTAAAAAATGGTCTAAAGTAGAGGGCGTGGAGTATCTAAAAGAAAATGCCAAAGACGGGATTATTTTAGTGGGCGTGCATTTTTTAACCTTAGAATTAGGGGCGAGAATTGTCGGGCTGTATCACCCAGGGATTGGGGTGTATCGCCCTAATGATAAGCCGATTATGGACTGGTTACAGGCGTGGGGAAGAATGCGTTCAAATAAGCATTTATTGGATCGGAAAAATTTGCGAGCCATGGTAAAAGCACTCCGCCAAGGGGATACGATTTGGTATGCCCCCGATCATGATTATGGGCGAAAAAGTGCGGTGTTTATTCCGTTTTTTGCGGTGCAAGATGCCGCCACAACCACAGGATCTTATTATTTACTGAAAGCCTCCCCCACCAGTAAGGTCATTCCTTTTGCACCGTTACGCAATAAGGATAATTCAGGTTATACCGTCACCATTTCTCCGCCGGTGGATTTCACGGATGTGAGTTCAGAAAAAGAGATTGCGATTCGGATGAATCAGGTGGTGGAAAGTGAAATTATGAAAGGGGTGGATCAGTATATGTGGTTACACCGCCGTTTTAAAACCGAACAAGACGGCGATGACGGCAAAAAATATCGTTAAGAACAGGTGAATTTTACCGCAAGTTATGGTAAAACTCGTTAAATTATTTTATATCGACAAATAGGAAAGAAAATTTATGTCAAATTTACAAGCAATCATTGAAAATGCCTTTGAAAAACGTGCAGAGATTACTCCAAAAACCGTTGACGCTGAAACACGTTCAGCTATTGAACAGGTTATTGAGGGATTAGATAAAGGCACTTATCGTGTGGCAGAAAAAATGAATGGCGAATGGGTCACTCATCAATGGTTGAAAAAAGCTGTGTTACTTTCATTTCGTATCAACGATAACCAAGTGATTGATGGTGCAGAAACCAAATATTATGACAAAGTGGCATTGAAATTTGCTGATTACACCGAACAACGTTTTGCTGAAGAAGGTTTTCGTGTTGTGCCGTCAGCCACCGTGCGTAAAGGGGCCTATATTGCAAAAAATTGCGTGTTAATGCCGTCTTATGTGAATATCGGGGCTTATGTGGGCGAGGGTACCATGGTGGATACCTGGGCAACTGTGGGATCTTGTGCTCAAATTGGTAAAAACGTGCATTTATCAGGTGGCGTAGGCATTGGTGGGGTATTAGAACCGTTGCAAGCCAATCCAACTATTATTGGTGATAACTGTTTTATCGGTGCTCGTTCTGAAGTGGTTGAGGGTGTCATTGTGGAAGATGGTTGCGTGATTTCCATGGGCGTGTTTATTGGTCAATCTACACGTATTTATGATCGTGAAACCGGTGAAATTCATTATGGTCGAGTGCCTGCCGGTTCTGTGGTGGTATCGGGTAGTTTGCCGTCAAAATGCGGAAAATATAGTCTTTATTGTGCCGTGATTGTGAAAAAAGTGGATGCCAAAACCCTTGGTAAAGTCGGTATCAATGAATTATTGCGTACCATTGATGAATAAGACGATTGTTAAAAATTAAGCAATTAACAGGGCAAAGGGAACTTTGCTCTGTTTTTTTAGTCGAACGTGAAACCATTTGATTTAATCAAATGACTTGAATTGTAAAGAGAGTGTAAAATTTTTTGCATTTTACAATAAAATTGTTCACAATATGCAACCATCGGCAAGACCGATATTATTAAACAAACATTTATTTAGGGAAAAAAACAATGAAAAAATCAGTATTAGCAACATTAGTATTAAGTTCAGTATTCGCATTAGCCGCTTGTGATCAAGCATCAAAAGATCAAATGTCATCTAAAGTAGAAGAGGCAAAAGCAAGCGTAGTTGAAGCCAAAGATGCGACGGTTGAAGCAGCAAAAGAAATGAAAGATGTTGCCGTAGAAAAAGCAACCGAAGCCAAAGATGCCATGGTAGAAAAAGCAGGCGAAGCTAAAGATAAAATGGTAGAAATGAAAGACGCAGCGTCAGACAAAATGACCGAGATGAAAGATTCAGCCTCAGACAAAATGACAGAAATGAAAGACGCAGCGTCAGACAAAATGACTGAGATGAAAGATTCAGCGTCAGACAAAATGACTGAGATGAAAGATTCAGCGTCAGACAAAATGACTGAGATGAAAGACGCAGCCTCAGACAAAATGACAGAAATGAAAGATGCAGTGAAAGAAAAAGCGGCTGCCGCAGCAGACGCTGTTTCAGAGAAAGCAGCAGAAGTAAAAGAGGCTGTAACGAAATAATTCGTTTTGAATTTCACTGAAAGGAAACCAAATTGGTTTCCTTTTTTTATTATCAATTATGTGCTAGAATCAGCGGTCAATCAGTGTTTATTTATAAAGGAAACAAAATGCAAGTATTAGAAGGCGTATTAGCCGCACCCAATGCAAAAATTGCCGTCGTAGTGGCTCGTTTTAATCATTTTATTAATGACAGTTTAGTAGATGGGGCGATTGATGCGTTAAAACGTGTTGGTCAAGTGAAAGATGAAAATATTACCTTGGTGAAAGTCCCAGGGGCTTATGAATTGCCATTAGCCGTTCGCCGTTTAGCGGATAGCAAAAAATATGACGGTATCGTTGCTTTGGGTACGGTTATTCGTGGTGGTACCGCCCATTTTGAATATGTGGCAGGCGAAGCGAGCAGTGGAATTGGTCATGTTTCTCTTGATGCGGATATTCCCGTGGCATTTGGTGTATTAACCACCGAAAATATTGAACAAGCCATTGAGCGTGCAGGCACCAAAGCAGGCAATAAAGGGGCTGAGGCTGCATTAGTCGTGTTAGAAATGATCAACTTACTTGATCAAATTAAATAACAATGGGCAATCCTATGACTGAACCAGTGAAGAAACCCTCAGCACGTCGTCGTGCCAGAGAATGTGCTGTACAAGCCTTGTATTCTTGGGCTGTTTCGCAAAATGAGGCCGCAGAAGTGGAATTGGCTTTTGTGTCTGAGCAAGATTTAAAAGGCGTAGATGTGGCCTATTTCCGTCAATTATTCCGTCAAACTGTGGATAATTTAGCGGCGGTAGATAGCACATTAGCACCTTTTTTAGACCGCACGTCGGAAGAATTAACTCCGATTGAAAAAGCCATTTTGCGTTTAGCGACCTATGAATTGAAATATGTGCTTGATGTGCCTTATAAAGTGGTGATCAATGAGGCTATTGAAGTGGCTAAAACCTTTGGGGCAGACGATAGCCATAAATATGTCAATGGCGTATTAGATAAAGTGGCACCGTCTTTAGGGCGTCGATAGTCCCCCTCACCCCAGCCCTCTCCCAAAAGGAGAGGGAGATTATACAATGTGTGGTAATTTAGTATGGCAAAAAGCGAATTTGATCTTATTGATACCTTTTTCACACAGCAAACTGTACAACGTGCGGATGTACAACTCAATATTGGCGACGATTGTGCATTAACCACCATTCCAATGGGCAAATCCTTGGCCATTACCACCGATACCATGGTGGAAAATTCGCATTTTTATCCAAATATTGATCCCCGAGATTTAGGTTATAAAGCCGTGGCCACCAATTTAAGCGATTTGGCCGCCATGGGGGCTGAACCTGCATGGATTTCGTTAGCTTTAACCTTGCCGAAAGCAGATGAAAATTGGTTACGCGCTTTTAGTCAGGGCATGTTTGACATCCTTAATGAACACAATGTTGCTTTAATCGGTGGTGATACCACCAGTGGAAGCGTGCCGTCTATTACCATTACTGCCCAAGGATTTGTGGAAAAAAACACCGCACTTCGGCGTGATCAAGCGAAAGTAGGGGATTGGATTTATGTCTCTGGAACACTAGGAGATGGGTTAGCCGGTTTTTATTTGCTTTCCGATCTGTATCAAGGCAAGAAAAGTGAGGTGAATTTAGAAGAAAGCTATTTAATTCAACGTAATCTCAGACCGACCCCTAGAATTTCCCTTGGATTAGCTTTAACGCAACATCAATTATCCTGTTGTGCGTTAGATCTTTCTGACGGCTTAGTCGGCGATCTCGGGCATATTTTAGATCGAAGTGGGGTAAGTGCGGTGTTAAATCTAGAAGATTTACCCTGTTCTTCCGCTTTGGTCAATTTATATGGACGAGAACAAGCGGAGCAATTTGCTTTGCAAGGGGGCGAAGATTACGAACTTTGCTTTACGGTTCCCGATCATCAAAAAGCCTTATTGGAGCAACATTTAGCCCCATTAAAGGTGCCTTATACCTGTATAGGCCGTATCGTGGAAAAAAATCCACAGCAAAATATGATTTACCAACGACAGGGAAAAATGGTAGATTTACACATCTCTAGCTTTGAACATTTTAAATCATGACAGACAGCATAAAAACCCCATTACAACGACTTCGCCTAACCAACCCAGTGCATTTGCTTGCGGTGGGCTTAGGTTCTGGTTTAATTCATCCTGCCCCAGGTACTTGGGGCAGTTTGGCTGGATTATTACTCGGCATATTATTCATGCAAATTATGCCATTAAAAATATTCATTATTTTCACCGCAGTTTGCTTTTTTGTAGGCTGTTATTTATGCCAAAAAACCGCTGATGATATGGGTATCCATGATCATGGTTCCATTGTTTGGGATGAATTTGTCGGCATTTGGATCGTACAAATCGGCATGGTTGGATTGTTCGCCGAACATTGGATTATCGGCAATGTATTAGCATTTGTACTCTTTCGTTTATTTGATATTTGGAAACCCTTTCCGATTAAATATTTTGATCAAAAATTAGAAAGCGGTTTTGGGATTATGGTTGATGATGTGCTGGCCGCTGGCTATGCCGTGTTGGTTTATTTTTTGATGTCATTTGTGGTGTAACATGCTGAATTTAATTATTGTGCATTTTTTCGGTTTATTAAGCCCCGGCCCTGATTTTTTATATGTGAGTCGCATGGCGGCCAGTAATTCAAGACGCAATACGATCTGTGGTATTTTGGGTATCACCCTTGGCGTGGCCATGTGGGCCGCCGCAGCGATTTTAGGCTTGGCGATTTTATTTAAAACCTTACCGATTTTACATGGTGTTATTATGTTACTCGGTGGCAGTTATTTGGCTTATCTTGGCGTAAAAATGGCGAAAAGTCGGCAAAATACCGTGTTTGCTGAACTTACGGAACAGGATTTTAACCAGAAAACGACCATTAAAACCGAAATCATGAAAGGCTTATGGGTTAATCTTTCCAATGCAAAAGTGGTGATTTATTTCAGCAGCGTGATGTCTTTGGTGTTAGTCAATATGCAAGAAATCTGGCAAATGGCTACGGCATTTATCATTATTCTGATTGAAACCTTTTTCTATTTTTATACCGTTTCTTTGTTATTTTCTCGCCCTTTCGCAAAACGTTTTTACAGTCAATATAGTCGTTATATTGATAATGTGGCGGGTGTTATCTTTTTAGCGTTTGGGGGGTATTTGGTTTATAGTGGTGTGCGGGAGATTTTGTTATAGGCTCGCCAATAATTTAATTTGTTGTTCATTCATAATGAAAATACCTGTTTTTGGTTATTATCTCAGAAACAGGTATTTACACAAATTTTGTTATAGGCTCTTTTATTTTTTAATATGTGTTCATTTTTATGTAGTTTGACATAATCTTTAAAGTTTTATGTTTTTCAGCAGACCCTTTTTTAAATAAATTTTGGTTTTCTTTGCTGACATTAAATTTATCAAAAAGAGAAATAATCATTTTATCAATTCCTATTAATGAATTAACTATTCCAATATTATAATATTTATTATCTAATATTTTCTCTAGATAATCCCCCCTAACCTGTAGAACTTGCATAAATTGAGATTCAGTTAGAGTATTTAATTTCCTTTCTAATTCAAGATTAAAATTATTTAGATTTTTTGAAAACTCTTTATACCCTACTAATTCATCAGGATTTAAAGGTTTAATTAAATCTTTATATGTGTAAGTTTTTCCCCTAAATGTGCTTTTAATTTGTTTCATTTCTTTGGTGACTTCACCATAGGAATATAATCTTGAACCATCTGGGGTGCAATATCTTATTTCTTTATCATAAAACATATTTTGGCAACCATAAGCAAAAACATTTTGTGAAATTAAAAATAAAGAACCACAAATTAAACCTGATTTAATTTTATTACTGAGCATATTTAAACTCCTTGTAAATAATTGATGATTTTTAAATGGATACAATCGTTAAACAGCCCTTATTTTACACCATTTCTTTGTTATTTTCTCGCCCTTTCGCAAAATATAGTCGTTATATTGATAATGTGGCGGGTATCATCTTTTTAGCTTTTGGGGGATATTTGGTTTATAGTGAAGTACAAGAAACTCTATCTTAAATAGATATAATAGTAGCTAAAATAGCAGAATATGTTATAATTTAGCTATTATTGTATCCATTTTAAGATTATGCTATTACCTTTTTATTCTGCCAACGAAACTCAACAAGCCTTTGCGGATTATTTGCGTAAAAAACGCAAAAGCAAAGGTTTTTCAAGAGAGCAACTGGCTAACATCAGTCTTGTGCCAGCCTCAACCATTAAGAAATTTGAAACCACAGGACAAATTTCTTTTCGTCAATTATTGCAACTTTGGCAAATTTTAGATGATTTAACCGCATTACATGAACTCACTAAACGTTCAACAGAACCTATGCCAAAAACCATTGAACAAGTGCTAGCCATGAATAAGGGGAAAAGATGAAAACAAATGATCTTTTAGATGTCTGGCGAACATTATCGAGCACTGAAAAAATCAACGTCGGGCAGTTAGCCAAGAATGCTCAAGGCATTTTCTTTCAATATGACCAAGATTATTTGGATAGGTTGCCAAATGGTAATTTATCACCGTTAAAATTGAAATTTAATGATGAATTACAACTGGCCCCAAGGTTATTTGAAGGCTTACATTCTGTTTTTTCTGATAGTTTGCCAGATGGTTGGGGGCGGTTGTTAATGGATCGCGTATTCATTCAACATCAAATTTCGCCACATAGCCTTTCACCTTTAGATCGTCTAGCCTATGTTGGTGACACGGCAATCGGGGCGTTATCTTATCAACCGATTTCGCCTTTTGCAGATCAAGATCCGAAATTAATTGAATTAACGCAATTAGGCACGGAGGCTCAAGCTATTTTTGATGGGCAAACGGAAGATGTGTTGACCGCACTTACCCAAATGGGCAGTTCTGGTGGTGCAAGACCAAAAGCTCAAGTCTATTTCCCAGCCCATTCTATGTCACAATGTCGCAGTCAATACCAACAAGGCGACAGTGCATGGATAGTGAAATTTACCTCTAACAATCTTGCGTTAAAACATGAAGAAGGTTTGTGTGAAATGCTTTATTTGGATTTAGCGGAACAAGCAGGGATTGACGTGCCTGAACATAATTTATTGAGTTTAAAGGTAAAATCAGGTGAACGTCATTGGTTGGCGATTAAACGCTTTGATTGTATAGAAACGGATAGCAATCAATTAGGGCGGTTGCATACACTGAGCGCTTGCGGTTTACTTGAAGCGAATTTCCGTGAACCGAGTTTAGATTATGCCGATTTAATTAAAGTGAGTAACTGGCTTTGTCAGGATCTTAATGCGGGGAAAATGCAATTTCGCCGAGCCATGTTTAATTTATTGATGCGCAATCAGGATGACCATTCTAAAAATTGGTCTTTCTTGCAAGATGATCAGGGAAAATGGACATTATCGCCTTTTTATGATGTGACCTTTAGCCCAAGTCCTTATGGCGAACACATGACGTCATTTAATGGTTTTGGCAAAAATCCACCATTAAAAGCCATTCAATCGCTTGCGAATATCGCTAATTTAGATTGGACAGAAGCATTACAAATTATTGACGAAGTGCAATACGGCGTACATTTATTTGATCGTTATGCGTCATTTTATGAAATAGGGAAAACAAGAAAAAAATTAATGCAAAATATGATCTATCAAACGTATAAAAATTCTCCGTTTTAGTGATTAAATTCCCTTGTTGCTATCCAACAATCTGATCACTTAAAAAATTTCCCCACGCAAACCTTTGCGGTTTTGTGTTATTTTCCATTCCTTGTTAGACTAATGTGCCATAACCATAACAGAAAGGAAATAACGCATGGATTATATTGAAATATTGGGCTATGTCGCCATGATTTTAGTGTCAGGATCGTTTTTATTAAAAGATATTGTGAAATTACGTTTGGTCAATTTGATTGGGGCAATTTGCTTTATTATTTATGGCTTGCTGATTAGTTCATGGCCAGTGGCGGGGTTGAATATCTTTGTGGCTTGTGTGAATGGCTATTATATTTATCAAAGCATGAAAACCAAGTGATTTTTTAGACCAACGAAAGGCGAGTATTAAGCTCGCCTTTATTTTAGCAAATCTTTTAAACTGGCTTTCATTACTGACATTTTCTTTTCATATTGAGCTTTGTTTTCTCGTTCATCAATCATATACATAATGGTTTGTGACAACGTCATGCCCATTTTGCGAGAATATTTAGATAGGCGTTGCCACACGGCATATTCTAAATCAATGGATTTCTTTTTAGTATGTTGTTTTTCCGCATTGAAAAAGCGTTTACGTCTGGCACGAATGGCTTGATCTAATTTAATGACTAAGTGTTCAGATAAATGATCGGCAATCCAAGCCTCAATTTGTTCGGGCTGATTTTTGCAAGCAATCAAGGCGATTACCTTATCTTCCGCTAAACTTTTTTCTTGATAGCGAGTAATATTTTCGCCATCTCGGTGTTTCTTGGTGAGATAAAGCCATTTCCATTGGGTTTCTTGATTTTCAAGTTTTTGATATTTCATTGTTTTCTCATTATTAGTGACGTGGTAACTGAAAATAATATACCTTTATTTTGTTTTTTTTTCTAGTAGATTTTTTGAATTTTGATGAAATGTGAGATAATGCGTGATTATTTGATTTGATAAGAGAAAGAAACGTGGCGTTATCCGAACAAAAATTAGCGTGGACCGCATTACAACCGCATTTGACGGCATTGGCAACAGAGGCAGGGGAACAACATCTGCGAGATTTTTTCGCCTTACAACCACGATCCTGTTCGGTTTTAACCCAATTCTTGCAAAATTCGCACCGCAGTTTGTTGGTGTTAAAAGCGGACGATCAAAGCGAATATGCAAGTGCGGTGGAAAAATGGGTAAAATCACAACAAGCACCGTTACAGGTATCGGGGGTTCAGTATGAAGTGGAACAAGGAGATAGTTTTTCCTTTGCCCAAGTGAACGTTCAACCGGCCCAATCCGTGCAAGATAATTTTGCTAGCAAAAAAACCGTCGCCACGGCACTGTATTTTGATCATGCAAGTTTGTTCGGCTCAATTCGGATTCATCCGACTTCCCATGATATTCAGCTTAATGCAGGTTTGGTACATCAACTGAATCATGGCGTGTTAATTTTAAGCGTGAGCCAGTTGTTAACGCATTTTGATTGTTGGGAACGCTTAAAACATATTTTGGTCACCAAGCAATTTGATTGGTATTCCGCCCATCCGTTTAAAGCCTTGCCATGCGAGATTCCCAGTTATCCATTAAATTTAAAGGTGATTTTACTTGGCAATAGGGAAGAATTAGCGACCTTGAATGAACTTGTGCCAGATCTTTACCATCTTGCAGAGTATAGCGAAATTGAAAGCTATGTCAGTGTGGAAAAAGCGCCACAGCAACAGGCATGGCAACAATATGTGTTGTCTTTTGCCGAACAACAATTTTCGCCTTTAACCCCTGACGGTTTGGATAAATTATATCAATGGCTCGTCAGGGAAAGTGAAAGTCGAGTGTTGATCAATACTTCTCCTTTGAAACTCACACAAATTCTCAGTGGTGCCAGTCAGTTAAGCGCAAATCACCATGCGTTAAGTGCGGTGGATATTGAACGATATTTTCAACAGCAATCTCAGCAACAAGGTTTTCTGCGTCAACAAGCCTATGCGGATATTTTTTATCATCAAGTTTATATTGAAACGGAAAATGAGGCGGTTGGGCAAATTAACGGATTATCCGTGGTGGAATTTAGCGGCACGCCAATGTCCTTTGGCGAGCCCTCTCGAATCAGTTGTATTGTGCAATTTGGTGATGGTGAAATTATTGATATCGAAAGAAAAAGCGAATTGGCCGGCAATGTGCATGGCAAAGGCATGATGATCGCAGAAAACTGTCTAGCCAATATTTTAGACATGCCGTCCCAACTGCCTTTTTCTGCCTCGCTAGTGTTTGAACAATCTTATGGCGAAATTGACGGCGACAGTGCGTCTTTAGCGGCTTTTTTAGTGCTAGCCAGTGCGTTATCGGATTTACCCATTCCGCAATCCATTGCTGTCACTGGATCCATTGATCAATTTGGTTTGGTGCATTCCGTGGGCGGTGTGAACGATAAAATTGAAGGCTTTTTTGCTATTTGTCAGGGCCGAGGATTAAACGGAAAACAGGGCGTAATTATTCCTGAATCCTGTTTGTATCAGCTTTCGTTGACAGACGAAGTGGTCACTGCGGTGAAAAATAATCAATTTTCTATTTGGGTAGTGAATGATGTGTTCGAGGCTTGTGAAATTTTGTTTGATCGCCCATTAGTTGCCGAACAACCAGCGCAAGAAAAAAGTGCTATCGCTCAACTGATCACAAAACGTATTGAGCAATATGCTGAACAACATCATGCACCGCCATTTTGGTTAAAATGGTTCAGTAAAAAATAACTGCTCGGAACTGTTTAGCGAACACGTGTTAGCTATATCTTTTTAAATCAAAGTCTGTTAATATGGCGTTAATTCAGTGAAATCACTGAAAAACACCATATTATTTAATTTAAAAGAGAAAAAAATGACTAACACCTGTACACCAAATGCAATGCCAGAACGAAAAAATGCTTACAATTATGAAGATTTATTAGCCTCTGGACGTGGTGAATTATTCGGCGAAAAAGGCCCACAACTTCCTGCACCTACCATGTTAATGATGGATAGAGTCGTGGAAATGAACGAAACGGGCGGTTTATTCGGTAAAGGCTATGTCGAGGCTGAATTAGATATTAAACCAGATTTATTCTTCTTCGATTGTCATTTTATCGGCGATCCAGTTATGCCAGGTTGTTTAGGTTTAGACGCCATGTGGCAGTTGGTTGGTTTCTATCTCGGTTGGATCGGTGGCGAGGGCAAAGGCCGTGCGTTAGGGGTTGGCGAAGTGAAATTTACTGGCCAAGTGTTGCCGACCAATAAAAAAGTGACCTATAAAATTCATTTCAAACGCGTGATCAACCGTAAATTAATTATGGGCGTAGCAGATGGCGAAGTGTTGGTTGATGGACGTGTGATTTATACGGCAACGGATTTGAAAGTGGGATTGTTTCAGGATACTTCAACTTTTTAATCAACCCAATTAAAAGAAAGGATACTTTAAAAAAGTATCCTTTTTTTTGTTTTTCCCATTGAAAATGCAAGATGAATATGTCAATATCCTAGCTATTCTCTATGTTATTCTGTTTATTATTTCAACTGCGAGGGCTTACTATGAAACTTAAAGCACTTTTCCTTTCAACCTTAATGGGATTATCGTTTAATGCTTTGGCAAAAAGTGCTGATATTACCACTGCGCCTGAAAAAGTAGACTACAAAACTTGGTTGGCTTATATTACTTCTGATCCGGATGAAATTCCTGCAGAGAAAAAACAAAAAATCTTTACTAGCTTAAGTAAAGCCATTGATGAAGGAAATAATGCCACTGCTAAACTTCGCCTTGGCGATCTTTATTATTATGGATTTGGCACAGAAATTAATAAATCCCTTGGGATGTACTGGTATGTGAGGGCCGCGACACAAGGCAATGCGGAGGCACAATATACTGTTGGGATAAATTATCTTACGGGCGATGGGTTAGACTCCTTTGCTTCTATGGTATGGTTTGAAAAAGCCGCCGCCCAAAGACATGCTCGGGCCATATGTGCTATGGGTTTTCATTATCAGAATGGCATTTCATCTGATGATGAGAATGTCCCGCCACTTCTTGCGATAGATGAAAAAAAAGCGAAAGCCTTGTTTGAAAAAGGCGAGAAACTTCAAAAAGGGGCTTGTGGTGGATTTGCTTATGATTAATCATCCCACCAACACCAAAATTGCCGCATCACCGCCCCATTCTCTTGGGGCTTGATGTAATGCTCGTACTTTAGGATGTTGTACCAGCCAACGGGGGATTTGTTTTTTTAGGGTGAATGTGCCGTAGCCTGTCATAATACTGGCACAAAAAAGATTGTCGTTTTCGCAGACTTGAATTAGGCTTGCCAGTTCTAATTTAGCTTGTTCTCGGGTTAGTCCATGCAAATCCAAAAAAATTTCAGGAGCAAAATCACCACGGCGAAGTTGTTTTAACAAATAGCTGTTTTCATTTTCTCGCAAATATTTCACCGCACTTTCTTCATTTAATAGGGGTTCGTATTCATCCGAAAAATAAAACAAGGTATCTTGCTTTTCTCGATCATTTTTAATCGCTGCTTTTTGCTGAAGTTTGAATTTATTCAGCTTTTGTGGTGGTACATAAGTGTCTTGCTTTAACGGTTTAATACCTTTGATTTCTTGTAAAAAAAGTGAGCGTTCGTCAATATCCGACATTCTTTTTATCCTAATAACGACAAATTTCGAGAATTTCTATATACTAACGGAAAATCATGATTTTACCAAATAGGAATAACAAAAATGGCTTTTTCTGAACAAACGTTGTCACAAGATTTACATACGATAAAAGATTATTTACGTTGGGCATACAGTACCTTTAATAGCGAACCCTTATTTTATGGGCAAGGTATGGATAATGCGTGGGACGAGGCCTCTTTATTGGTGTTGAGCAGTCTGAATTTACCCTTGGATGTGCCGACGGATTTGTATGATAGTCGTTTAACGCAGACAGAAAAAGTCCAGATTATTGAATTGGTGACGCAACGGGTAGAGCAGCGTATTCCCACACCGTATTTAGTGAATACCTCTTGGTTTTGTGGCTTACCGTTTTATGTGGATGAACGCGTGTTGATTCCTCGTTCGCCGATTGGTGAGTTAATCCAAAATGGCTTTGTGGATTTTGTGGAGCAAGCACCGAACCGAATTTTAGACATGTGTACCGGTAGTGGTTGTATTGCGATTGCTTGCGCAGATCGTTTTCCTGAGGCGGAAGTGGACGCAGTGGATTTAAGCCGTGATGCGTTGGATGTGGCGGAATATAATATTGAACGGCACGGTTTAACTGAACGGGTGATTCCGATTCAATCGGATTTATTTGCGCAGTTACCGCCAGATCAATATGATTTGATCGTCACCAATCCGCCTTATGTGGATCAAGAAGATTTAGATTGTATGCCAGAGGAATTTTCTCACGAACCAGAATTGGCCTTGGCAGCGGGTGAAGATGGTTTAGATTTGGTGGTTAAAATTCTTGCCGAATCGCCGAAATATCTCAAAAATAATGGCGTGTTAATTTGTGAAGTAGGCAATTCCATGATTCATTTGGAATCTCGTTTCCCCGAAGTGCCGTTTCATTGGATTGAGTTTAAAAATGGGGGATTAGGGGTGTTTTCTCTGACGAAAGCGGAATTGGAACAGTATCATCATTTATTTGTTTAACTAAAAAATAAGGGCGAATTCATGTTAAATTCGCCCCAATTGATTAATAGATTAATTCTTTAACAACCCAGAAGAACCTTCTTTATAATCCTTTGGAGGGGCTTCAGGCTCAACTGCCGTGGATTTTTCTGAATTCATAAAACTTTGCAAAAATAAACTTTTGTTGTTTGCATCAGGCAAAAGTTGTTCAGAAGATTTAGCAAGATGACGGTAAATTTTCTGATAATCTTGCGCCAAGGTTTTAAATAAATCGGCACTTTCAGCAAAATGTTTTTCTAATAATTGTTTTTGCGTGTCTAATTCTTGTTTGGTTTGTGACAACTCTTTGGCTGTTTCTGTTTGTTTTTTGACGGAACCCTTGGTTAGGCTAATTAACACGTAAGCTAAAATAAACCCGACAAAGAAACCAATGCCTGCCACTAACCACATTTCATTTGACCAGTTCTGAATATTTTGCATAATGCCCCCTTAATGTTATTGTTAATGCAAGATATAAAACTATTGTCTTATCATAGCGTTAAATTTTGCGTTTGTCTTGTATGAATTGATGATTTTTTGCGAAAAAGTGCGGTTATTTTTTGTTTATTTTTTCATACATGACTGGCTTTTCTCTGATAAACCTTGTATAATCGCACGACCCTGTAAATGTAGCGGTTTTCCCACCGCACATTATTTGTCGAGATCGCACTCGAAGGGGTGATGATTGAGATCAATGGTTGTGTTTGGAATTGGTTCAAACACTGGGTATTAATATTTAATATTGGTAATTTAATTAATGAAAACTTTTGTAGCAAAACCAGAAACAGTAAAACGTGACTGGTATGTAGTAGATGCGACAGGTAAAACGTTAGGTCGTTTAGCCACTGAATTAGCTCGTCGCCTTCGTGGTAAACATAAAGCGGAATACACGCCACACGTTGATACTGGCGATTATATCGTGGTAATCAATGCGGAGAAAGTAGCCGTAACAGGTCGTAAAGCAGACGACAAAATTTACTACTGGCACACTGGCTATGTAGGCGGTATCAAACAAGCGACTTTTAAAGAAATGATTGCTCGCCGTCCAGAAGCAGTGATTGAAATTGCGGTGAAAGGTATGTTGCCAAAAGGTCCATTAGGCCGTGCAATGTTCCGCAAATTGAAAGTGTACGCAGGTTCACAACATGAACACGCTGCACAACAACCACAAGTTTTAGATATTTAATCACGGAGCAGAAAAATGACAGCAGCAAATCAAAACTACGGCACAGGTCGCCGCAAAAGCTCTTCAGCTCGTGTATTTATCAAACCGGGCAATGGTAACATCACCATTAACCAACGTTCTTTAGACGTATATTTCGGTCGTGAAACATCACGTATGATCGTACGTCAACCATTAGAACTTGTTGAGTTAACTGATAAATTAGACCTTTACATCACTGTAACTGGTGGTGGTATTTCTGGTCAAGCGGGTGCAATCCGTCACGGTATCACTCGTGCATTGATGGCATACGACGAATCTTTACGTCCAGCATTACGTGCTGCGGGCTTTGTTACCCGTGATGCTCGTCGTGTTGAACGTAAAAAAGTGGGTTTACACAAAGCACGTCGTCGTCCACAATACTCAAAACGTTAATTCTTTATTTTTCGTTTTATACAGAAATTGCAAGTCGAAAGGCTTGCAATTTTTTTGTCTATTTTTGGCGAAAAGCGCGGTATTTTTTCACATCTTTTTAATAATCATTTTTATTTTAAAATAATAGGAAATAACACTTGCTTTAATAGGGGATTAATGTTCTAATACGCCCCAGCTACACGATAGTTTATAAAATGCGTTATTAGTTCTTCCGTATCACAAGTTTTAAATTTGTTCTTGGATTTTTATTAATATCAGTTTCTATATCCCTTCTTAGCGTTATTGCTTGCATTTCCAAGCGCAAATTTAAATTTTAAAATATAAGGAAGACAACATGTCTAAATTAAACGGTTCTGTAAAATGGTTCAACTCTGATAAAGGTTTTGGTTTCATCACTCCAGCAAATGGCGGAAAAGATTTATTCGTTCATTTCTCTGGTATCGTGGGTGACAACTACAAAACTTTAAACGAAGGTGACAACGTAGAATATAATGTACAAGATTCTCAACGTGGTCCTGCGGCAATTGATGTTGTTGTGATTAAATAATAAATTATTTATTGCGAATTTTAATCCCCAGATAATTTCTGGGGATTTTTTTATATTGGGTGTTAAATTAGGTTTATAAAATAATGGTTTTATTTTGGAACACAAATAACCGATCATGAATTGCTAAATCTAACGCACGACTTAATACGGTTTTTTCCACATCTCGTCCCGCTTTCATCATCATTTCTGCGGAATAAGTATGATCCACATTGATGACATTTTGCATAATAATTGGGCCCTCATCTAATTCATTATTAATAAAATGTGCGGTTGCCCCAATAATTTTTACCCCACGTTCATAAGCCCGTTTATAGGGATTCGCACCAATAAAGGCCGGTAAAAAAGAATGGTGAATATTGATCACTCGATTTGGATAACGAGCGACAAATTCAGGATTTAATACACGCATATATTTGGCGAGCACAATAAAATCAGGCTGATATTCATCAATTTTGTCGGCCAATAATTTATCATGTTCTACACGTGTTAAATTTTCGTGACTAATACAATGAAAAGGCACATCAAAGCGTTCAACAAGGGAACGTAAATGTTCATGATTGCCGACGACCGCCGCAATTTCAAGATCTAAGCCGCCATAATAGGTTTTCATTAATATATCACCTAAACAATGGGCCTCTTTGGTGACTAAAATTACAATACGTTTTTTTCGGCAACTATCAATTAAACGGCAGTTTGTCCCTTGTGGTAAACTAAAATTTAAATCCGCTAGCAAGGTTTCTTCATTAAAAATACCTTGTAATTCGGTGCGCATAAAGAAATGTTTGGTTTCAAAATCCACAAATTCGTTATTATGTATAATATTTAATTGGTGCTTATAACAAATATTCGTAATCTTTGCGATAAGTCCTTTATCATCAGGACAGTCGGTTAATAAAATTTTATTTTCAATCATATGCGTTTTCTTTGTATTGGAGATAAATAAAACCCATTAATTAATGGGTTTTATCGGAAAAGTGAGGCGAATTAGAGTTTAAAATCGTCTAAGGATTTTCCTGCATCTAAGGCATTTTTAATAGCTTTCGGCGTACGACCTTGACCACTCCAAGTACGTTGTTCACCATTGTCATCAATATATTGATATTTTGCAGGCAGTGAAGTGCGTTGTTTTTTGACTTTGTTTTCTGCATGATTATCAATTAATTCAGATAAGGAAATCCCTTTTTCTTTCAGTTCAGCTTGATATTTTTTTATCAGCTCTTGACGTGCTTTGATTTCCGCCACTTGCGCCTCGGCGGCTTTGCGTTTTTCATCAATAATAAGTTGTAATTTTTCTAAGACTTGTTCTGCTTTAGCTAAGTCAATCGTATTAATTGCCGCACGTAAGCTACGTAAGTTAGTTAATACATTTACGAGGTTACTCATATTATATTCTCCAGTGATAAGTTAATTTAAAATTAGATATGAATAATCATATCCTTATTCTTGTTTTTTGTAAATATTTTGTTTTTTACGGAAATAATGAAAAAATATTTTTCATACCTATTGGCATTTGTCCATTATTGAGGTAATCTTTGCACATCCTACAAATGTAGAGGTGCGGATATTATAAGTATTTTTTCCGAGTGGATAACGAAGAAGAAAAAGGAAAGGAATATTCGCCGAAATCAATTAAAAGTCATTTTAATTGGTTGGTGACGTTATCGAAAGAAACGTTACTGTCATAGTCGAGGGTGTAATTTATTACGCCACTTTATTTACTATGGAGCGCTACTGTTAGGGGTGGTTTTTACTGCCTTTATTGCTAAATTATTTTCATTGGTTTTATGATGAAAGTAATGTCAGTGGTTCTCCCTTACTTTAGGTAGAACGTATGGATCTTATCGATTTTTCCTCCTCAATTTGGTCGGTTGTACCGCCATTATTAGCGCTCGGGTTGGCGATTATTACCCGTAAAGTCTTGTTGTCATTAAGTATTGGTATTATTGTGGGTGCTTTAATGCTCACCAATGCTCAGGTGGGATCAACACTGAGCTATCTTTTTGAACGTGTCTCTTCATTAATTTATGAAGTGGACGAACAAGGTCAGTTTGCTTTCAATGACAGCAATCTTCATATTATTCTTTTCTTATTATTGCTGGGAATTTTAACCGCACTTTTGAGCGTGTCGGGCAGTAATCAAGCCTTTGCTGAATGGGCGCAAAAGCGCATTAAAGGGCGTCGTGGGGCGAAATTAATGGCGGCCTGTTTGGTGTTTGTGACCTTTATTGATGACTATTTTCATAGTTTAGCGGTAGGCGCCATTGCACGTCCTGTCACTGATAAATTTCATGTGTCACGTGCAAAATTGGCTTATATTTTAGACTCCACCGCCGCACCAATGTGCGTGATGATGCCCGTTTCCAGTTGGGGGGCCTATATTATGACCCTGATTGCGGGCTTATTAGCAGAACATGCCATTACCGGTTATTCGCCATTTAGTGCCTTTATGACCATGAGTGCGATGAATTTCTATGCGATTTTCTCTATGGTGATGGTTTTTGTGGTGGCGTATTTTTCTTTTGATATTGGTCCAATGGCAACGCATGAACAGTTGGCGTTAGCACAAGCGACGGAAGAAAGCGAAGTGCAAGAGCAAAGCTCGGGGAAAGTGCGCAATTTGGTGTTGCCAATTATCACCTTGATTGTCGCCACCGTGGCAATGATGATGAAAACCGGTAATGATGTGTTAAGTGCAGATGGTAAACCGTTTAGCGTGTTGGGCGCCTTTGAGAATACCACCGTTGGGATTTCCTTAGTAGTGGGTGGTGTTTGTGCTTTGGTGGTATCGAGCTTATTAATTTTAGCTAACCGCAATGTGAGTTTAAACGAATACGGAAAATCTTGGTGGGTGGGTGTGAAATCCATGTTAGGCGCCATTGCCATTTTATTCTTCGCTTGGACGATTAATAAAATTGTGGGCGATATGCAAACGGGAAAATACTTGTCTACCTTAATTTCTGACAATTTAAATCCAGCCTTTTTACCTGCAATCCTCTTTGTTTTAGGGGCGGCCATGGCCTTTTCAACGGGCACCAGTTGGGGAACCTTTGGGATTATGTTACCGATTGCGGCTGCTATTGCGGTGAATGCCTCACCGGAATTATTGTTGCCTTGCTTGTCAGCGGTCATGGCGGGGGCGGTATGTGGTGACCATTGTTCACCTGTTTCAGATACCACGATTTTATCCTCAACGGGAGCGAAATGTAACCATATTGATCATGTGACGACACAGTTGCCTTATGCGTTATTAGTGGCATTAGCGACCACCATTGGTTATTTAGTGATCGGTTTCACTCAGTCTGGTTGGTTAGGTTTTATTACGACGGGTGCCGTGTTGTTTATCACGATATTGATCAGTAGAAAACGCTAAAATTGTGATCTGATGAAAATTTTTAAATAAAATTTTATTTTGTTTTGTTTTTATAAAATGCGGCTTTATGTCGCATTTTTTATTTTTTAGATGATTTTTATTTATTAAATATCGTTATATTTATAAATTTAGAATTTTATTCTGATTAATTCGGGTTTTATGGCAAAAAAAAAGAATAGACAATTAATCAAAATTTAGTACACTGACTTTACAGTGATACCGAAGATTGTACTTGAAGTAAAAAGTGCGGTTAAAATTCGGCAAGAATAATGAGTAAAAACGGAGTGATTTTATGAAGAAATTATCAGGCGCAGAAATGGTTGTGCAGTCGTTGCGTGATCAGGGAGTAAAATTTTTGTTTGGCTATCCGGGTGGATCGGTGTTAGATATTTATGACGCTATCCATACCTTAGGTGGCATTGAGCATGTGTTGGTTCGTCATGAACAAGCCGCCGTGCATATGGCTGATGGTTATGCGCGTTCTACGGGGGAAGTGGGCTGCGTGTTAGTGACTTCAGGCCCCGGTGCCACCAATGCGATTACGGGGATCGCCACCGCCTATGCGGATTCCGTGCCGTTGGTGGTTTTAACGGGACAAGTACCCTCTAATTTAATCGGCACCGACGCATTCCAAGAGTGCGATACCATTGGGATTACCCGCCCTGTGGTGAAACACAGCTTTATTATTCAATATCCTGAACAGATTCCAGAAATCATTAAAAAGGCCTTTTATATTGCCTCTACGGGGCGACCGGGTCCTGTGGTGATTGATATTCCTAAAGATATGGTCAATCCGGCCAATAAATATCCTTATGAATATCCAAAAGAGGTGAGCTTACGTTCTTATAACCCAAATTCGCAAGGTCATAAAGGGCAAATTAAAAAAGCCTTAAAAGCCTTATTGGTGGCGAAAAAACCGGTGTTGTACGTAGGCGGCGGGGTGGTGATTAACAACAGCAGTGACAAAGTGCGTCAATTTGCCAAATTATTAAATTTACCGGTGACGTCATCCTTAATGGGATTGGGAGCGTATCCCTCAACGGATCGTCAATTCTTAGGCATGCTTGGCATGCACGGGACTTATGAGGCCAACTGTGCCATGCACGACTCGGATTTGATTTTAGGGGTTGGGGTGCGCTTTGATGATCGCACCACCAATAATGTAAAAAAATATTGTCCACATGCCAAAATCATTCAAATTGATATTGACCCAACCTCAATTTCAAAAAATATTCCGGCAGCCATTCCGATTGTTGGCAGTGTGGATAATGTGTTTAGCGAATTTTTAGCCTTATTACAAGATGAAAATTTAGCCAAATCTCAATCGGATTTAACGGAATGGTGGCAACAAATCGATCAATGGAAAGCGAAAAAATGCCTTGAATTTGACCGCACTTCGAAAGAAATTAAGCCACAAGCGGTGATTGAAACCATTTATCGCTTAACCAAAGGCGACGCTTATATTGCCTCTGATGTGGGACAACATCAGATGTTCGTGGCGTTACATTATCCCTTTGATGAACCACGCCGTTGGATCAACTCAGGCGGTGCAGGCACCATGGGCTTTGGTTTGCCGGCAGCGATTGGGGTGAAATTTGCCCATCCAGACAGCACCGTGGTGTGTGTAACGGGGGACGGCAGTATTCAAATGAATATTCAAGAATTGTCCACTGTCAAACAATATGACACGCCCGTTGTGATTGTGAGTTTAAATAACCGTTTCTTAGGCATGGTGAAACAATGGCAAGATTTAATTTATTCAGGTCGTCATTCACAAGTGTATATGAATTCGTTGCCTGATTTTACGAAATTAGCCGAGGCCTATGGACACGTGGGGATTCAAATTAATCATGCTGATGAATTAGAAGAAAAGCTCACTCAAGCCTTTGCCATTAAAGACAAATTAGTCTTTGTAGATGTGTTGATCGACGCTACCGAAAATGTGTATCCAATGCAAATACGGGGTGGGGCAATGAATGAAATGTTGTTAGGCGCACCAGAAAAAGAATAAGGAGAAACAAAATGCGTAGAATTTTATCAGTATTATTAGAAAATGAATCTGGTGCCTTATCCCGTGTGGTCGCCTTATTTTCACAACGTGCGTTTAACATTGAAAGTCTAACCGTGGCGCCTACAGATGATCCGACCCTTTCACGGATGACCATTGAAGCCTCAGGTGATGAACAGATATTAGAACAAATTGAAAAGCAATTACATAAATTGGTTGATGTGTTTAAAGTGATCAGTTTAAGCGATTGCGATCATGTGGAACGTGAAGTGATGTTAGTTAAAGTACGTGCGACAGGCACGTCACGTGACGAGATCAAACGCTTAGCCGATATTTTCCGAGGCCAAATCGTGGATGTGACAACCAAATCTTATACTGTTCAGCTATCGGGTACCAAAGATAAATTGGATGCGTTTATTCATGCGTTAAAAGAAGAAACCAATGTGTTAGAGATTGTGCGTTCAGGTTTGATTAGCCTTTCTCGGGGCGAAAAAAATATGCTGTAATCAGCGTTTTATTTTATCTTATGATAAAAAAGGGGTCTCAATATGGAGAACCCTTATTTTTCTTAGCGCAACGCTATTCCTGATAGATTTTATTATAAATCTGACTTTCAAATTGTACTAATGGCGCACGTTTGGTTTTATTTTCTAGCTCGCCTGTGGAATAGCCATTAATAAACTGCACGAAAGCAATTTTCTCACCACGGGCATTAGTTATAAACCCCGCCAAATTATACACCCCTTTGAGTGAACCCGTTTTGGCAATCACATTTTTGACGAGGGGAGCCTGAATCAAACTGCCTCGTCCACTAATGGTGCCGTCGACGCCTGCAATCGGGAAAGTTTCTAGCAGATGTAATTTATCCTCATTTTTGGCGATATATTCTAACGCTTGTAACATGCTTTCGGGCGCAATAAGATTATGCCGTGATAATCCTGAACCATCTGCCACAATACTGTTGCCAAATTTGATATTGGCTTGTTTGGCTAAAATATTTTTTAATGCCATGGCGCCTAAATTAAAAGAGGCTGGACGTTGGTAATATCGATAAGCCACGGTACGGAAAATGGCATCTGCAATTTGGTTATCGGATTTTTTCATCATTTTTTTTAATAAATCCGGCAATGGTTTGGAAAAATGTTGGGCTAATAATGTACCTTTTTGTGGTTGACGTGGAAATTGTATATTGCCTTTAAATTGAATACCCAATCGGTTGAGTTGGCGTTGTATAATTGCCACCGCATAAGCGCTTGGATCTTGCACGGCAAAACTCAAACCAAAAGGTTTACTTTGGCGAGCAATACAGCCTTTAATTTGATAACGATTGTTGTCGTTCACCACGGCGTCGATTTGACAAAAACCAGCCTCTTCTTTGCTGACGACTTGGACTTGTCCAAACACTTGAATAGGATATTGTGAGGGAACATTAAATTTCACATTTTCACCCACATTTTGATTCGCATCTAATTCCACATAAAAGCAGTTATTATCGATATTAGCGGCGGCGGGAGGGGCATTAAAACACATGGTTAAATCATTCCAAATCCAACCTATACCACGGTCATGGCTTGCAAACACGGAAGTGTCTAAAATTAAATTTCCCGTAATATGCTGAATATTTTGTTTTTTGAGCTCCGCTAAGAGATTGTAAAGTTGGCCACTGGTTAAATCCGGATCCCCCGTGAATTTTACTATTAAATCACCGTTTAAGCTGTTATTTTGCACTTTGCCGTTGGTCAACAAACTCGTTTCAAATTGAAATTGATCGCCTAAGGTTAATTTCGCTGCCAGCGCAGTGAATACTTTTTGTGTACTGGCTGGCAGCATAAAGGTGCTCGCATGATGTTGTACCACAATTTGATTAGTTTGCAGATTTTTGGCCACAAAACCTAAACTTGTGCCTTGGGGAAGTTGTTGTGCAATGGTGGGAACATCCACCTGCGCAAAGAGTTGAGAAGAAAAGAGGAGGCTTGTAAATAGCCATTTTTTAGTTAAATTTTTCATTGTTGTGTTTTTGGGGTTGCTATTTTTTGTCAGACGAACAATAATAGCCCCTGAATAAGAGAGAGTAAATATTTTTCTCTATTAACCTGACATTTTTAATAGACTACGACATTGCCATTGCTTAAAAAGCAAATAAAAAACAATGCCGTGGTTTTGTTTTTACCTAAAAAAAGGAAATGGATTGATGTTAAAACAAATTCCAATGACCGTGCGTGGTGCGGCATTATTAAGAGAAGAACTTGATTTCTTAAAAAATACCCGCCGTCCTGAAATTATTAAAGCCATTGCTGAAGCGCGTGAACATGGTGATTTAAAAGAAAACGCCGAATATCATGCGGCCCGTGAGCAACAAGGCTTTTGCGAGGGGCGTATTCAAGAAATTGAGGGCAAACTGGCGAATTGTCAAATTATTGATGTTACCAAAATGCCAAATAATGGTAAGGTGATTTTTGGGGCGACGGTGGTGTTGCTGAATGTCGATACGGAAGAAGAAGTGAGTTATCAAATTGTCGGTGATGATGAAGCGGATATTAAACAAGGGTTAATTTCAGTCAATTCCCCCATTGCACGTGGGTTAGTGGGAAAAGAAGTTGATGACACCGTGACAATTACGACACCCGGCGGCAAGGTGGAATTTGATATTGTGGAAGTGGAATATAAATAATACCCTCACTTCCCGAAAATCCTAACGGATTTTCTCCGTCCTTTCCCAAAGGGAGAGGACGTAAAATTTGCTCCCAATGTGAGGATTATTTTTCTTATCTCGGGAAAATCCCCTCTCCCTATGGGAGAGGGCTAGGGTGAGGGTTATTTTTTCGGCAACTGAATTTTTTTATCTTCGCTTTGACGATATAGCACCACAATGTGGCCAATGGTTTGTACTGCAACGGATTGCGTTTCACGTACAATGGCGTCAATAATCAGTTGTTTAGTATCACGATCGGCACCCGCCACTTTGACTTTAATCAGTTCGTGATAATTTAATGCGTTGTCAATTTCTGCAAGCACCCCCTCGGTTAATCCGTTACCGCCGAGCATGACGACAGGATTTAAATGATGGGCGAGGCCTTTCAAAAATTGTTTTTGTTTGGTTGATAATGTCATTGACATAAATAATATCCTAATTGTAAAAAAAGTGCGGTGAAAAATACCGCAGTTTGGTTGAATTCGGCAATTTTACCCTTATATTAAGGAAACTACCACAAAATTTAAGAAATTATGGGAAGAAAAAGATCGGCAAGTTCAAGCCGTTGGTTAAATGAACATTTTAAAGATCAATTTGTACAGAAAGCACATAAGCAGAAATTGCGCTCTCGGGCTTACTTTAAACTCGACGAAATTCAACAAACTGATCGCTTGTTTAAGCAGGGCATGACAGTTGTGGATCTGGGCGCTGCACCGGGTGGTTGGTCGCAATATGTGGTGACCCAAATCGGCGGCAAAGGCCGAGTGATTGCTTGTGATATTTTGGAAATGGATCCGATGGTGGGCGTGGATTTCTTGCAAGGGGATTTTCGTGATGAAAATGTGCTTGCCGCATTATTGGAACGCGTGGGCGAGGCTAAAGTAGACGTGGTCATGTCGGATATGGCTCCCAACTTTAGTGGCATGCCCTCAGTAGATATTCCACGAGCCATGTATTTGGTCGAATTGGCCTTGGATATGTGCAAACAGGTGCTAGCCAACAAAGGCAGTTTTGTGGTGAAAGTGTTCCAAGGCGAGGGATTTGATGACTATTTACGTGAAATTCGCGCATTATTTAGTGTGGTGAAAGTGCGTAAACCGGAAGCCTCAAGAGAACGTTCCCGTGAAGTGTATATTGTGGCGACGGGTTATAAACATTAATTGCATTGATTGTTTTGATTAATGGTCATTTTATAGTAAGCTAACAACAATTTTTTAACTTTAATAACAATGGGGTCAAACCTTGAACGATATGATTAAAAATCTGGTCCTTTGGGTGGTTATTGCCGTCGTGATGATGACAGCATACCAAGGATTTAATTCAACTGATTCGACGAGTCGTATTGATTACACAACATTTATGACAGATGTGGAAAATCAACAAATTTCCCAAACGAAATTTAATGAAGTCGGGGAAATTTTTGTCACCAAACGAGATGGTACCAAATATACCACTGTATTACCAACCCCATTAGAAGATCGTCAAATTCTCAACGATTTGCTAAAACAAAAAGTCAAAGTTGAAGGAGCGTTGCCAGAACAACGTAGTTTATTCTCGCAAATTTTAGTGTCTTGGTTCCCAATGCTATTTTTGGTCGGCGTGTGGGTGTTCTTTATGCGCCAAATGCAAGGCGGTGGCGGTAAGGCCATGAGCTTTGGTAAAAGCCGTGCCAAAATGCTGAATAAAGAACAAATTAAAACCACCTTTGCGGATGTGGCGGGTTGTGATGAAGCTAAAGAAGAAGTGGGCGAAATCGTGGACTTCTTACGTGATCCAAGTAAATTCCAAAATCTTGGCGGTAAAATTCCGAAAGGTGTATTAATGGTGGGTCCTCCGGGTACAGGTAAAACCTTGATTGCTAAAGCCATTGCCGGCGAGGCAAAAGTGCCATTTTTCACTATTTCGGGATCGGACTTTGTGGAAATGTTTGTGGGCGTGGGCGCCTCTCGTGTCCGTGATATGTTCGAACAAGCGAAGAAAAATGCGCCTTGTTTAATTTTTATTGATGAAATTGATGCGGTTGGCCGTCAACGTGGTGCAGGTCTTGGTGGTGGTCATGATGAACGTGAACAGACCTTAAACCAAATGCTAGTGGAAATGGACGGTTTTGAGGGCAAAGAGGGGATTATCGTGATTGCGGCCACCAACCGCCCAGATGTACTGGATCCCGCCTTGGTTCGTCCAGGTCGTTTTGACCGTCAAGTGGTGGTAGGTTTGCCAGACGTTCGGGGTCGTGAGCAAATTCTTAAAGTACATATGCGTAAAGTGCCGATTGAAAAAGATGTCGATGCAATGACACTTGCTCGTGGCACCCCAGGCTATTCAGGCGCCGATTTGGCCAACCTTGTGAACGAGGCCGCTTTGTTTGCTGCACGCAGTAACAAACGTGTGGTGACCATGTTAGATTTTGAAAAAGCCAAAGACAAAATCAATATGGGCCCTGAACGTCGCACCATGATTATGACCGACAAACAAAAAGAAAGCACGGCTTATCATGAGGCAGGGCATGCCATTGTGGGTTATTTGGTGCCAGAACATGATCCTGTGCATAAAGTAACCATTATTCCTCGAGGCCGTGCCTTAGGGGTGACGTTCTTCTTACCAGAAGGCGATCAAGTGAGCATTAGCCAAAAACAATTAGAAAGTAAACTTTCTACTTTGTATGCGGGACGTTTAGCGGAAGACTTGATTTATGGAGAAGAAAATATTTCTACGGGTGCCTCGAACGATATTAAAGTGGCCACCAATATTGCGCGTAATATGGTGACCCAATGGGGTTTTTCTGACAAGCTAGGCCCGATTCTTTATACCGAAGATGACGGCGAGGTGTTCCTCGGACGCTCAATGGCAAAAGCCAAACACATGTCTGATGAAACGGCTCACGTGATTGATGAAGAAGTGCGTGCTATCGTGGCGAGAAACTACGATCGTGCCAGACAAATTTTGGTCGACAATATGGATATTTTACATGCCATGAAAGATGCCTTAGTAAAATATGAAACCATTGAAGAAGAACAAATTAAACAACTGATGAACCGTGAACCTGTGACGGCACCGAGTGGTTGGGACGACAAGAAACAGGATGAACCGACTCAGCCAGAAGATAAGACTGAGGCGCCTCAATCTAATAATCCAACTTCGACAATAGAAAGTGCGGATAAAAATGGCAAAGATTTTTAAGGTACAACTTTAACTTATCTTCGTGTAAAGGACTCGGGTAATCTGTTCCTAAATAATTAGGGCGTACTGAAATCAGCTCGCCCACAATAAAAATCCCAAAAGTGCGGTGTTTTTTTCGCAAGTTTTTTGGGATTTTTATTTTTGTTCCATCCCTGTAAAAAATTGCGCTGTCATTTCTCTTATTTTTCTGTTTTCTGCGTGATAACAAACACTTTGACATTATTGGGTTGATAAATCTGTTTTGCCATTGCTTGAATGTTATCAAGGGTGATATTTTCCGCCAATTGATGTAATTCGGTGAGATATTGGGGCGAATTGAATTGATTGTCGCTTAACATTAAGCGATTTAACCAAATGTAAGGGGATTTTTGGCGTTCTTTTTCGGCTTGTATAAATTGTTTTTTCGCTACTTGTACGTCGCTTTCGGTAATCTGTTCAGCCAAATGTTGTAATACCTGTTGAGCCTGTTTAATCAGCTCATGGGTTTTAACGGGATTAGCTGTGAAATACAGTTCGCTTTCAATGCGTTGTGTTTCTGGGTTGAGCTGGCTTTCAAAGCGTAAGCTATATACGCCGAGATGTTCATCGCGTAAGGATAATTTGAGTTTTTGACTAGCAATTTGGCGAAGTAATGACACTAAAACCGCATCTTTTCCTTGCCATTTGTGGGGTTGGAATGTCCAAAGTCGCACGTCATTTTTCGGGGCGATATTCATGGCAAAATCACGGCGGTCAACGCCCGTCAATGGCTGGGTTTGCTGGCTTGCAAGGGCTTGTTGGCGTGGAATCGTGCTTAAATATTGTTGAATAACCGTTTTTATTTGGTCGTATTCCATATTGTTCAACACATAATAAGTGGTTGGGGCATCTCGCATTTGTTGCCATTGTTGTTGCAATTTTGAATAGCTAAGATCCTGTAATTCTTCTAAATTCGGCAGGACATCCGTGCGTTCGACTCCGTAACGTAATTGCGTGAGGGTTTTAATTTGTTGATTTTCTAGGGTGTTTTTATGAGTTAAATCAAGGGCTTTAATCATTTGTTTTTTGACATCTTCTAAGCCTTGCGTAATCTCGGTTTCCTGTTGGTAGGCATAATATAAACGCAACAAATCCGCCAAATGAGTATTTTTAACCACCGCACTAAAAGATAATTTTTGTTCACTTTGTTTGGCTAATAAGTTGATATTATGCTGTTTTTTCCAATGCTCGATTTCTTCTTCCGTCCAATTTAACGGAGCATTTTGCATAAGTAATTGGCTGGCGATTTGGCTTTGCCAATAGCCTAGCCCCTCCCCTTGAAAACCTGCACTGCTTTGGGTTTGAAAATAAGTGCTGTCATTAGCCAACTCGCTTTTTAACCAAACTACTTTATCGCCGTTGGATAGGGTAAAGTAGATCACATTCTGTTCGGGATAGGATTTTTCCGCGATAATCGTTCCTGTTTGTTTAATGTCAGGAAAGGTTTTTAAGGGAATAATTTTTTCTTGCACGGGTTCAGAAAAACGCGTTTTTTCCGCTTTTTGTTGCAAATTCACCACCATTTCTTGTGTGATCGGTTCAATTTGGGTTAAACGCGGTGCTTGATATTGTACAATGCGATCTGGTTGTTTAAACCAACGCTGAATATGCCGATTTACCTCATCAAGGGTGATTTTTTGCAATAAGGGTTCGGTCAATTCGGCGAGTTCCTGTTGGCTATAATAGGGTTTATCGGCGAGTAAGGTTTCTTGCATCACTTGCACCCATTTGGCAAAATCTCGCTCGTTATTGACTTGGCGAGCTTTATCAATTTGTTGTTGAATCAGGGCTTTTTGCTTGGTTAAATCCTGCTGGGTAAAAGGGTGCTGTTTGAGCCGTTCAATTTCATTAAAAATTTGTTGTAAGCCTTGAGCATGGGATTGTTCATCCACCCCTGCAAAAATGCCCAATGCCACGGTGGTTTTACCAATGTCTGATTTCCGCACTACAAGGCTATTGACCCCTTGTGGCAGTTCGCTTTGTTGGTTACGTAAACGTTGCGTAAGTAAATTTAAGGCAATGCGATCCAATAAACGTAGGTAACGCCCTTGTTCACTTTGTTGACGTAAATGATGTTCATCAAAACGGACAATATAAGCCACTTGGCTCATGCCACTTTGCGGATCTTGCAATTGAATAGTGCGTAACGTATCGCTTAAGCGAGGTTCATAATAATCCCGTTGTGGCAATGTTTTGGCTGGAATCGGAGCAAAATATTGCTGAATGAATTGTTCTGTTTGTGCCACATCAATATCGCCCACAATCAGCAATTGCATATTGTTCGGTACATACCAAGTGCGGTAGAAATTTTGCAAGTTTTCGGCAGGCATGTTCATAATGCTTTCTTGCGTGCCAATCACTGGGGAGCGAGTATAACGTGAATCAACACGCACCGCATTGGTGCGTAAACGATTCATACGTTCGCTCACGCCTTGCCCTTGTCGCCATTCTTCGAGGATAATTTTACGTTCATCATCTAAATCTGTTGCAGTGATTTTAGCGTAAAACAGCATTTGAGATAGCACATCAAACAGTTGATTTAAATCGGGTTTTCGTGGGGGAGAGAACAGGTAAGTGGTGCTGTCATTGGTGGTTACCGCATTATAATGTCGTCCGCGTTGCCATTGTTGAGCATGCAAATAGGGCATAATGCCATGGGGATATTTTTTCGAAGCACGAAAGGTTAAATGTTCCACCATATGCGCCACACCAGTTTGCTCATCAGTTTCATCCACTGCTCCTGCATTGACTTTTAGGCGAATTTCCACTCGCCCTTTATCTTCATGCAATGGCATAAGAGCATAACGCAACCCATTATCCAGTTGACCGCTAATAGGCTGGCGATCATCAGCTTGAGCAGATTGTTGCAAAGCAAACATCAAAACAAGTAATAAGTGGAAGAAAAAAAGCATAGATTAGGTGGCTTATATTTTGCTAGTTAAACGTTAAAAGAGTTTCATTTTAGCCTAATCAATTCATAAAATAAACCATTATCCATTTTTACACAGGGGTTTAGTAGGTAAGCATAATGCCAATTTTCAACATCCATTTTTCAAGCAAAGCTCTTCTTTTTGTACTGAAAAATTGTTAATTTTGTGATCTTGATTCCAAAATTGAAATAAAAATCTTGTCAGATTCCAACCGCAGTTAATAATGCTCCCACTTATTCAAAACAGGAGCAACACTATGCAACAATACACGCAACAACATTCACGCTACATTGATCTCACGACCGACTACGGTTTTAAACGCATTTTTGGTATGGAGTCCCATAAAGAAATCTTAGTGGCGTTTTTAAATGAACTTTTTAAAGGTAAAAAAGTGATTAAAGATTTGATTTACAACCAAAATGAACATGTCGGCAATACATCAAAACTCGGCTCAGTGATTTTTGATTTAACTTGCACCGCCGAGGATGACACTCAATTTATTATTGAAATGCAGCGCAGTGATCAAGATAACTTCAAACAACGCACCATCTATTACGGGGCAAAATTGCTCAGCGATCAAGCGCCAAAAGGTGGGCGAGATGAATGGCAATACGCTATCACCGAAGTCTACGTTATAGCCATTATGGACGGATTTAAATTTTCTGACAGCCATGACTATTTGCACGATATTTGCCTTTGCAACAAACAGACAGGAGAAATTTTTTATGATAAACTTGGCTTCATCTATGTTGAGTTAATTAATATTAAGTCAAGAGAACAGTTGACCACTACTTTAGAAAAATGGCTGTATGTACTAAAAAATATCGTAAAATTCAATGAATTACCTGATTTTTTAGATGACCCAATTTTTGAAAAAGTCTTTGAAATTGCGGAATACAGCAATTTAGATAAGAAGGAGCAAAAAATGTATGATGTCAGTCTTAAACGCAAATGGGATGAATATTCTTTGTTAAGCTCAGCGACTAATAAGGGAATTAGACTAGGGATTGAACAAGGTCGCTCAGAAGGTCGATTGGAAGGTCGATTGGAGGGACGTTTAGAAACGCTGAAAGCAAGTGTCACAAATATGTTTGCTCTTGGATTAGATGTAAAAACTATTGCTAAATACATAGGCGTTTCTGTTGAAGATATTGAAAAACTACAACCCAATAAGGGATAAAAAACCATGTATGATGTCAGTCTTAAATGCAAATGGGACAAATATGCTGTGCATGAATATTGGGAAACAAAAGGACGGCAGGAAGGCGTTTTATTAGGGATTAAAGAAGGACTTGAACAAGGACGATTAAATACGATGAAAGAAAACGCCCTAACTATGCTTCACCGTGGTTTTGATACGCAGACTATCTCTGAGATTATCGGCTTATCCCTTGCCGAGATTGAAAAACTAAGGGAAAGTGTTCATTAAGTATATTTGCGGCTTGTAAAAAAACGCTCTTAAAAAATAAGAGCGTTTTTGCTATGTAAGGTTAAGTATTACCAATTATAACTCACACCTAACCAGAAGTTTCTACCCATACGCCAGTAAGGTCTTGCCGTGCTGGCAGATGTACTTACAGGCACTTGTTTATTCAGTACATTGTTGACATCTAATGTGATCTCAAGATATTGATCTTTGACCGTTGGCTGGGTGTAAGTAAAACGCCAGTCAAGGTTAAAGTAACCTGGAATGCTTTCATCATAGTATTGCGTCACCTCGCCCACATAATCACCGCATACCGCCGCTGTGGCAACTGAACCCGTACTGCTTGCACCATTACAATAATAAGGGTAGTCAGATGTGGTACGTTGGGTTTTTTTACCCGTATAACTCAAGGTATGATCCCATGATAGGTTAATGCTTGGGAATTTAGTGCGAATTGTGCCTAAGATTTTCCACGGCGCATTATAGTCTGCGGGTGGAATTTCTTCGCTATCGTATAATTGCCCATTATAAATGGCTTTTGAATAGATATCAGAAACCGTAGTAGAATCATAATTACGGTTATTGGTGCGATAATGATAAATAGATCCTGCTAATGTCCAATCCAATTCAATGCCTTTAAATTGATAGGTTTTGGCTGAATTTAAGGCAATGGAAATGGTATCATTTTTAGATGTCCCGTTATTGACCCAAACATGATAGGCTGTGCCGTCAATAATGCGTTGTTGAGTGCCTAATTGATCACGGCTGTTACGATGCACCCATTTCACGGTTAAATTATGATCCCATAATTTTTGGTTAAGCCCCAACACAAATTCATCGTTATACGGGGTTTTGACTTTATTCATGGTGCGTCTAACACCATTATAGAATGAGGAATTGAATTCCCAGTCCCCTACCGTATTATCGGTATTTAACCCACGATTATAACGTTCAGTTTGTGCAATGCCTTGACGCAATTTTTGAGCCAAATTTGAACGAGCATAATAACGGTTTGCCCCCCCGAAAATTTGCGTGCTTTGATCGCCAAATACATCATAAGAAGTCGACAAACGATGTGCCAATGAGGTGTTACCATAGAATTTATTGTAGTCCACACGCAAGCCAAGGGTGGTTTCTAAACGCCCCCATTTGATGTTATCTTGCAGATATGCACCATAATCATGATCATCGGCTTTAATATTTCTTGTGGCATAATATTGGAGAGTGCTTGCATAGCCTACACCGTCTTGACAGAAATCAGCACCATTACATATGACATTATTACTGTTAGTGTAATAATATTGTGAACCTGCTCTATCCCGTTTATATTGGGCTTTGGATAATTCCGCTGACCAACCAAAAGAGAGATTATGGGAAGTCGCTCCTAAATCAAACTCTTTGAGTTTAAAGTCTTGTTTAGCAGTGTAGCTTTCTTTTTCCGTATAAACTCTACCTGTGCCACCGTAACGGCTTTCGTAGAGATAATCATCGGTATATTCAGCATTATATTGAACATAATAGTCGCTACCATATTCTCGTTCATTACCTGTTTTTTTATAGCCTAAATGGGTTTTCATTTCTAAATTAGCAAATTGTTTTTCCCATTCAATACTGCCTTGAATCCCACCGCCTGTTTCAGTGTAACGCCCGTTAATCACATTATTTGTCGGTTTTTCCGCTTTATGCGGAGAATAAATCAAGGTAGCACGCCATAAATCGCCATTATCAGGCAAATATACCCCACGTAATAAGAAGGTTTCATTTACTCGTTTTTGATGATTTGGCACTAATCCGCCATCAGCATAACGCAAATCAGTATGATAGTAATCAATTTCAGATGTGGTGCGATCATAAGCAAAAGTTAAGCCAAATTTATCATTAACAGGTGTACTATGAGTAAAACCATAACTGTGTTTGACATAGTGTTCATGATTATTGAGATAACGGTTATTCGTGGTATCCCCCGTCACATAATAATCTGCCCACGCACTTCTTGTGGTGCGGTAATACACTCGCCCCGTGGCTTTTTCTAAGTTAGGGTCTTTCAATTCTGCATTAATTACACCCCCTGTGAAGTTGCCGTATTTGGCTGAAATATTGCTATCAAACACTTCCACCGTTTTGAGTAAACTTGGGTCAATCCATAACGATTGACTGTTACCGTCTGGTAAAACGTAAGGCTCATTGTTATCAATCCCTCTAGCATCTGCCCCTGGATTTAAATTGTCATTATTCGACATGCCGTCAATAATAAAATTATTTTCCCAATATTTTTCACCGTGAAAACTCACTTCATTCGGTTTAATTTCCCCTGCATTGGCAGCACTATCAGCACTATTAGAAAATTGCACATTGGGATTGGTACGCAATAATTCAGTAATATGGCTATTGCGAATCGGTGTGTGTTTGACTTGATCAGCGGTAATGGTCTGTGTTCCCATTTGCTGGCTAAAAGATGTGCCAGTCACTACAATAGTTTCCAAAGATTCGCCACTGCTGTCTTCAGTGTCATTTTCCTGTGCAAACACAGGGGCAGAAAAGCTAGCCAAAATACTGCTGGCTAATAATGTATAAGAAAAACGTTTAGTCATGATTTACCCCTTATTTCGTACCCGAAAATGCACCTTGCATATAAAGTGAACCGTCAGTTTTATAACCTTCCCAAGTACCTACCACTTCTTCGGCTTGGCTACCTGCGAACTGTCCTTGGTAAGTACCTTGTACAATATCGTATGGCACACCACTACTAGTTCTTGGTACCAACGTACCTTGTTGTGTATCCAATGTTACATTAGTCTCTGAAGCACTACTTGCACTTAAAGATGTTGAATGGTCAGGTGTCAACATATAAGCTGTACCAGAAAAACCGACATTACCATGAATAACATCAACCGTAGTATCTTCAAATTTCACCAAGTTTATAACGTGTCTTGTGGCATTTTGATTTTGCGGACGATAAACCGAACCTGAAACCACGCCATCATTCACATTTAACACCAATTGGTCGGTACGGATTCGAGCAGAAGAACCATCATAATACGAGGCTTTACCTGTATAACGTGCATTAACCACTTGGGCTTTGTCTGTTGTTTTATTTGCAGAATCTACTAAGCTAACAAAGGAATTGACCGTAACTCCATTTAACTCACTTTCTTCACGCAAGACGGCATAACCTGAATAGGCATTACTTACATGTACGATAATAGAACCTGTGGTTGTGCCTGTATTGGCAACAAATTGTTGAGTGTTGGTATCATATAGATAGGTTGTGCCAGTGTAACTTGTACCCGTACCACAAGCAGAGCTATTGCCTGAACAATTGCCTAATCCAGTTGTAGCATTGACCGTACCAATAGATGTACCATTCGTCCCCATGGTTTTAATTTGAGCGAGTAATTTATCACGCATTTCTTCGGTCTTGTATAGTTGAGCGACTGAACCTGTGGCACTTAGGGTGGTGGTGTAATCCTTAAACAACACAGGATCAACCCACACCTGACGGGTTTCTTGCTCCGTATCCAAAGCAGTATTGAGTGCATCTAAACGAGCTTGTGCCGTTTCTAAATCTTTTTTCGCTTGCTCTGCGGCGGCTTGTACATCAGGTGTCGCCGTTGTGCCACTGGCTAAATAATCGCTAACCACCGCGTAATTTTCTTGTGCGGTAGCCAGTGCCGCTTGAGCCGCGACAATATCATCATACAAAGCGTTCATTTCAGCCACGGCTTCAGTGTTAGTCGAGGCATTTTTCGCTTCCGTGGCATTAGTTTCACCACTGTCTAAGCTATCGCCTGCGGTGTTTAAAGCGGTATTAACTTTGGTGAAATAATCATCAATATTTGCACCAATTTCTTGCAAGGCGATGCCTTTATACACATCGTCTAAGTCAGTGGTTAAACCCGCAAAAGTGGTTTGGTAACCGCTTAATTTATTGCGGGCAGTTTGCACATCGCTCACAATCGTATTAGATAAAGCCGCAGCGGAACTTAAATTGGTATTATAAATATCCGAATTTAATGATTTATTTGCCGCAGTTAAAAGCATTTGGGCTTCTTTATAACTGGCGAGTGCTTGCTCATAATAGTCTTTTTGATCCGACAAATCGGTAGCGTTTTCAGCAAGGCTTAAATAGTTTTGTGCTTCTTGTAATTTCGTTTCAGCTTTGTTTAATGCCTCAGTTCCTGTAGCAAGTGCAATTTGCACGGAGTTTAAACGATTTTCTTGTACACTAATGCCATCCACAGAGTTTGAGCCAGACGAGCAAGCGGTTAAACCACTCGCCATGCCTATAGCCAATAAAACTGCGGTGGAAATTTTGCTTATTTTTTGCATAATAAAATGTTCCTTTGGGTTAAAAAATCTTCTCAAATATCAGCATCAACCCCTTATCGGAGTAGCTGTATAAATTTTCGTAATTACTACGTTGTTTTTTCCAACGGTAATTTACTTTCGGGGTAATGCCCCAAATGTGCCAATCACGTTTCCATAATGTGGCATTAATTTGGTAAATTTCATCTTGGCGACGATAGTCAAAGTTGAAACTACCAAAGTTAATATTGTCTTTATAGCGTCTATCAGAAGCGGAAAAACTAAGACGTGATGAAAGTCCCCAACCCCATTCTTGTCCCCAGCCGATACGGGCGGTGCGTAAGTCATAGTTATTGTTTTTGGTTTGCGTGGTTTCACGGTTAAAGTCGACCCCTGCATAGAAATATTGCGCAGGTGTACGCCGCCATAATAGGGTGGTGGAGAACAATTTTGTGTTTCCGTCAAGGGTGGCATTGCGGCCATAATAACGATTGCGGTTAAACTCTAAGGCAGAGGAAATTTGCCAACTTGGATTGAGCCAATGGCTTAATTCTAAGCGCCCTCCTTGCCCACGTTTATATCTATGATCCGCATACCATTGGCGTTCATAAAATGGCAAGAATGAAATTTGCCCTTTTTGATGTTTGTAGCGATAGCCCAAATAGGTACGGTTATACATTTCATCATAATCATGGGCGTCCCAATAACTGCGTCCAAAGAAATTATTTTCAACGTGCAAGTAGTGTGCATTGACAAGGTTGAAGTCACGCTCAATGCCCAAGCCATAGGCTATGCCATTGGCAGAGCGAGGCAACATGCTAGGATCTTTTTCAAAGAGATTATCACCGATTAAATAACGATCAGATGATGCATTGTTGACGTTGTCGGTGTGCAAATAGTTGGCTGAAAAGCTCCATGACCAGCTATCACGTTTATCCAAGGCGTCTTTATAGGCTTGCACCAATCCACGAATATCCGTCGGCAAGGCGGGATCCACTAAGGCTTTTTCAAATTGATCTTGGGCGGCGCGATCTTGTTGGGTGTTAAACAAGGAAATCGCCAATTGAATCCGCACTGGCGTTAAATCTGGGCGTTTTGCGATAATTTGACGATAGCGATCAATGGCGAGGCGGTGATTACCGGTGAGTTTAGCAATTTGTGCTTCGGCAAATAAAACCAAAATCGGATCTTGTTGCGGAAAAGTGCGGTAGATTTTGAGCAAGTTTTCAATATGCGCCAATTGCCCTGAATTGATGGCAAGGTTAAGCAATTGTTCGGTGGCAGAAAAATTCTGCGCTAATTGCTGTTCATCATACACATATTGGAACGCGGTGCGAGGAAAATCCGCCAGTTTTTTCGGTTGCTGTTTCGATTCAGCAATTGGAACAATTTTTTCAGGAATAGAGGCATCCGCAGGCAAAATCGGCTCATTAGCTGCTAATGAGGAATAACTGTAAGTTATTCCTATCAATGCCTGAAGATAAAAAGAAAACGGTTTTTTTACGCTGAACATGATTTATACAAAATGAAAAAAAAGTGGACGGATTTTAACCTATTTTAGGTAGCGTGTAAATAATAATCGTTATTAATTTGATTATTTTTTGTGTTTGCTAGCGTTTATTAAATATGCGATAAAAATAAAGTGGGCAGATCTATTATTGTGTTCCTTTTATATTTTTGCTTTTTCTGTTTATTTCCAGAATATTTCGCTATAATGTTGCATATTTTAATTCATCACATCATCAACATGAAACTGCAAGCCAATAATAAAGTCTTAGATTTATCCCAACCGCAAATTATGGGCATTTTAAATTTCACCCCAGATTCTTTTTCCGATAGCGGTCAATTTTTTCAATTAGACAAAGCCTTATTTCAAGTAGAAAAAATGCTCAACGCGGGGGCAACTATCATTGACATTGGCGGTGAATCCACTCGCCCTCACGCTGAAGAAGTTTCCGAACAAGAAGAGTTGGCACGCGTTGTGCCATTGGTAGAGGCTGTACGAAAACGTTTTGATTGCTGGATTTCGGTCGATACCTCAAAAGCCGTTGTGATGCAAGAAAGCGCTAAGGTGGGGATGGATATGATTAATGATATTCGTGCTTTACAGGAACCGAATGCTTTAGATACGGCGATAAAATTGGGTTTGCCCACTTGCCTTATGCACATGCAAGGCCAACCTCGCACCATGCAAGCTAATCCACATTATGAAAATGTGGTGGAAGATGTGCTAAAATTCCTACAAAATCGCACCGCAGTTTTTTTGCAACAAGGTGGAAAGCCAGAAAATGTGATTTGGGATCCCGGCTTTGGATTTGGTAAAACGGTGCAACATAATTTTAAATTATTGCAACAGTTGGCTATTTTTGCTGTACAAGGTTACCCCGTATTGGCAGGGCTTTCAAGAAAATCCATGTTAGGGGCCGTGTTGGATAAACCCGTAGAAAAAAGATTAATTGGCAGTGTCACAGGCGCATTATTAGCTGCCCAAAATGGTGCAACGATTTTGCGAGTGCATGATGTAGAAGAAACTGCTGATGTGTTGAAGATTTGGCGGGCTATGATGAATGGGTAAACCCTCACCCTAGCCCTCTCCCAGAGGGAGAGGGGACTGTTTTTTTGCGGTAATGACGACGGGGGTCCCGTCTTTGTCGCCTGAAAATAATTCAATTTTTAGGAAAATAGCAAATGGGTAAACCCTCACCCTAGCCCTCTCCCAGAGGGAGAGGGGATTATTTTTTTGCGGTAATGACGACAGGGGGCCCCGTCTTTGCCGCCTGAAAATAGTTAAATTTGTAGGAAAAGTTGTACTGTTTGAGCGTAGCGAGTTTACAACTTTTCCGTTAAGCAAATTTAACTATTTTCAGGAAACAAGGCAAAATCGGGGTCGCCTTTCTTTTGCTTACTTTTCTTTGGCGAAGCAAAGAAAAGTAAGTCGCCAACGGCGAAACCCGTTGTTACCACAAGTAAAGAAAAGTAAAGAACGTGGCGAAACCCGATTAAAAAATTGTAATTAAAACAGAAACAACAAATTTAAACAAAAAGGAAACAAAATGTCAGAACGTAAATATTTCGGCACAGACGGCGTCCGCGGCAAAGTCGGCACTTTCCCCATCACCCCCGACTTCGCCCTAAAACTCGGTTGGGCCGCAGGAAAAGTACTTGCCACACAAGGCTCGAAAAAGGTATTAATCGGAAAAGATACCCGAATTTCAGGCTATATGTTGGAATCTGCCTTAGAGGCTGGGTTAACCGCAGCAGGTTTATCGGCTGTCTTTGTCGGCCCAATGCCAACGCCTGCTGTCGCCTACTTAACTCGCACTTTCCGTGCAGAGGCGGGCGTGGTAATTTCAGCCTCTCATAATCCTTATGATGATAACGGCATTAAATTCTTCTCCGCCCAAGGCACAAAATTACCAGATGAAGTAGAAGAATCCATTGAAAGCATGTTAGATCAACCCATGGACTGCGTGGCGTCCGCAGAATTAGGTAAGGCCAGTCGTATTAATGATGCGGCGGGACGTTATATTGAATTTTGTAAAGGCACTTTCCCGACAGAATTGAGTTTAGAGGGGTATAAAATTGTGGTGGATTGTGCCAATGGCGCCACTTATCATATTGCCCCAAGCGTTATGCGAGAGTTGGGAGCGGAGGTCATTGAAATTGGTACCGACCCAGATGGCCTGAATATTAATGAAAAATGTGGTGCCACTGATATTAAAGCCTTGCAAGCGAAAGTATTGGAAGTGGGGGCGGATGTCGGTTTGGCTTATGACGGCGACGGTGACCGCATTATGATGGTGGATCATTTAGGTAACAAAGTAGACGGTGACCAAATTCTTTATATTATTGCCCGTGAGGCTTTGCGTGCTGGCAACCTGAAAGGTGGGGTAGTGGGCACATTAATGAGCAATATGAGCTTAGAAATTGCCTTAAAACAATTAGGCGTGCCGTTCTTACGTGCCAATGTGGGTGACCGTTATGTACTAGAAAAAATGCAAGAAAATAATTGGAAATTTGGCGGTGAAAATTCAGGGCATATTATTATTGCCGATAAAAATACGACTGGTGACGGTATTATTGCCTCATTGGCTGTATTAACCGCCATGGTACAACATAAATTGAGCCTAAATGAACTGGTCTCCGCCGTGCCATTGTTTCCACAAGTGTTAATTAATGTACGTTTTGCAGGCGGCGCCAACCCATTAGAAAGTGACGCAGTCAAAGCGATTGCCGCAGACGTAGAAAAACGTTTAACCGGTAAAGGGCGGATTTTATTGCGTAAATCAGGCACAGAGCCATTGATCCGTGTGATGGTAGAATGCCAAGACGGCGCACTCGCTCAACAATGTGCAGAAGAAATTGCCAATGCGGTGAAAGCGTCGTAATTCAAAACTGCGGTGAAAAAAGTCGGGATTTTCCCGACTTTTGTTTTTGAATTGCAACATAATAGATTATTTTATTCCATACGTTTAAGTCGCTAGGAGATTTTTCACCGATTTCCGCACCACCAATTCAGGATAAATTTCAATCACTTCTTTCTCATGATTCTTATGATGAATTCGTTCAAAGAGTAATTTTAAGGCTTGCTCACCCAAACGTGCTTTGGATTGATGAATCGTCGTCAGCGGCGGGGCGTAAAAGCGAGAAGAATGAATATTATCATAGCCAATAATCGAAATATCATCTGGTACACGTAAGCCTTTTTCGGTAATCGCAGAAATGGCACCTAAGGCCATGACATCATTACAACAGAACACCGCTGTGGGTAATTCCTGTTGATCTAAGATTTTGTTCATACATTCATAGCCATCTTCAGGTTCAAAAAAGCCCTCTTGAATCCAGTTTGGATTGGTTGTTAATCCCGCCTCATGAATGGCTTTTTCAAAACCTTGAAAACGAGTTTTTGCCGTGGTTTTACTGAGTTCACCGGAAATAATGCCGATTTTTTGATGGCCATTTTCGATTAAATATTGGGTGGCTAAATAACCGCCTTGAAAACTGTTGTCCAAAATCATATCGCTTTGACTATGTTGAATACCCCATTCCATCACCACCATGGGTAATCCTTTGAAACTATTGAATAAATCAATACTTTCCTGATGATATTCTGCACACATGATTAACACGCCATCCACCCGTTTTTTGGCGAGCATGTCTAAATGATTTTTGATTTTTTCCGCATCATTTTGTGTATTACATAAAAATAATGAGTAACCTTGACGATAACAATGGTTTTCGACGGCATGAATAATTTCCGCAAAATAAGGTGCCTCACTGGTCGTCACGATCATACCAATGGATTTCGTGGTATTGATTTTTAAGCTACGCGCCACGGCACTGGGGGAATAATGCAGTTGCTGAATAGCGTCCAATACCGCCTTTTTGGTATCTTCTGCCACATGCCTTGTGTTATTGATGACATGAGAAACGGTTGTGGTGGAAACGCCCGCCATTTTCGCCACGTCTTTAATGGTTGCCATAGTTATCTCCTAATAATTTATCCTATTATAAAGTGAAAACCACAAAAAATGTATGAAAAAATAAATTAAACTGATAGAATAAAAAGCGGATTAGATAATTCATTTTAAATGACAATAACAGGAGAAAAACATGAGTGATTTTGGTTATGCAATGGTGATGGTTGTCCTTTCATTAGGTATCGTGGTGGGATTAAGTGCCGCTATTTTCTAACATAACAGATGAAAAAATAACTCACGTACTGTTTTCAGTTCGTGAGTTATTTTTTTATTAGAGGCGTTGAATTAACGCATGTAAATAACCTTGTTTTTGACTTAATTCCGCATAAGTGCCTTGTTCTACAATTTCCGCATTATCAATCACCACAATATTGTTGAACTGCTCAATCGCTGTTAAACGGTGTGTCACCATAATTAAGGTCTTGTGTTGGCAATGTTGCAAGATCAAGGCTAACATTTGACGTTCGGTTTCTCGGTCTAAGCCCTCAGTGGGTTCATCTAACAATAAAATCGGTGCGTCATTGAGTAAAATCCGTGCTAAGCCTAAACGACGTTGTTCTCCGCCAGAAAGTGGACGTCCGCCGTCGCCTAACCATTGATCTAAGCCTTGCTCTGTCAATGTTTGTAAGCCGACTTGATTTAATACGGTCAGCATTTTTTCATCAGAAAGTGGGGTAGCCGTCGCAAATTGCAAATTGTTACGCAAACTGTCACTAAACACATGAACTCGTTGGGTTAAAAAGCCAATGTGTTGGCGTAAAGTGGTTTCAGTATAAGCAGAAATCCGTTTATTAGCGAACAGAATTTCCCCTAATATGGGATCATAATTGCGGACTAACAGTTGTAATAGTGTGGATTTTCCACTACCAGTTTTGCCTAAAATGGCCACTTTTTGATTCGGTTTAATGTGTAAATTCACTTGTTTTAAGGCAATATCTTGCCGTTCAGGATAGTCAAAACTGACCTGTTTTAGATCAAATAAAACATCACCAAAATTCACCGCAGTTTCTGTCCCATTAAATTCCACCAGCGGCGGTTGATCAATTATTTCACTGACACGTTCCGCAGAGGCGATCACCTGACCAATATGTAAAAAAGCAGACCCCAAAGGCATAAGAATTTCAAACGACGCCAAGGCTGACAGCGTAAACAAACCAATAAATGCCAGACGATATTCTTCAATCGCAAATTCAATATTGGCGGAAATCCATAAGGTCAACACCACTAATAAGCCATTGGCAAACATTAAAACGGCGGTGGAAAATCCGGATAAATTACTTTCACGTTGTTGATAATTTTGCCATTGTTGTTCTGTTTGATTTAATTTTTGTTGCAGATTATCTTGTGCATTAAATAGCAATAATTCTGCTTGAGCTTGGATAAATTCCACAAATTGCATACGATATAGCGAGCGAGATTGTGTCAGTTTTGCACCAAACGTTAAACCTAAAAAATAAAATACCGTTGGAATAATCAGTAATAAAATCAACAGGATTGCACCAATTAATAAGGCGAGTGAAAGATTAAATAAACTCAGTGCCAATGTCATCATGCCAATTACGGTAACGGCACTGATGAAAGGGGCAATTAAGCGTAAATACAGGCTATCGAGCGTATCCACATCTGCCACTAAACGGTTAAGCAAGTCGCTGTTGCGATAACGATTTAATACCGCAGGGGAGAGCGGAATAATCTTGCTGAATACCTGAACACGCAATTTCGCCAAAATACGAAAAGTAGCGTCATGCGTGACAATTTTTTCCGCATAACGCATGGCGGTACGACCAATGGCCAAACCACGCACACTTGATGAGGGATAAAAATAGTTAAATAATGCACCGGCTCCAGCAATGGCTGTGGCGGATAAAAACCAACCTGATAAGGTAAGCAAGCCAATACTGCTGGCAAGTCCCCCAATCATTAATACCACGCCTAAAAACAGGGGGAATTTTGCTTGTTTAAATAAGGATAAAAAAGGAAGTAATGAACGCATATTTTCTCTCTTATTGTACGTCCTGATGACGTTGTGCCAAAAGTTCAGCAAAATAACCTTGCTGTTGCAACTGTTCAAAATGTCCTTGTTGCACAAGTTGCCCCTGTTGCATCACCAAAATTTGATCACATTGTTTTAAATCTTCAATGCGGTGGGTAATCATCAAAGTGGTCTGGTTTTGGCTAATTTGATATAACGCTGTCAGCACCTGATTTTCAGATTTTGCATCTAAGCTCGCAGTCGGTTCATCTAATAACAACAAATTACCTTGACGCAATAAGGCTCGAGCAATGGCCAAGCGTTGAGCTTGTCCTACGGATACGCCGACGCCACCGTCTTTAATTTCTGCATTTAAGCCAATGTGATCGGTAAATTCTTTGGCATTGGCTTGGCTTAAAGCGAGATCAATTTGTTCGTCCGTGGCTTGAATATCACCAAGTAACAGATTTTGTTTAATCGTTCCTTGCAATAACAACGGATTTTGCCCTACCCATGCAATTTGTTTTCGCCATTGGGTAAGATCGGCTTGATTGAGTTCTATGCCATTAATTTTTAGGCTACCTTGATAAGGCAAGAAACCGAGTAATACATTGATTAATGAGGTTTTTCCTGCACCGCTTTGTCCCACCAACGCTGTATTAGATTGTTTAGCTAAGTGAAAATTAAGCGGTTGGGTGAGTGCTTTGCCCTGCGGTGACAAGACCACCAAATTTTCTGCCACAATTTCCACCGCACGTTGATTGGGAATTTGTTGATCGTGGTCAGGTTGTACCGTTTGATAGTCGGTTTCAATAAATTCTGCAATCGCATCCGCTGCCCCAATAGCGGCGGCTCGATCGTGATAATACACACCAAGATCACGTAACGGTTGATAAAATTCAGGGGCGAGAATTAAACAGAAAAAGCCTGCAAATAGGGTAATGCCAGTGTTATCACTAAAACTGCCAAAATCAATTTGGCCAAGATAACTAAAACCAAAATAAACCGCCACAATGGCAATAGACACCGAGGTAAAAAATTCTAACACCGCAGACGATAAAAAGGCCATTTTTAATACATCCATGGTGCTAATGCGATAATCTTCAGTGGATGTTTCAATATGTGCGGTTTGTTCTTCGGCACGATTAAACAGACGTAGGGTTTCTAATCCACGTAAACGGTCGAGAAATTGTCCGCTTAATTTCGCTAAAATCGCCATATTTTGCTGATTCTTATCCGACGCTGCCAAACCGACTAAAATCATAAAAACAGGAATAAGGGGAGCAGTGAATAATAAAATCAAACCAGCCACCCAGTTAAGCGGAAAAACAGCAATTAAAATAATCACCGGAACAATTGCCGACAGCATTTGTTGGGGCAGATAGCGTGAATAAAAATTATGCAGATTTTCCACCTGTTCCAACATTAAACTGGCCCAACTGCCCGCCGGTTTACCTTGAATGGTCGCCGGTCCAACCGCATGAATTTTATCTAAAATTTGTTGGCGGATAATATTGCGTAATTTTTGACCGCAGTTAAAGCCGATTTTTTCACGCAGATATAAAATCAATGCACGTAAAGCAAAACCGATAACTAAGCCGACAAAATAAGGAAGTAATTCACTGCGTGGTGTTTGTTGGATAATAAAATGATGTAAAAGACTTGCCAGCAACCAAGTTTGTCCAACCAAAATTAAAGAAGATAAAGTCGCTAAGCCAACATTTAGGCTTAATAATTTCTTTATCGGTTTTTGCTGTTCTCGCAACCATTTAAACAAATATTTTTGACGTTGTTTTTCCATTTTTTATAAAATTTTAGGGGCGAACCTTAACAAATACAGGTTCGCCCAAAATCACTCCAAAGATAAATATCCGCTAGATCCTAGCTGAAAAAATTAAGCTAACGCATCTAAAAAACGTTCTGCATCTAAGGCAGCCATACAACCTGTACCCGCCGACGTAATGGCTTGACGATAATTATGATCCATCACATCACCGGCCGCAAAAACACCTTCTACGCTAGTGGCTGTGGCATTGCCGTCTAATCCCGATTTCACCACAATATAGCCATTATTGAGTTCCAATTGTCCTTGGAAAATATCGGTATTGGGTGCATGCCCAATCGCCACAAAGACCCCATCAACTTTTAATTCTTCGGTGTTATCCGATTGCGTATCTTTCAAGCGTACGCCGGTTACGCCCATATTATCGCCTAACACTTCGTCTAAAGTGCGGTGCGTTTGGAGAATAATTTTACCTTCTTCCACTTTTTTGTATAAACGGTCGATTAAGATTTTTTCCGCACGGAAACTATCACGGCGGTGAATTAAATGCACTTCACTGGCAATATTGGCTAAATACAAGGCTTCTTCCACTGCCGTATTGCCCCCACCAATCACGGCAACCGGTTTGTTACGATAGAAAAAACCGTCACAAGTGGCACAAGCGGATACGCCACGGCCTTTGAAAGTGTCTTCTGATGGTAAGCCTAAATAACGAGCAGATGCCCCTGTCGCAATAATCAAGGCATCACAAGAAAAGGTTTGCACATCGCCATACAGTTTAAATGGACGGCTAGATAAATCCACTTTACCAATATGATCAAACACAATCTCGGTATCAAATTTTTCCGCATGTTGTAGCATGCGTTGCATTAATTCCGGCCCAGTAGTATCGCCAAAATCTCCCGGCCAGTTTTCAATTTCAGTGGTAGTGGTAAGTTGTCCACCTTGTTGTAAACCGGTCACTAAAACCGGTTTTAAATTTGCCCGAGCCGCATAAATGGCTGCGGTGTAACCGGCAGGTCCGGAGCCTAAAATTAATAATTTGCTGTGTTTAATGTCTGACATAAAAATTCCTTGTTAATCATAACTTTTGTTTATTATAACCAAATTTGTGCTAATACAATAGTGAATAAACCTGTCTGCGGTATTTATTCGCCAGCGGATCTGTGCCAAGTGCCGCCACAATTTCCAAAAATTGCTTTTTCACTTCGCCATTTTCCGCATTGAGATCTTGACGTAAAATGCTAAACAGTAATTCTAACGCTTGTTCATCTCGGTTAGCTTGATGAAGTTGTACGGCTAACTTTAATGCAATATTAGGGCGTGGATTATTGGCATAATCTGCTTGTAATTGCTGGATTTCTGGCGTGTCGGCGGCTTTGATTAATAGCTCAATTTGGGCGACTAACCCATGCCAACGGCTATCTCGATCCTGCAGTGGAATTTTATTTAAAATTTCCTGTGCCGGTTCGGTTTTTTTCATCGCAATATAGGTTTCTGCATAGAGTAGTGCAATATCGCTGTTTTTTTGCTCCGAAGCCAACCATGCTTCTTTTAACAATGGCAAGGCCGCATCATAGTTTTCCGCCTGTAAAAAATCCAAGGCTAAATTGAATTTAATTTCTTCTTCTTTGGGTAAAATCAAGGCTAAATGCTGTTCAAGTTGATCTTCTGGTAACGCCGTTTGAAAAGCATCTACCGCCTGAGCCTCTTTAAATAAATACGTGGTTGGCAAGGCTTGAATACCAAATTGCATCACGATTTGTTGTTGAGTTTCACAGTTGACTTTCGCCAGCAAAAATTGCCCTTGATATTTGTCCGCATAACGTTCCAAAACCGCGGTGAAATTAAGCGAAGTTTCGTGACTTGGGGCATAAAATACCACCACCAAGGGGGTTTGTTGTGAACGTTGCAATGTTTCCGTGAGATTTTGTTCATTAATTTCAATAATATAGTCTTGCATGTAATTTCTCTTCAAAAGGGGTTATAAAAAATGCCACGATAAATTGGACACTAAACGGCAAGCGTCACATTTAAAATAAAATACGTCAGCAACAGGTTTTGCCAACGCCCAATCGCCGCCACAACAAGGGCAACGGCGTTTTTGTTCTGTTTCCAAATTTTCACCGCCGATACGGTACAGATAATAATAGGTTGGCACGCCTGATATTTGTTCTACTTCCTGACATAACGCTCGTCCATGTTTACTTAATGTGCTGTTAAAATCAGAAATTTCAAGCAGTGCAGATTTTTCCAACACCGACCCATTCATTTGCAACTGATCGCAAGCCTGCCAATCTTCTAGCCATTTGATTAAATCTAGGCTTAAGTGCGGTTGGTTTTGTGCCAGTTTATACAATGGAATAGGAGCGAGATTATCACCGTTCACCACAGGCGAACTGGAGCGTAAATAGGTGGTGTAAAGCACTTGCCATGTGGGATCACTTTGATTGGTTTGATCGGACATCAAATCATCCGCCACAATCTGAAAACTCTGCAAAAACACACCGCACTTTTCCAAATTTTCAAGGCAACGATTGACTTCCGCATTGTTGTGTTCTGGTAAAAGACTATGTTGTTCAGGGCAAATCACCTTGATCCCAAAGCCTTGTTGATTTTCTTGTTCCGCTTGAAACACAGGAATTTCACGCCCGAGAATTTGGCCGTTATACCGCCATTCATCAATGAGTTCACCGAGCATAATAAATTGCTGTTGATGTCGTTCGGGGTGTTTGTTTTGTAAAAAGATGTCGATAAGGTACATTTTTTGCTAAAAATTGAATTAAAATAGCGGTTATGTTACCTTAATTTGAGATTGAGATCGAGAACAACAGTCCCTATAATAAGTTATGTTGATAACGATTAGGTAAACTAAAATGAAACCGTCAGAAATTTTAAATCAAAACAGAACCAAAATAAGACAAATTTTTGCCACATATCCCAAATTGCAAAATTTAAGGGTATTTGGTTCTGTTGCTCGTGGTGAAGATACCGAAAATAGTGATATTGATTTTTTGGTGACCGTTTTACCTGGCTCCAGTTTGTTTGATATTGGCGGATTATGCACGGATTTGCAAGACGTGTTCGGAGATAATTTTGATTTAATGGAAGAAAGCAGCTTGCCATTGAAATTTAAAGAAAATGTGTTGAAAGAGGCAGTTGTTGTATGAATAGATTATTGAGCTATATAGACGATTTGCAACGCTATGCAGAAGAAGCGTTGTCGTTTATTCAAGGAATGGATAAAGTCGCCTTTCTAAACGATCGCAAAACCCAACAGGCTGTGACGCTTAATTTAATCACGTTAGGCGAGATTAGCACGACATTAAAACAAAAAGAACCTGATTTTCTGTTACAGGCTGATTTTGTTCCTTGGAAAGATATTGCAGGTATGCGACATCGATTAGTCCATGGGTATAATGAAGTTGATCCTTTGTTAGTTTGGACGACGTTAAATGAGCAGGTGCCTGAATTACTTAAGAAAATTCCAAACTTAATAGCGATAGCGAAGAAATATTAAAATGTACGAACAAACCAAACAATATCTGCGAAACCTACAAAAAATCCTGCAAGAACTTGACCTATGGCAAACCGTGCCACCGTCTGAACAAGCCTTTGCAAGTACACAGCCTTTTGCCATTGATTATCTGCAAGCTCACGAATGGTTGCAGTGGATTTTTATTCCGAGAATGTGGGCGTTGTTAGACAGTGGAGCGGTGTTGCCGAGCAAAATAGCCATTTCACCTTATGTGGAAGAAGCATTGAAAGAGCAAGAGCGGTTAGGCGAATTGTTAAGACCGATCATTGAAATTGAAAAGCTGTTAAGCCAATGCTAGAAATTTTATATCAAGATCAATATATCGTGGCAGTGAACAAACCTGCAGGCATGTTGGTACATCGCAGTTGGTTAGACAGGCATGAAACGCAGTTTGTCATGCAGACGTTGCGAGATCAAATTGGTCAGCATGTTTTTCCGATTCATCGTTTGGATCGTCCTACTTCGGGTGTGTTGTTATTTGCGTTAAATAGCGAAATGGCGAATTTGATGTGTCAGCAGTTTGAAAGTAAAACCGTACAGAAAAGCTATTTAGCGGTGGTGCGTGGTTATTTAACAGGGGAAGAACGCATTGATTATCCATTGAAAATTCAATTAGATAAAATTGCGGATAAATTTGCTCAAGAGAATAAAGAGCCACAATCGGCCATCACCGATTACCAAGGTTTAAAAACGGTAGAAATGCCTTATGCCGTCGGGAAATATCCAACGGCACGTTATTCTTTGGTTCGTTTAACCCCACAAACAGGGCGAAAACATCAGCTTCGCCGTCATATGAAACATATTTTTCACCCGATTTTAGGCGATACCCAATATGGCGATTTACACCAAAATCGGGCGTTAGCGGAAAAAACAGGCGTAAATCGATTGATGTTACATGCCGAAAAACTTGAATTTCGTCACCCTGTCACAAATGAGCAAATTCAGGTAACAGCAGGGTTAGATGAAAAATGGATAACTTTATTTGAAATCTTTAACTGGTAAATAGAGGAAAAAATATGAAACTTTATGTGTTTGATCACTGCCCTTATTGTGTACGGGCGAGAATGATTTTTGGCTTGAAAAAGCAAGACGTTGAATTGGTTTATATTCAAAATGATGATGAAACCACGCCAGTGGGGTTAATTGGTAAAAAAGCCGTGCCGATTTTGCAAAAAGAGGACGGTTCTGCCATGCCAGAAAGTTTAGATATTGTGCGTTATGTAGATGATAATTATGGCGAAAAATTGCTGTCTGATGTGGTTCGCCCTGAATTGGAAACGGCAATCAAGCAAATTGGCAGTTATTATAATCACTTGCTATTACCTCGTTTTGTGCAGTTGGGTTTGCCTGAATATGAAACGCAAGGTGCATTAGATTATTTTATCAATAAAAAGACGGCTTTTATTGGTGATTTTGCCGAAAATCTTGCACAATCGGCGCAATATATTGCGGAATTGCAACAAGATTTACTTACTCTTGAAACCTTGGTTCTGGCGGAAGATAAAGCCAATGGTCAGCAATTATCTATTGAAGATATTATGCTTTTCCCAATGTTGCGGAATTTAACGTGCGTGAAAGGGTTAGTGTTGCCTCAAGGTTTGCAAAATTATGTGCAAACTATGGCGAAATTAAGCAATATTGAGCTTTATTCCGATAAAGCGATTTAAAAAAATTCCCTGAAAAAACACCGCACTTTTTGATTTTTTTCATAAAGTGCGGTGTTTTTTTATCCAATTTTTTTACAAAATTAATTCCAAAAACCGTTTTGTCAATTCCACATAATGTCCTCTAAATCGGTGGCTAAAATTAAGTAAATAATAAAGCTGATAAATCGGTTTGCGTTCAATATAATCTTCCGCCAACGGATAAGTGCGGTGATAATTTTCATAAAATTCATCAGGAAATGGCTCAAACAGTTCAGTAAAGGCTAAATCACATTCACGGTCGCCCCAATAGCAAGCAGGGTCGTAGCTGTAAATTTTGCCGTTAAATGCACCGCAATTTTCAATCCATAAGTTACCGTGTAACAAAGACGGTGTAGGTTTATGTTTGGCAAGTCGTGCTGCCACCACGGCAACAATTTCTTCAATATTACCGAAATTGATTCCCTGTTCTTTACAGATTTGTAATTGCCACCCAATACGTTGGTCGGCAAAAAACGTCGCCCAATTAGTTCGCCATTCATTCGGTTGATAGACCGAACCGAGCCAAGTGTCAAAATCCAAGCCGTAACTTTCTGACCCCTTGATGTTATGCAAATTCGCCAGCGCTACGCCAAATTGGGCAAATTGTTCAGGCGTTGGCGTGTCTAATTGCAAGGCCTCCAACAACAAAAAACTGTGATTTTGCGAACAACCTACGCCATAAACTTTCGGTAAATCAATGGTGCGAGTTTTGCTTAATAACTCAATTTGATCGGCCTCCGCTCGAAACATAGAACGGTAGGTTTTATCGTTAGTTTTGGCAAAAACAGGTTGTATGCCATCATCAATTAACCAAGATTCGTGCATTTCGCCCGTGTGTACTTTGTCTTTTTCTTTGATGGAATAATAGGCACCAAATTGATCCGCCAATACTTGAGAAACTGATTTCCACATGTTCGCCCCCTTATACAGCTTAACACTCATGTCATCATAAACCAATTTTTCACAATAATCTGTGAGCTAGGTCAAATTTTTGAAAAAATTATGCGAAAAAACACCGCATTTTTAAGGACACATTCACAAAAAATGCCAGTGTAGGCTGGCATTTTTCTGTTTTCCCTTTGCTTTAGTTTTTGTTTGTTTCGCTTTCTTCGTTGCTTTCTTCTTGCTCTTTTTTAGTTGTGCTGAGCTTAGAGAGGTCCTTGGCAAGTTCGCCAATGTCGCTCTCTTTGGCTTTTTGAGTGAGATTAGTGAGGGTGTCGTTGAGTTCATTGACAAGCTCATCATTGGTGTCACTTTCAGGCAAACCTGGCACGAAATAGAGATTTCGGAAGGAATTGATGAATATAAAAATCAGAATAGATAAGAACCAAATTCCTTGATATCCTGTTATTAGCAATAATGGGTAAAGCATAACGTAAAGAAATAGATAAACAGTCGGTGTTTTTAATTTCGTATTCCATGAAAGATGTATTTTAATTAACTCAATAAAATAGAGTAATAATATGTTAGTAAATAATAAAAAAATAATAAGCAATATATTTATATCACGCTCTCTAAAAAAGTATAAAGAAAATAGTAAGGCTAAAATAAGAGATTTAGGGAGCTTGTTTGTTATTGTTTTGGGTGACCAAAAGCTACGATCTATTTTATTGGATTTTATTATTAATAATGACATTAATATAATGCCCAAAGAACCAACAAAAATAGATTCACCAATATCAAATATTAGGTTATAAATTGAGTATTTCCATGAGGTTAATAAATGAATTATTGCAAGATAAGTAAAAAATAGCAATATATTTTCAATCTTTTTATCTTTTGTTTTTTCCTCCAATACAGAAAATAAAGCGGATAATTTAGATGTTTTATTGCTAATTTTATCTTTTGTATAATGGGATATTGTTGTCTTTTGCAATAGGTTGTTCCAAAAGGTTTTTTCTGATGAATGAATAAAACTCATAAGATATAAAAAAGGTAGGAAAATGAAAAGGTATTTATAACAATATTGATTAAGGAATAACACAAAACATAATATAAAAAAACTATATTTTATACCGTCATTCGCTTTTTCCACATCTAGAAAACGTCTGTAAGTCGCTATTAAAAATAACACAAAAAATACCATAAAAAAGATACTAGGTAAATTTGCTAGTGGGTTGTGAGCAATAGAATAGATGTTGGTCATTGTCCAAATGCTACCCCAACCATCAGTTCCACTGGTTCCGTATGAATGGGTACTGTAATTAGTAAAAATTGGAATAATAAAGGTTTGGATAACTAACATGGAAACGGATAAAATCAACAGCATTACTGAGGCAACACGGTATTCTTTTATCCCCATCGGGGTGTTGAATTTAAAAGGTTGACTAATTAGATAAGATAACCAACGCTTTGTTTGTTTGTTTGTTTGTTTGTTTGTTTGTTTGTTTGTTTGTTTGTTTGTTTGTTTGTTTTGCCATAGTATTGATCCTTCAGATGACAGGGAGGTGACGGAATTATACAACGGGATTTTTTCACCGTCTAGGGTAACGAAATAAAATCCTTATGGGAAATTTGAAAAAAATTATGCTAAAATACACCGCACTTTTTGGCTATGCAATGTAGGTGTAGCACAAAGTGCGGTGCTTTTTATGCACTTTTTTATTTTAACTCAACTTAAATTTAACAAGTAACCTTTCGTATGGGTTACCACTGTAAACAAGGATACAACATGCCTATTATTACTTTACCCGACGGTTCACAACGTCAATTCGATCACCCTGTTTCTGTTTTAGAAGTTGCCCAAAATATCGGGGCGGGCTTGGCGAAAGCCACCATTGCAGGGCGGGTCAACGGTGAGCGTAAAGATGCTTGCGATGTGATTTCAGAAGATAGCCAATTAGAAATTATCACTGCCAAAGACGAAGATGGTTTGGAAATTATCCGCCATTCCACCGCACATTTATTGGGACATGCCATTAAACAATTATTCCCTGATGTGAAAATGGCGATTGGTCCGACCATTGAAAACGGCTTTTATTATGATGTGGATTTAGATCGTTCTTTAACCCAAGAAGATATTGATGCGTTGGAAAAACGCATGCTTGAATTAGCCAAAACCAATTATGACGTGGTGAAAAAGCCCGTTTCGTGGCAGGAAGCACGGGATACCTTTGAGCAACGTGGTGAGCCGTACAAAATGGCGATTTTAGATGAAAATATTGAACGCACGGCAACGCCTGCTTTATATCATCACCAAGAATATATTGACATGTGCCGTGGGCCGCATGTGCCGAATATGCGTTTTTGCCAACACTTTAAATTAATGAAAGTGGCAGGGGCGTACTGGCGTGGCGACAGTAAAAATAAAATGTTACAACGGATTTATGGCACGGCGTGGGCGGATAAAAAGCAATTAACCGAGCATTTAACTCGCCTTGAAGAAGCGGCTAAACGGGATCACCGCCGTATTGGTAAAGCCTTAGATTTATACCATATGCAAGAAGAAGCCCCTGGTTTGGTGTTCTGGCATAATGACGGCTGGACGATTTTCCGTGAATTGGAAACCTTTGTGCGTACCAAATTAAAAGAGTACGATTACCAAGAAGTCAAAGGGCCGTTTATGATGGACAGAGTGCTTTGGGAGCGTACAGGTCACTGGCAAAACTACGGCGATTTAATGTTCACGACGCAATCAGAAAACCGTGAATATGCCATTAAACCCATGAACTGCCCAGGACATGTGCAGATTTTCAACCAAGGTTTGAAATCTTACCGTGATTTGCCGATTCGTATGGCGGAATTTGGTTCGTGCCACCGTAATGAGCCGTCTGGTTCGTTACACGGTTTAATGCGTGTGCGTGGTTTTACCCAAGATGATGCGCATATTTTCTGTACGGAAGAACAAATTGAAAGCGAAGTCACCAGCTGTATCAAAATGGTGTACGACATTTACAGCACCTTTGGCTTCACCAATATCGCTGTGAAATTGTCTACCCGTCCAGAAAGCCGTATCGGTTCCGATGAAATGTGGGATCGTGCCGAAGAGGGCTTAGCCAATGCGTTACGTCACAATGGTCTTGAATATGAAATTCAAGAGGGTGAGGGTGCATTCTACGGCCCGAAAATCGAATTTGCCTTGCGTGACTGCCTGGGTCGTGAATGGCAATGCGGCACGATTCAGTTAGACTTCGCTTTACCGGGTCGCTTAAATGCGTCTTATGTCGCCGAAGACAACGACCGCCGCACGCCAGTGATGATTCACCGTGCGATTTTAGGTTCAATTGAACGCTTTATCGGTATTATCACCGAAGAATATGCAGGTTTCTTCCCTGCGTGGTTAGCCCCAGTGCAAGCGGTCGTGATGAACATCACTGACAGCCAAGCGGACTACGTTCAAGCCGTCACCAAAAAACTTTCGGACGCAGGTTTACGTGTGAAATCGGATTTACGTAACGAAAAAGTCGGTTTCAAAATCCGCGAACACACCTTACGCCGTGTACCTTATATGCTGGTTTGTGGTGATAAAGAAATTGCTGAAAACAAAATTGCGGTGAGAACGCGCAAAGGGGCGGATTTAGGCACTTATGATGTGGATGAATTTGTGGAAATTTTGAAAGCACAAGTGAGAGTACGTGAGTTGAAATTACTTGGAGAAGAGTAGTTTTTAGTCATATTATATAACTATCTGTCATGAAAATGGCAGATAGTAAATAAGTGAAATTGGTGTTTACACAAAAAATGCCAGAGTAACATCATTATCTTTAGCGTTGAATTGATAAATCTCAACAAGTTTAGAATTCTCTTTATCCCATATAGCTTATTTAAGTTGGATTGCTTGACCCAGGTGATTTTATTTTCTTTATCCAGTTCCCCTCAATTTACAAAAGCTGTATAATAAACCATTCTTTTATCACGAGAACCCTTTATGAAATTTATCTCTTTTAATATCAACGGATTACGAGCAAGACCACATCAGCTAGAAGCGATTATTGAAAAACATCAGCCTGATGTGTTGGGGTTGCAAGAAATTAAAGTGGCAGATGAACAATTTCCCTATGAACTGGTGGCGCATTTGGGCTACCATGTTTTTCATCACGGACAAAAAGGGCATTATGGTGTCGCTCTCCTATGTAAACAATCTCCGGTAGCTGTTCGAAAAGGCTTTCCAACTGATCAAGAAGATGCTCAAAAACGCATTATTATGGCAGATTTAGACACGCCCTTTGGTTTATTAACGGTGATTAATGGTTATTTTCCGCAAGGGGAGTGCCGTGATCATGAAACCAAATTCCCTGCGAAACAAAAATTCTATGCGGATCTGCAAAATTATGTGGAAAATCAGCATAATAAAGCCAATCCTCTTGTGATTATGGGCGATATGAATATTAGTCCGACGGATTTGGATATTGGTATTGGCGAAGAAAATCGTAAACGGTGGTTGCGTACGGGCAAATGTTCGTTTTTACCTGAAGAAAGAGAATGGTATCAACGTCTGTATGATTATGGGTTGCGAGATACGTTCCGTCAGCTAAATCCAACGGTGAACGATCAATTTTCGTGGTTTGATTATCGCTCCAAAGGTTTTGATGAGAACCGTGGCTTGCGGATCGATCATATTTTAGCGAATCAAGCCTTGGTGGAAAAATGTGTCAATGTGGGGATTGATTGGGAGATTCGGGGCATGGAAAAACCTTCCGATCATGCACCGATTTGGGCGGAATTTAACTAATGTCAGCGATACATTTTCATCAGGATATTGATGATCAGCATTGGCAGAATTATCGCACATGGTTTGGTGAGCATGTGGCGGTGGTCTCAGTGAACACCGCTGTGTTGGCCTCTTTTTCAGAGGCGCGTCCGATAAATATTGCACAAATTAGCCGACATTATGAAAGCGATCAGAATGGTTTGCCAAGTGAACCTCATTATCATGATATGTTTCGCCAGATTTTGCATACAATTACGCAACTTTGTGCATTGCCAGATGTGTTTTATGCGGGGCATATTTTGTCCAACGGTAAAGCGCAGCAATTTTTCTATTTTAATGATGAAATTAGCTTGTTGGAAACCTTAGGGCAACTCACTTATGACGCCCTTGATATTCAGCAAGATCCTCAGTGGGATACTTATTTTGAATTTTTATTGCCGTCATCCTTGGAAAGTAAAATGATGTTGACGGAGGAAATGTTAGATACGCTTAGCGAAAGTGGAGTGGATTTGTCTATTTCACAACGGATTGAACATAACTTTCATTTTGATGAAAAAGAGGATATTGAGCAATTTATTGAAAAATGTAGTCTGTCACAAGTCCCCTTTGAACGGATTAAATATACCGAGCGCGCGGTGAAAGTGGAGGATGAACAGTGGGTTTATTTAGTGAAAGTCGAGCAAGAGATGGCTTTAGATACGCAAGCGATTTTTTCCCAAGTGGAGCAATTCGAACTGTTGGCAGAGGAATTTTCGGCCCGTTATTTAGGTTGGGAATGCAGTGATTTAGGTCAACAAGGCTATTACGTTAATTAATACCTCTAGGCATAATTACCTATGCCTAGCGTAAAATTCTGTCAAAAAAGACCGCACTTTTCACGTATTTTGTATTCGCTTGTATTTACGGCTTTTTGGCCTGAATGATGTGGCCAATTTCACCATCCCAATCAATTTCAGCAATGGTCGCAGGTAAAAATGACACATTATTTTTACCGCACAATTCTGCCACAATCTCGCCCACTAAAGGTAAATGGGAGACTAAGAGGACTTGATTGATATCTTGATCAAATAAGACAGAAAGATAATCTACCACCAATTCTGCTTTGCCATTCGGCGTAATCGCGTCCCACACTTCAGCACAATCAGAAAGTTGATCGTCAAAGGCTTGGTTAATATAGTCAAAAGTCTGTTTGGCTCTCGTATAGGGGCTGACCAATACTTTATCCAATTGTAATGCGGTTGATTTTAGCCAATGCGCTTGGCTCGCCGCAGATTGTTGCCCAAATTCGGTGAGTGTCCGTTCTTTATCGGATTTGGCAAACATTTCAGCCTCACCATGACGCATAATAAAAATTTTCATCTGATTTTCCTTATTAGGGCTTGTGGACGTTTCATTTTTTCCCAGTGACGGAGACTTATTTTAGCCCAATCAAGGCGAAAGTCATGCGGTTTAGTCATTCTAAACAAATGACTTTTAACGCAGAGTGGGCTAAAATAAGTCCCGTCCCCCATATTCACAGAGATGGGGTTGTGCTTAAAAAAGCCACATTCTACGTCAAAAAATTTGAAAATAGAACCACTATTTTCCGCATTTTTTTCCTTGCCTGTGGCTTTTTTAAGCGACAACACTGGGAAAAATGAAACGTCCACAAGCCCTACAATACATGAACAAAAATATAATCGTAAACCCCCATAAAAGTCAAAAGGAAATTTTTATTTTAGGTCTCTCGCTTTCAAGTCATTTTCAGCGTATAATGTGTGCCAGTTTTTTTCGCTATCAGCAATCTGCTATCCATGTTTTGTGGTGGGGGAGTGGCGAATGATCATTTTTAAATTGTAAACGTGACGGAGAAAGTAAAGTAATGTCAAGAAAATTAAGAAGAACCAAAATTGTATGTACAATGGGTCCCTCTACGGATAAAGGCAATAATTTAGAGAAAATTATTGAAGCAGGTGCGAACGTCGTGCGTATGAATTTTTCGCATGGTACGCCAGAGGACCATATCGGACGCGCTAATCGCGTTCGTGAAATTGCCAAAAGATTAGGCAAAGATGTGGCTATTTTAGGTGACTTGCAAGGACCAAAAATCCGTGTTTCTACCTTTAAAGAGGGAAAAATTTTCTTAAATATCGGAGATAAATTTATTTTAGATGCTGAGTTACCAAAAGGTGAAGGTAATCAGCAAGCCGTTGGTTTAGATTATAAAACATTGCCACAAGATGTGGTACCCGGTGATATTCTATTGTTAGATGATGGACGCGTTCAATTAAAAGTCTTATCCACCGAAGGGGCGAAAGTCTTTACGGAAGTGACTGTGGGCGGTCCATTATCCAATAACAAAGGAATTAATAAATTAGGCGGTGGTTTATCCGCTGATGCCTTAACAGAAAAAGACAAAGCCGATATTATTACTGCGGCGAAAATTGGCGTAGATTACTTAGCCGTGTCTTTCCCGCGTTCAAGTGCAGATTTAAATTATGCCCGTCAATTGGCTACAGATGCGGGCTTAAACGCCAAAATTGTGGCGAAAGTAGAGCGTGCGGAAACCGTGGTGGATGACGCAGCCATGGACGATATTATTTTAGCTTCAGATGTGATTATGGTGGCGCGTGGTGACTTAGGGGTAGAAATTGGTGACCCTGAGTTAGTGGGCGTACAGAAAAAATTAATCCGTCGTTCACGTCGTTTAAATCGTGTGGTGATTACCGCCACTCAAATGATGGAATCTATGATCAGCAACCCAATGCCAACCCGTGCGGAAGTAATGGATGTGGCTAATGCGGTATTAGATGGTACGGATGCGGTCATGCTTTCAGCAGAAACAGCGGCCGGTCAATATCCGGCTGAAACGGTCGCTGTGATGGCGAAAGTCTGTTTAGGCGCGGAAAAAATGCCAAGCATTAACGTTTCTCGTCACCGTATGGACGTGCAATTTGAAACCATTGGCGAATCTGTGGCATTCTCCGCGATGTACGCCGCAAACCACATGAAAGGCGTTGCTGCGATTATCACCATGACAAGCACCGGTCATACCGCGAAATTGATGTCACGTATTAGTTCAGGCTTACCGATTTTTGCCTTATCTCGTCATCAATCCACCTTAAATCTTTGTGCATTATATCGTGGCGTGACACCGGTTCATTTTGATGGTGAATCTCGCACGGCTGAAGGCGCGAGATCAGCGGTACAAATGTTAAAAGATAAAGGTTTCTTATTGTCAGGCGATCTTGTTTTATTAACCCATGGCGATCCATTAGGTAATGGTGATACCAACACTTGCCGTACCTTAATTGTTGATTAATAAACAGAATTTTTTGTGAATAAAACGGTGGTGCCAAGCCACCGTTTTTTTATTTGGCTATTTAACGGGTATTTATGGTATAATGTCGGGATATATTATCAGGTTTTCTTCTAGAGTAAGAATAACCGTATTTTAGCAGTTTAAACTTTCTATTTTAGTCGTTGGAGGACTAAATGACTAGTGCAGTAAATAAACGTTCAATAATGACCCTTTTTTACGATAAATCTGATATTTATTGTCATCAGGTACGTATTGTATTAGCAGAAAAAGGGGTGGCTTATGAGGCGGAAATCGTCGATACACAAAGTTTGCCAGAAGAACTGATGGAGATAAATCCTTATGGTACTTTACCGACTTTAGTGGATCGTGACCTCGTGCTGTTTAATTCGCGTATTATTATGGAATATCTAGATGAACGTTTTCCACATCCACCATTAATGCCGGTTTATCCCGTGGCAAGAGGAAAAACCCGTTTATTAATGCAACGCATTGAACAAGATTGGTATCCGACTTTAGCCCAAGCCGAAAATGGTACAGAAGAAGAACGAGCAACAGCACTGGAACAATTAAGAGAAGAATTGATGGCGATTGCGGGCATTTTTGACCAAATGCCATTTTTCATGAGTGAAGAATTTAGTTTAGTAGATTGTTATCTTGCTCCGTTATTATGGCGTATGCAAGCGTTTGGCGTAGAATTTACCGGCACGGGGAGCAAAGCCTTGAAAGCCTATATGAATCGAGTATTTGAGCGCGATTCATTCCAACAATCTGTCGGTAATGCTGCGCCACGCAATTTAATGGACGATAAATAATGGCCATGGAATATAAATCGACACCTAAGCGCCCGTATTTATTAAGGGCCTATTATGATTGGTTAGTTGATAATGGTTTTACCCCTTATTTAGTGGTAGACGCTACTTATAATAATGTTGTTGTACCGCAGGAATATGTCAAAGACGGACAAATTGTGCTGAACATTTCCGCCGGCGCAGTAGGTGCGTTGTCATTAGGTAATCACGCCATTGAATTTAATGCTCGTTTCCAAGGTATACCAAGAGATGTGTACATTCCCATGGGCGCCGCATTAGCCATTTATGCGCGAGAAAATGGTGACGGCGTGATGTTTGAGCCTGAGGCAATTTATGATGAAGATCCCGTTCCTCATATCGAGCAGCCTGCGGGTTTCAACGATATCGTGGACAAACCTAAGTCACCGGAAAACGTAGTGAAGAAAACAGAAAATAAATCCGCTTCACATTTAAGAATTATAAAATAATACAAGCCAAAGCGCGGTGAAAATAGTCTTATTTTTTACCGCGCTTTGTTATTGATGAAATTTAAAGCGAACAAACATAAAAATATAATTTATACTTGCAACTGGGGCAGATAACCGTATAATACGCCTCAGAAATTAATTCTTATCAGTGCTAGCCAGTGTGGCGAAATTGGTAGACGCAGCGGATTCAAAATCCGCCGCCCTTAAAAGCGTGCCGGTTCGAGTCCGGCCACTGGCACCAAATTACAAGAAACCACGTTTTGCGTGGTTTTTTCGTCTATAAATTATATGCCCACCCAATAAGGCCGTTGGATATAAAGAAATCTTTTTCCGTGAAACAGATAACACTATTAAAAACATATAACAATGCAGTATAATAAGGATTATTTTTTATATTGTAACGGAAATACAATGAGCCAGTTTTTTTATGTTCACCCTGAAAATCCACAAGTGAGATTAATTAATCAAGCGGTGGAGATTTTGAAAAGCGGTGGGGTGATTGTTTACCCGACCGATTCGGGTTATGCTCTAGGTTGTATGATGGGCGATAAGCATGCTATGGATCGCATTGTGACCATTCGTCAGTTGCCAGAGGGGCATAATTTTACTTTGGTATGCAGTGATTTATCGGAACTATCCCATTATGCCACGGTGAGTAATGTGGCTTATCGGTTAATCAAAAACAATACACCAGGGCGTTATACCTTTATTTTGTCGGCGACCAAAGAATTGCCTCGTCGTTTGATGACATCAAAACGTAAAACCATTGGGTTGCGTGTGCCAGATAATCAAATTGCCTTGGATTTGTTAAAGGCTTTGGGCGAGCCGATTTTATCTTGCTCGTTGATGTTGCCGAAAGAAGAACATATTACCCAATCCGATCCCGAAGAAATTCGTGATCGCTTAGAACATCACGTGGATTTAATTATTCACGGTGGTTATTTAGGTCAAGACCCGACAACAGTGGTGGATTTGACCGAGGACATTCCGGTTATTTTACGTGAGGGTAGTGGTAGCACCACGCCGTTTATTTAACCGTTTATTTTAATTATGACGCTTGGGAAAGCGACAACAAAGGACACATTTATGAAATTTCAATCTCAGCCTCGCTCAACAGAACGTTCAACCGAACGCTCCACAGATCGTAACCGCAATCGTAGCACAAATCGTGATACTGGAAGAAATGAAAAACGAGGCGAAAAATCACCGCACTTTACTATCCGTACGGGCCAAGAAAGAGGGCGTCAAGATAAAGATCAGCAAGCGCCAAAAGGGCGTTTAGACCGTTCTCGAGGTGAACGTAACTCGGTGAAATCCAGTTCAAATAACCCAGATAAAGCACCGTTTGAACGTAAACCCTTGCCGATGCGTAAACCTAAACCTGTTGCAGTCACAGAAAATAAGCCAACGGTCGCTGGTGAGAAATTACAGAAGATTTTAGCCAATGCAGGGCAAGGTTCACGCCGTGAAATTGAGGCGATTATCGCCGCTGGACGGGTGAGTGTCGATGGGAAAATGGCCACGCTAGGTGATCGTGTCACCGTGCATTCTGGCTTGAAAATCCGCATTGATGGCCATTTAATTAATTTAACGGCGGTACAAAAAGAAGTGTGCCGTGTGTTAATGTATTACAAACCCGAGGGCGAATTATGCACCCGAAGTGATCCAGAAGGACGAGCCACGGTATTTGATCGTTTGCCACGTTTGGTTGGTTCACGTTGGATAGCCGTAGGCCGCTTAGATATTAATACCTCCGGTTTATTATTGTTCACCACCGACGGCGAATTGGCCAATCGTTTAATGCACCCAAGTCAAGAAGTGGAGCGTGAATATTCGGTGCGAGTGTTTGGCGAGGTGAATGACGCCATGATTGCTCGCTTACGTAAAGGCGTGCAGTTAGAAGATGGACTTGCCAATTTTAAAAGCGTGAAAGCCATGGGCGGTACGGGGTTAAATCAATGGTTTGATGTGACCTTAATGGAGGGGCGCAATCGTGAAGTACGTCGTTTGTGGGAAAGCCAAGGTATTCAGGTCAGCCGTTTAATTCGTATTCGTTACGGCAATATTAAATTGATGAAATCTTTGCCACGAGGTGGTTGGGAAGAAATGGATTTAGCCAATGTGAATTATTTGCGTGAATTGGTGGGTTTGGCGCCTGAAACCGAAACGAAATTAGATATCACTCAGCCAAAACGTCGCTCTAATACAGGCAAAATTCGTAAAGCCGTGAAACGTTACACTGAAATCAGTAAGCGTTATAAAAAAGCCTAGTTTGACATTCCTTTAAAGAGAAATTTTTATGAAAATTCAACAGCTACGTTATATTGTGGAAATTGTTAATCAAAATTTAAATGTCACGGAGGCGGCTGCGGCGCTGTATACTTCGCAACCGGGGATCAGTAAACAGGTTCGTTTGTTGGAAGAAGAATTAGGGCTAGAAATTTTTGAGCGTAATGGCAAACACATTAAATCCATTACGCCGGCGGGCAAGAAAATTATTGGTATTGCGCGTGAATTGTTGGTGAAAACCCAAGCCATTCGGGCGATTGCGGATGAGTATACTCAGCCGAATCATGGCGTGTTACGCATTGCCACGACGAATACGCAAGCACGCTATATGTTGCCGTCGGTGATTGAACGTTTTTCAAAACAATATCCCGATGTCAGTTTACATGTGCATCAAGGTTCACCGAATCAAATTTATGATGCGTTGTTGTCTGGCGAAGTGGATTTAGCCATTACCACCGAGGCCCAATATTTATTTGATGATTTGGTGCTGTTGCCTTGTTATTTTTGGAACCGTTCGGTGGTGGTGAAAAAAGATCACCCGTTGGCGAACGTGAAAAATTTAACCATTGCGGAATTGGGTAAACACCCGTTAATTACCTATACGTTCGGGTTTACTGGTGTATCGGATTTGGATTATGCCTTTAACAGCGAGGGTATTTTGCCGAATATCGTGTTTACGGCCACTGATGCGGATGTCATTAAAACCTATGTTCGCTTAGGTTTGGGCGTGGGGATTATCGCCTCCATGGCGCATACTGAGGCTGATACGGATTTAGTTGCTATTGATGCAAGCCATTTATTTAATGCGAGTATGACGCAAATTGCCTTTAAACACAGTACGTTCTTGCGCAATTATATGTACGATTTTATTAATTATTTTTCACCGCACTTAACTCGTACGTTAGTGGAAAAAGCCGAATCTATGCACGATAATAATGCCGTTAAACGCTTGTTTGACGGGGTGCAGTTGGAGAATAAATAACAAAAAATAAGGTGCATTTTATGCACCTTATTTATTTTCTTTTTTATTAGGAACTTGCGTTCCTTTTTGTGTTAGAAACTAGCGTTTCTTGGCGCTCTAGGGAACGGAATCACATCACGGATATTTTGTACACCAGTGACATAGACGATTAAACGTTCAAAACCTAGTCCAAAACCTGAATGTGGCACGGTGCCATAACGGCGTAAATCACGATACCACCAGTAATCCTCTGGGTTTAATCCCATTTCGATCATACGTTTATCTAACACATCCAAACGTTCTTCACGTTGTGAACCCCCGATAATTTCACCAATTCCCGGTGCTAATACGTCCATGGCGGCCACGGTTTTGCCGTCATCATTTAAACGCATATAGAATGCTTTAATGTCTTTCGGATAGTTTTTCACCACCACAGGGGATTTAAAGTGTTCTTCAGCTAAATAACGTTCGTGTTCAGAAGATAAGTCGATTCCCCAAGATACTGGGAATTCAAATTTCTTACCCGATTGTAATAACACCTCGATAGCATCGGTGTAATCAATTTGCGCAAAATCGGAACTGACAAAATTTTCTAAACGGGTAATCACCTCTGGATCCACGTGTTTAGCAAAGAATTCTAAATCATCACGGCGTTCTGCTAATACGGCACGGAATACGTATTTCAACATATCTTCGGCTAATTTAGCATTATCATTCAAATCAGCAAAGGCCACTTCAGGTTCCATCATCCAGAATTCCGCTAAGTGACGTGTGGTATTTGAATTTTCCGCACGGAATGTTGGCCCGAATGTGTAGACCTTGCTTAATGCACAAGCATAGGTTTCTGCATTTAATTGACCCGATACGGTTAAGAAAGATTCACGTCCAAAGAAATCTTGTGAAAAATCCACCGCACCTTTGTCGTTACGTGGTAGATTTTCTAAATCAAGGGTAGAAATACGGAACATTTCGCCCGCCCCCTCGGTATCTGACGCAGTGATAATTGGGCTTGCTACCCAATAGAAACCTTGTTCATGGAAGAAACGATGAATCGCTTGGGCTAAACAATGACGCACACGAGCCACGGCACCGATAATATTGGTGCGAGGGCGTAAATGTGCCACTTCACGTAGGTATTCGATACTGTGGCGTTTGGCGGCCATTGGATAAGTATCGGGATCTTCTACCCAACCCGCCACTTCCACGCTTTGAGCTTGTAATTCCACCGCTTGTCCCTCGGCAGGGGATTCTACCACGGTCCCTGTCACAACCACGGAACAACCCGTGGTTAAACGTAACACTTCCGTTTCATAATTCGCTAAATCGTTATTTACAATCGCTTGAATAGGGGAAAAGCAAGAACCGTCATAGACAGTCAGAAAAGAAAGGCCCGCTTTTGAGTCACGGCGAGTTCTCACCCAACCACGTACAGTTACGCTTTCACCAATCGCAACTTTACCTTGCAGTACGTCGGTGATAGAGGCAATTTTTGTCATTTTTAATCTCCGAAATCAAAATATTATTATTCATAAAAAATTCTGCTTAGTTTACCTTAAATTCAGTGATTTACCAAAAAATCCCTGAAAATATTTGCGAAATACGGCATGTCGTTTTGCTTTTTTGCGTTGCTGAAAAGATTAAGCAAAAAAATTTTGTGATCTATGTCGAATTTTGAACATTTATTGATTGCAGAAAATACAAAAATACTTAATCATATGAACAGGTAACAAGGCATGACGCTTGTTTTTTATCATTAGACCGAAATGAGGTATCGTATGGAAGTTGGTGTTGTTAAATGGTTTAATAATACAAAAGGTTTTGGCTTTATTAATAAAGAGGGCAGTGATGAGGATATTTTTGCTCATTTTTCTGTGATTGAAATGGAGGGGTATCGTTCATTAAAAGCGGGCCAAAAAGTGAATTTTGAGGTTTCACATGGCGAAAAAGGTTCGCAAGCCACAAAAATTATTCCTATTTTTGAATAGACAGGATGATTAACGAAAAGTGCGGTAAAAATCATATTATTTTTACCGCACTTTGCTGTTTCTATTTATTAACGTATTAATTCGGTTTTTTCTTCGATTTCTTGGCTTTATAAATTTTATAAGCCACGTATAACACGACCGCAGCCACGATAACATAAATACCGTGTTGACCATTTTTCACTTGTTGTGCCAACCAATCTCGATTGTCTGCGCCATGATAGCCGAGGTAAACCCAAATCGGCACTGAAATAATCGCTGCACAGAAATCTAACAACACAAAACGAGTATAACTTACTCGATTGGTGATGCCTGATACCATATAAATCGGGGCTCGTAAGCCAGGTAAGAAACGTGCAATAAATAAAACTCGATTACCATATTGATCAAACTTTTCCCGTACCATTTTTAAACGCTTGGAGGAGAGTAATTTGCGTAATGGGCGAAAACGTAAAATTTTCACGCCATAAATACGGCCTAACCAATACATGGTGCTATCACCCGCTAATACGCCGATCATACTCACCACCAACATCATATGCACATTCACATTTTCAGGATAAAGGCCCGCAATAATGCCACCAGAAACCAGAGTAATATCTTCTGGAATCGGTACGCCAAAGCCACAAATAATCAATACAAATAAAACGGCCCAATAGCCATAATCAGTAAAAAAGTTAATTAACACATCCATGAAAAAATCCTATAAATATGAAACAAAATCTTGTGTATCGACTGTTCTACATTCACGTTCTATCTTGTCATTTTCTGCCGTACCGACTAATAAGAGAGCCACAATTTTTTCTTGTTCGGTACAATGCAAGGCTTGGCGTAAGGCGTTGCCGTCGCTCCATTTTCCCGTAATCCAGACATTATCAAAGCCCAAATCTTGTGCGGCTAGTTGAATGCCGTAAGCCGCACAACCTGCAGTAACAAGCTGTTCCCATTCTGGCACTTTGGCAATCGTCGAATCCAATTTTGCGATCACCGCAATCACCATTGGATTGGCGCAGAGTTTGTCGATTTTGTCGAATTGTTTTTGTTCTAAATTCAGATCCGTTGCCACTTGAGTTAAGGCATTAGCAAGTGTGGTTAAGCCGTGATTTTCAATGACCACAAAGCGATAAGGTTTTAATTTGCCATGATCGGGTGTGCGCAATGCGGCTTGAAAAATTTGTTCAAGTTGTGCTTTATTGGGGGCAGGCGCCACTAATTTTTTATTTGATCGACGATTGATCAGTAATTCTAATGCGTTCATAACGCTCTTTTCCTCTTTTCTTTACTTTCTTGCTTATTTTAACGTGCATGATTTTAACACAAAAATACCGTGAAAACTTCTCATTTTTGCGGTATATTCCCTTTCAATTCAATAGCTCATCGGTGAATTTGTATTATTTTTTGCCATTTACCGTTTATATTAAGAGGATGTTATGCAACTCATTTTTCGTTTTTTAAAGCAGTGTTGGAAAGCCTTAAACGTTGTTCGACGTGTAGTAATGAATGTGGTTTTTTTGTTATTCGTTTTGGTGTTTATCACATTTGTGAGTTTATTCCATTCACCAACTAAGCAAACAGAATTGGTCGGTGAACAAGGCGCATTGGTGTTAAATTTAGACGGTTATCTGGCGGATAATCGAGAGCAAACAATGACTTGGCAAAAAGCCTTAAATACCTTGGATAGCAATCAAGTGGCTCGTCAAATTTCGACTTTTGATGTGGTCTATGCTATTGAAAATGCCAAGAATGATGACCGAATTAAAGGGATTGTGCTAGATTTAAATTATTTTGAGGGCGCTGATTTACCCGCATTGGAATATGTTGGTCATGCTTTAAATGATTTCAAAGCACAACATAAACCCGTGATTGCCATGGCAGATAATTACACACAAGGACAATATTTTCTTGCTAGTTTTGCGGATGACATTTATTTAAATACCGTGGGGACGGTAGATATTCACGGTTTATCGGCTGAAAATTTGTATTTTAAATCCATGCTAGAAAAATTGGCTGTCACGCCGCACGTTTTCCGTGTGGGCACCTATAAATCTGCGGTGGAGCCGTTTTTGCGTGATGATATGTCACCTGAAGCCAAAGCCAATGCACAACGTTGGTTGGGCGGTATGTGGCAAAATTTCCGTGACGTTGTCGCAAAAAATCGCCAAATTCCGATCAAGGATGTCTTGCCAGACAGCCAAGAATATTTGGCACAACTAAAAGCCTTGCAAGGCGACAGCACCGCTTATGTGAAACAACGGCATTTAGTGACACAATTAGCCAGTCGTCCAGAAACACAACAAAAACTCACCGCAGTTTTTGGTCCATCAATGCAAGATGAAAGTTATGCGTTTAAAAATGTCGATTTTGATACTTATTTAAGCGCGTTACCAGACCGTCAACAAGGGGACAGTGCCTTTTCTGAGCCAACCCATAAAATTGCCGTTGTGAATGTCGAGGGGACGATTATTGATGGCGAGAGCTATGAAAATGAAGTTGGTGGCGATAGCGTGGCGTATTTACTACGTCAAGCTGCTCAAGATGAGGCGGTTAAAGCGGTAGTTTTACGTGTAAATAGCCCCGGTGGTAGCGCTTTTGCCTCTGAAATTATTCGCCAAGAAATCGATCATTTGCAAGCATTAGGCAAGCCTGTTGTGACCTCAATGGGCTCAATGGCCGCCTCGGGGGGCTATTGGATTTCTAGCACCACGGATTATATTGTGGCGGATAGAAATACGATTACCGGTTCTATTGGCATTTTCGCCATGTTCCCGACCTTTGAAAATAGCTTGAAAAAAATCGGTGTAACGGCGGATGGTGTAAGTATTTCAAAATTAAGCGAAATATCATCAGTGAGTCCATTATCCGAGGAATTAAAACAGGTATTTCAATTAGAAATTGAGAACGGCTATGATCGCTTTTTGGACGTAGTAAGTCGTGGACGGCAGTTATCAAAAACGGATGTAGATAAAGTCGCACAAGGACAAGTTTGGCTAGGGCAAGATGCGTTACAATATAAACTCGTGGATGAACTTGGTGACTTTGAAACTGCGGTGAAAAAAGCGGAAGAATTGGCGAATATTAAAGACTATTCCGTTGAATGGTTGACGGAAGATCCACAAGGCATTAAGGCGCTGTTGCAATCATTACAATTTGGGGTGAAGTCATGGATTAAAACCAGTTTGCTTGAAATGGTTGGACTGTCTCAAATTCAGCAAGAAATTAAACAGCCATTGGGGGTGTTGGGACGGTTTAATGATCCGAAAGGGCAGTATTTGTATTGTTTGAATTGTGGGGTAGTGAAGTAGATTTCAATCGGGTTTCGCCGATGGCGACTTACTTTTTCTTTGCTCGTGCAAAGCAAAAGTAAGCAAAAAGAAAGCACGCCCCGACTTCACCGCTTTTCTGAGCTTATTTGGTATTTTCTTCACGCTAAATTTTGAACTCGCTACGCTCAGACATGCAAAATTTAGCTAAAAATACCAAAACACTCAGGCGGTTCAGACGGGGCCCCAAATTTTGACCGAGCGAAAATAAAAGGCGGTTAAAAAATTCCGTAGGAATTTTCAACATTGCGTAGCAATGGGAGCAAAGCTCCGAATAGTCTTATCAAGGATTGTGAGTAAAAAAATAGATATTCTTTTCTAAGCTACGGAGTAGCGTTACCATGCTTAACCTAGTACGCCAGTGCTAGGTGTATTCTCAATTTTTCCACCGCACTTTATTTCATCACCAATGGGATCCCCGTCTTTGCCGCCTGAAAATGCTTAAATTTGTAGGAAAAGTTGTACTGTTTGAGCGTAGCGAGTTTACAACTTTTCCGTTAAGCAAATTTAAGCATTTTCAGGAAACAAGGCAAAATCGGGGTCGCCTTTCTTTTTGCTTACTTTTTCTTTGGCGAAGCAAAGAAAAAGTAAGTCGCCAGCGGCGAAATCCGTTCTTACCACAAGCAAAGAAAAGTAAAGAGCGTGGCGAAACCCGATTTAAATTAAACCACTTCTTTAAAATCAATCTTATTCTCTAACTCAAAATCTTCATTTTCATCATTCAAGGACACCGCAGAAAATTCTTCCTTATCAAACGCCAAATCCCCCTCAACGCCCTCAATTACTGCCCCTTTTTTAATCCCTTTAAAATCAAACAATTCCGCATCACACAAATGGGACGGCACAATATCTTGCATGGCACTAAACATCGTTTCCAATCGCCCTGGGTATTGACGATCCCAAGTATTCAACATCTCTTTCACCACTTGACGTTGCAAGTTCGGTTGCGAACCGCAAAGGTTGCACGGGATAATCGGGAATTGTTTCGCAATGGCGTATTTCTCAATGTCTTTTTCTTTACAATACGCCAGTGGGCGAATCACAATGTGCTTGCCGTCATCACTAATCAATTTCGGTGGCATGGATTTGAGTTTTCCGCCATAAAACATATTTAAGAATAGTGTTGCCAACATATCATCACGGTGATGTCCCAAGGCAATTTTGGTTGCACCCAGTTCCGTCGCGGTGCGGTATAAAATCCCACGACGTAAGCGAGAGCAGAGCGAGCAAGTGGTTTTGCCTTCAGGAATTTTTTCTTTCACAATGCCGTAAGTATTTTCTTCCACAATTTTGTAATCTACACCAATGCTGGCGAGATAGCCAGGCAAAATATGCTCAGGGAACCCTGGCTGTTTTTGATCCAAATTGACCGCCACAATATCAAAATGAATCGGGGCGTTCAGTTTAAGATTCAGTAAAATATCCAACAGCGTATAACTATCTTTCCCGCCCGACAAGCAAACCATCACTTTGTCGCCGTCTTCAATCATATTAAAATCCGCAATGGCATTACCCACATGACGGCGTAAGCGTTTTTGTAGTTTATTTAGGTTGTAGGTGTGTTTTTTTTCTTGTTCGGTTGTCATAAAAATATCCATTAAAATTAATCTGCGTATGGTACGGATTGCCTTGATAAATTTCAATAAAAAATTAAAAATTTACACCGCACTTTTTTGTAACGATCAAGAACTTACAATATCAACAAAGATCCTGTATAATCTTCTTCAATTATATCTATTTTCAAAGGTTGTGAGAAATTTTAATGTCTGAAACATCACAAACTATCCCCGAACTGGTGTCGTGGGCAAGAGAGCGGGAATTTTCGCTCAATCTCAACACCGAACGGCTGGCGTTTTTATTGGCAATTTCGCTGTATAATGCCGAACGTTTTGACGGCGAGATGCAAGAATCTGATTTAGTGGATATTTTCCGTCAAGTGTCATCTGAATTTGAGTATTCTGAGAGTGTCGTCACCCGAGCCAACAATGCCATTAATGATTTGGTGAAACAGCGGTTTTTAAACCGTTTTAGTAGCGAGTTTACCGAAGGACTTTCCATTTACCGCTTGACCCCGTTGGGTGTGGGCGTGTCTGATTATTATATTCGTCAACGTGAATTTTCCGCTCTTAAGTTGTCCGTGCAGCTTGCCATTGTGGCAGATGAAATTCAGCGTGCATCGGAATCAGCGGAAGAAGGTGTGCGGAAAAACGAAGATGCGTATTTTTGGCGGCGAAATGTGTTTGCACCGCTCAAATATTCCGTGGCGGAGATTTTTGATAGCATTGATTTATCACAACGCATTATGGACGAAAATCAGCAGGGGATTAAGCAAGAAATCGCTGATTTGTTAAGCAAAGATTGGCAAGCAGCGATTGCCAGTTGTGAACGGTTGTTAGATGAAACATCGGGCAATTTGCGAGAATTGCAAGATACGTTAAACGCCGCTGGCGACAAGCTACAAGCCCAATTATTGCGGATTCAAGACTGTATTATCGGGAATAGTACGCTGTATTTTATTGACCAGTTGATTGTGGATTTACAAGCCAAATTAGACCGCATTATCAGCTGGGGACAGCAAGCCATTGACTTGTGGATCGGCTACGACCGGCACGTGCATAAATTTATTCGTACCGCCATTGATATGGATAAAAATCGGGTGTTTAGCCAACGGTTGCGCAACTCTATTCATCATTATTTTGATGCCCCGTGGTATTTGTGGACGGCTCAAGCGGAACGCTTGATTGATTTGCGTGATGAAGAATTACTGTTGCGAGATGAAGATGCCTTGGGCGAATTACCTGATGAATTGCAGTATGAACAGCTTTCCGACTTGCACGATCAAATTGTAGAAACGATGCAAACCTTGCTCATCGCCCAACGAGAACACAATCAACCGATTGATTTAAGCCTTGTGTTAAAACAACAGCTTGAACATTATCCGCTTTCTCGCCATTTTGACGTGGCACGCATTATCGTGGATCAAGCGGTGCGATTAGGTTTAGCCAGTCAAGATCTCTCGGGCATTTATTCCCCGTGGCAACCGATTAATAACGCTGGTGCAGAAGTGCAAGCAAATGTGATTGATGAGTATCGTTAATATCATGATTTAGGTGTTTTATTTTATGAAAGTTTTTGAAAACACATTAACAAAGATTTATTTTGATGATTGCTTAAATGCTTTATCAGAAATAGAGGATAATTCCATTGATCTTATTTTTGCCGATCCACCTTATAATATTGGAAAAAAATTTAGTCAATTTAGAGATTCTTGGAAGACAGAAAAGGAATATATTGATTGGTGTTATCAATGGCTTGAATTATGTATTAAAAAATTAAAAGAGAGTGGTTCCTTGTATGTAATGACGAGTACTCAATCTATGCCTTATATTGATTTATGGCTTCGTGAACACATGACAATTCTTTCTCGAATTGTTTGGCATTACGATAGTTCGGGGGTTCAAGCAAAAAAATATTTTGGATCTTTATATGAACCTATATTATTTGCGGTGAAAAACCCTCAAAATTATACGTTTAATGCAGAAGATATTGAAGTAGAAGCTAAAACGGGTGCTCAAAGAAAATTGATTGATTATAGAAAACCAGTGCCAACGCCTTATAAAACAACTAAAGTCCCTGGTAATACTTGGTATTTTCCTAGAGTAAGATACCGAATGGAAGAATATGAAGTTCACCCTAGTCAAAAGCCAGAAGTATTGCTAGAACGTATTATTAAAGCCAGTTCAAATAAGGGGGATTTAATCTTAGATCCCTTTGGTGGTACATTTTCTACCAGTGCAGTAGCTCAACGTTTAGGTAGAAGAAGCATTAGTATTGAATTTCAAGAAGAATATGTGAAAATTGGTTTGAGAAGATTAGGCATTGCGACAGAATATAACGGAGAAACACTTTCTAAACTGGATAAGCAATTAAAGCAAAAGAATAATAGACTTACATCATCAGAGGCAATATGTCAAAGAAACCTATTTTAACTGAACATTCTTTTTCATCTCAGATACTTTCGATCCTTGAGAATGAATTTGGTGAAAATGCAACAAAAATATATAAAGAAAGTCATCTTATTCAATATTTAAATGTAAAAACAAGATCAGCAAATAAAGGTTCAAAATCGAGAGGATCTTTTGCGAATCATTATGCCCTTTATGTTTTGATAGAAGATTATATTAATAAAGGATATTTAGAAAATGATACTCATTATGCCAAATATGAAGGTGCTAAATTTACAGATTTGCTGAAAAGATTAAGGGAGTTACCTTTTGGGCAGAAATTACAAAATCATGCGTTAAATAATAGATTGAATGATGAATTCAGAAAATATTTCCCAACACTAAATATCGTTCCTATTGTGCGAGATCTTCAAAAGCAAAGATATTGGCTACAAGAAGATTTGATAAAAATCACATTAATTGATCACCAAGGAAAGCCTGTTGTTTATAATTTAGCAAAGGTTATTATTCAAATAATAGAGCAATATGTAGCAGAAAAAACGAAAGCCTTTGATGAATTTATCCAAACTTGTCAAAGAATTAATGAATTAAGTACAAAAGAACCTACAAAAGCAGTCGCATTTATTAAAGCACAATTAGATCCTAGTGCTGATGCAAGAATTTTTGAAATAGTCAGTTACGCCGTCTTGAAATCTAAATATTCAGAACAGTCCATTTGGATTGGTTATACGAGAGAGAATATATTAGAAGAAAAATTGAGCTTATATAAAACTGGGCGAACCAATGCGAATGATGGTGGAATTGATTTTGTGATGAAACCTCTAGGAAGATTTTTTCAAGTAACGGAAACTATAGATGTAAATAAATATTTTCTAGACATAGAAAAAGTACAACGGTTTCCAATTACTTTTGTGGTGAAATCCAATAATTCACCAGAGCAAATAAAAAGCTTAATTCAAGAACAAGCTAGTATTAAATATAAAATAGAAGCGATTGTAGCATCTTATATGGATGCGATAGAAGAAATTATCAATGTTCCAATGCTGGTAAAAGCGTTTGAAGAAATGGTAAATATGAATAAATTATCATCAATTATGGAAGAAATTATTATTCAAAGTAAACTTGAGTTTAATTATCTTGATGATTTTAATGAATAATGTTATTTCAAATAGATTTTGATTGGAAAAAGAATATGACAGAAAAATTAGAAGACGTGATTTCAACCAAACTAGCAGCCGCCATTGCCAATCCACTATTTCCTGCGGTGGATAGCCAGTTACGGGCAGGGCGGCATATCGGGCAAGAGTATTTAGATAATTATGCGTTTTTAGGCGATTTTCAGGCAGAATTAGACAGTTTTTATCGCCGTTATAATGTGGAGCTGATTCGCGCCCCCGAAGGTTTTTTCTATTTGCGTCCGAAAGCCACGACGTTGATTTCACGTTCCGTGTTGTCGGAGCTAGAAATGTTGGTAGGGAAAGTGCTGTGTTATCTGTATTTAAGCCCTGAACGGTTGGCTCAACAGGGGATTTTTTCGGTGCAAGAAGTGTATGATGAGTTGTTAAATCTTGCAGACGAAGCGAAATTGTTGAAAGCGATTAATTTGCGTGCTAGCGGATCGGATTTGGATAAACAAAAGCTAGCAGAAAAAGTGCGAGCAGCCATTGGGCGGTTACGCCGTTTGGGAATGTTACACACGGTGGGCGAGCAGAATAGCGGCAAGTTTACCATTTCCGAATCCGTGTTCCGTTTTGGGGCGGAAGTGCGGTCGGGGGATGATCCATTGGAAGCCCAATTACGCTTGATTCGGGACGGTGAGGCGGCAACTCCGCAATCATTGCAAGCGGAAAAAGCGGCGTTCAATCAAGAAACTGCGGTGGAAAATGACGAAGATTTTGATGATAGCCAAGATGAGAATGAAGAAGGGGCGGAATAATGGCAGAGTTTGAATTAGAACAAGATGATTTAAGCCAACAAGATGTGGTAGAAGAAATGCAGGAAGAAACAGAAGACATTTTCACCGCCGTTTCGCCATTTCAACCGCAAGCAGGGGTAGAACGAGGCAAATTCCGCTCGCTCACGCTGATTAACTGGAACGGTTTTTTTGCTCGCACCTTTGATTTAGATGAACTGGTGACCACGCTGTCGGGCGGTAACGGGGCAGGGAAATCCACCACAATGGCAGGCTTTGTCACCGCATTGATTCCTGATTTGACCTTGTTGCATTTCCGCAATACCACCGAAGCGGGGGCAAGTGGCGGATCTCGTGATAAAGGGTTGCACGGCAAACTTCGCCCTGGGGTGTGTTATGCAGTGTTGGATACCCTTAATTCACGTCATCAACGCACCTTGGTTGGGGCAAGATTGCAGCAAATTGCAGGGCGTGATAAGAAAGTAGATATTAAAACCTTTAGTTTGCAAGGGGTAGAATTATCCGTTAATCCAACGTCCATTTTCACCGAAGTGGTCAATGATCGCCAAGCCAAAGTATTGAATTTGACCGAAATTAAAGACAAGATTGACGATATTGGCGGACAATTCAAGCAATATCATTCCATCGCCGATTATCACGCAATGATGTTTGATTTGGGGATTATTCCAAAACGTCTGCGTTCGTCCAGTGATCGTGCGAAATTTTATAAACTGATTGAAGCGTCCCTGTACGGCGGGATTTCCAGTGCCATCACCAAATCCTTGCGTGATTATTTATTGCCTGAAAATTTAGGCGTTCGCAAGGCGTTCCAAGATATGGAATCGGCGTTGCGAGAAAACCGTATGACCTTGGAAGCCATTAAACTGACCCAAGCGGATCGGGATTTATTTAAGCATTTGATTACCGAAACCACCAATTATGTAGCATCGGATTATATGCGTAACGCCAATGAGCGTCAGGGCAATATTGAAAATGCCTTGAAATTCCGCCGTGAGTGGTATCAAGCTAAGTCGGAACAGGCGTTGTCGCAACATCGTTTGATTGATTTAAGCCGTGAAGCACAAGAATTAGCCGAAAGCGAAAAGGGGCTGGAAGTGGATCATCAAAGTGCGGCGGATCATTTAAATTTGGTGCTCAATGCGTTACGTCATCAAGAAAAAATTGAACGTTATCAAGACGATATTGGTGGCTTAACGGAACGTCTTGAAGAACAAAAAATGGTGGTAGAAACGAGCCAAGAACAGCTAGAAGAAAGCCAAGCCCAATTTGAGCAATTAGAAAGCGAAGTGGATCAAATTCGCAGCCAGCTTGCTGATTATCAACAAGCATTAGATGCCCAACAAACTCGAGCGTTGCAATATCAACAAGCCATTGCGGCGTTAGAAAAAGCCAAACAGCTCTGCGGATTGGCAGATTTGAGCGTGAAAAATGTGGACGATTATCAGCAGGAATTTGCCGCTCAAGGGGACATTCTGACCGAAAAAGTGTTAGAGCTTGAGCATAAAATGTCCATTTCCGAAGCGGCAAAATCGCAATTTGATAAAGCCTACCAGTTGGTGTGCAAAATTGCAGGGGACGTGCCAAGAAGTGCGGCGTGGGAATCAGCGAAAGAACTGTTGCGTGAATACCCAACGCAAAAACTCAATGCGACCCAAACCCCACAATTACGAGCGAAGTTACACGAATTGGAACAGCGTTTTGCCCAGCAACAAGCGGCGGTGCGTTTATTAAAAGAGTTTAATCAACGTGCCAACACACAGTTGGAAACCGCTGATGAGTTGGAAGAATTTTACAGCGAACAAGAAGCCCTGATTGACGATTTGGGGGCGGAGCTTTCCGAGCAAGTGGAAAACCGTTCTACCTTACGTCAAAAACGAGAGCAGTTAAATCAAGCCTATAATGAACATTCGCAAAAAGCCCCTGCGTGGTTACTGGCTCAAGCCGAACTTGAACGATTAACCGAACAATCAGGCGAGCAGTTTGGTGATAGCCAAGATGTGATGAATTATATGCAATCGTTGTTGGTGAAAGAACGTGAATTAACGCTTCAACGGGACGAGTTAGCGCAAAAACGTCAACAGTTAGAAACACAGATTTCACGTTTAAGCCAACCTGATGGCTCAGAAGATGCGCGTTTGAATGTATTGGCAGAGCGTTTTGGTGGCGTGTTGTTGTCTGAACTTTACGATGATGTGCCGATAGAAGATGCACCGTATTTCTCCGCCCTTTATGGTCCTGCTCGCCACGCCATTGTGGTGCGTGATTTAGCCACCGTTAAAGCCCAACTTGCCAATTTAGACGATTGCCCTGATGATTTGTATTTAATTGAAGGTGATCCAAGTGCCTTTGATGATAGCGTGTTGTCCGCCAATGAGTTGGAACACGGCGTGGTGGTGCAGGTATCGGATAGGGAAGTGCGTTATTCCAAATTCCCTGAAATTCCGTTATTCGGGCGTGCGGCTCGGGAAAAACACTTAGCGGAATTGGAAATTGAGCGTGACAATGTCACAGAAAAGTACGCTGAAGCCGCCTTTGATGTACAAAAATGCCAACGCTTACACCAACAATTTAGCCAATTTGTCGGCTTGCATTTAGCCTTGGCGTTCTTACCAAACCCTGAAGAAAGCCTGCGAGCCATTAATACGGAACGCAATGAAATTGAGCGAGAATTAACCGCACTTTCCACAGGCGAACAACAAGCGCGCTTGAAATTAGATCAAGCCAAAGAAAAAATGCAGTTGCTCAATCGGATTATTCCGCAATTAGCCGTAATTGCTGATGAAAGCCTGCAAGATCGCATTGAAGAATGTCGGGAGCAGTTGGATAATCTGGAACAAGATGAATTGTTTATTCGCCATCACGGCGTGACATTGTCACAGTTAGAGCCGATAGCAAACAGCTTGCAAAGCGACCCTGAAAATTATGCGCGTTTGAAAGACGATTTAGCACAAGCCGTGGCAATGCAAAAACAAGTGCAACAGAAAATCTTTGCTCTTTCCAACGTGGTGCAACGCAAAGCCCATTTTGCCTATGATGATGCCATTCAAACCGAAAGCAACAGCCTAAATGAGCAACTGCGGTTGAAATTGGAGCAGACCCAAGCACGCCGTGAGCAACAACGTGAACAGCTCCGCCAAAAACAAGCACAATTTGCCCAATATAATCAGGTGATGATTCAGTTGCAAAGTGCGTATAACAGTAAAAATGATTTGCTGAAAGAATTATTGACTGAAGTCAACGAATTAGGCGTGAGAGCCGATCAGGGTGCAGAAGAGCGTGCGAGAGTGCGGAAAGATGAATTATATCAACAACTTTCCACCAATCGTCAACGCCGTTCTTATGTGGAAAAACAACTTACCTTGATTGAAAGTGATGCAGAAAATTTAACTCGCCGTATTCGCAAAGCAGAGCGAGATTATAAACAGCAACGTGAAATTGTGGTCGCTGCTAAAGCCAGTTGGTGCGTGGTATTGCGGTTATCTCGCAACAGCGATGTGGAAAAACGACTACACCGCCGTGAGCTTACCTATTTATCCGCAGACGATTTGCGTTCAATGTCGGATAAAGCCCTTGGGGCATTGCGTCAAGCGGTGGCAGACAATGAATATCTGCGTGATAGCCTGCGTTTGTCGGAAGATAACCGCAAACCTGAAAACAAAGTGCGGTTCTTTATTGCGGTGTATCAACATTTGCGTGAGCGGATTCGTCAAGATATTATCAAAACCGATGACCCAATTGATGCCATTGAACAAATGGAAATTGAGCTTAACCGCTTAACGGACGAACTTACTGGCCGTGAGCAAAAATTGGCGATAAGCTCAGAAAGTGTGGCGAACATTATGCGAAAAACCATTCAACGTGAACAAAATCGTATTCGTCAGCTCAACCAAGGATTACAAAATATTTCCTTTGGACAAGTGAAATCCGTGCGGTTGGTGGTGAATATCCGTGATACCCACGCAATGCTTTTAGATGCCTTATCAGGCGAACAGCAGGAATACCAAGATTTATTTAGCGACAATCGCATCACTTTCTCAGAAGCGATGGCGAAACTCTATCAACGCATTAATCCGCATATTGATATGGGGCAACGTACCGCTCAAACCATCGGCGAAGAATTGCTGGATTACCGCAATTATTTGGATTTAGAAGTGGAAGTGTTCCGTGGTGCAGACGGCTGGTTGCGTGCCGAAAGTGGGGCATTGTCAACAGGTGAAGCCATTGGTACGGGGATGTCGATCTTGTTAATGGTGGTGCAAAGCTGGGAAGAAGAAAGCCGCCGTATTCGGGGCAAAGACATTGTCCCTTGCCGCCTGTTATTCCTTGACGAAGCCGCACGACTTGATGGCAAATCCATTTCCACGCTGTTTGAACTCTGCGAACGATTGGATATGCAATTATTAATCGCCGCCCCTGAAAACATCAGCCCAGAAAAAGGCACGACTTATAAATTGGTGCGGAAAATTTCGGGGAATCAAGAGCAGGTTCATGTCGTGGGATTGCGGGGATTTGGGCAATAACAAAAAAATCCCCTCTCCCTCTGGGAGAGGGCTAGGGTGAGGGTACAACCTGATAACATAGTTTACATAATCCCTAAAGACATCGTTTACATTCCTGTGTAATCATATCGTCAAAAT
>NZ_JBPDVF010000004.1:0-207212 GCF_051851515.1 Lonepinella sp. BR2271 | reverse complement strand
TTGTTTAAATGCTTGGTTGTATTTAGTCATAAAAATCTGCACCTTACTTAGTTGGTTATTAGTCCAACTTTTGGGGTGCAGATCACAAAATGAGCAACTTTTACAGATGATAGGCGGTGAAGAACAATGCTTAGAAAAACTGGGATTAGTGATTGCAACTGGATATACTGCCTCCAAATTACTTTGGTTAAAGCAATCTTATCCTGACATTTGGCAACAAGTGGATAAAGTATTGCTTCCGCATGACTATATTAATTACTGGCTAACAGGACAAGCGGTAATGGAATATGGTGATGCGTCTGGCACTGGATTATTAGATATTTATTCTCGTTGTTGGAATAAAGACGTTATTGAACTCATTGATAAAGATAGCATATTAACCAATGCGCTACCTACTTTAATCAAAAGTAATACCGTTGTTGGCAAATTGAAAGCAGATATCGCTCAACTGTTAAATTTAAATCCTGATGTGTTGGTGGCATCAGGGAGTGGTGATAATATGATGGGTGCCATTGGCACAGGAAATACGAAAGATGGTATTGTAACTATGAGTCTAGGCACCTCTGGGACGTTATATGCTTATTCTTCAACACCAATAAAACCTGCATCAAAACTGATAGCCAATTTCTGTTCAGCTAATAATGGCTGGTTGCCATTAATCTGTACAATGAACGTCACCTCTACGACATCCTTATTACAAAAACTATTAAAAATAGATTTAACGGATTTTAATCTTGCAGTTTCATCTGCGCCTATTGGAGCAAATGGCATCACAATTTTACCATTCTTTAACGGCGAAAGAGTTCCAGCATTACCTACTGCCAAAGCAAGTATCTATGGTTTAGATTATAACAATTTTACGGTTGAGAATTTATGCCGTGCAATGGTTGAAGGAACAACGTTGGGATTACGTTATGGGCTAGATTTATTTAGACAGAAAGGGGTAAACCCCACCCAAATTCGCTTAATTGGAGGCGGTGCTAAAAGTCCAATATGGCGACAAATCGTTGCGGATATGATGAATTGTGAAGTCATTTGTTTAGCCTATTCCGAAGCGGCTGCATTGGGTGCAGCTATTCAAGCGGCCTTGGTTCATATTTGTTCTTATTCTACGAAAGATGAACAACAATTACTCAATGAATTAACCGATCAATTTGTTATTTTAGAGCAAAGTACTTTAACCACGCCAAATATTCAAAACGTACAGCAATATGAAAAAGTGTATACAAAATATTGTGCCATTTTAACCAAAAACTATTTGGAAGATTAACTATGACAAATTCATCAGATTATTTACTGGAAGTCACTGGTATTAGTAAAAAATTTGGCGAAGTAATCGCATTAAAAAATATTGAATTTGCCTTAAGACGTGGTTCTATTCACGCTTTATGTGGTGGCAATGGTGCGGGAAAATCCACCTTTCTCAGCATATTAATGGGATTTATCCAACCAGATACAGGGCATATTTTTATTCAAGGAAAAGAATGTCATTTCGCCACCCCAAAACAAGCCTTACAAGGTGGAATAACCATTGTTCAGCAAGAATTAAGTGGTATTCCTGATTTATCCGTAGCAGAAAATATTTACTTAGGCAATGAGCCGAAAAAGATGGGCTTTGTAGATTTTGAACAACTGAATAAACAAGCTCAGGCATTATTAGATGATTTAGGTTTTAATGATATTTCAGCCAAAACCAGATTGCGAGATTTAAGCGTAGCAGAACAACAATTAGTGGAAATTGCTAAAGCACTTTCTCATTCTAATGCTGATATTATCATTATGGACGAGCCAACCTCTGCCATTGGTGAGGAAGATACCTTGAAATTATTTCAAGCGATTCGCCAATTAGCTGAAAAAGGTAAGGGGATTATTTATGTTTCTCACCGTCTTTCTGAAATTTTTGAGATTGCGGATACCTTTACGGTGTTTCGTGATGGTACTTATATTTATGAAGGTGAGATTGCAGACATTACCCGAGAAAAATTGATTGAACACATTATTGGTGGCGAATTAAGTCAGGAGTTTTCTAAATATAACACCCCAACAGAAAATGTTGTACTAGAAGTAAATAATCTACATTGGAATCATTTTCTTGAAGATATCAGTTTTAATCTAAAACAAGGGGAAATCTTAGGTATATACGGCTTAGTTGGATCTGGACGAAGTGAAATTCTCGATCTGCTGTTTGGTTTAGAAAAACCTGCCTCTGGTTCAATCCGCTTTAAAGGCAACACACTTCAGTTAAATTCACCACAACAAGCTATTGAATCAGGTCTTGCTTATGTGACTGAAGATAGGAAAGAAACAGGCTTAGTATTGTGCCTTTCTGTTGGTGAGAACATTAATTTATCTTCTCTTAAAGAGGTGACAAAATCAGGCTTAATTAATGATAGTCAAACCAAAGCCAGAGCCATAGAGATGATTAAAAAGTTCAATATAAAAACACCAAATCAAGATCAAAAGGTGATTAATTTAAGCGGCGGAAATCAACAAAAAGTTATTTTAGGCAAATGGGCATTGTTAGATCCTGAAATATTGCTATTAGATGAACCGACTCGAGGCATTGATGTGGGTGCTAAAAAAGAAATCTATGATTTTATGTCTGATTTTGCCAATCAAGGGAAATCTATCATTATGGTGTCCTCTGAATTACCTGAAATTATTGGTATGAGTGATCGTGTCATTGTTTTAAAAGATGGAAAAATCAATGGCATATTATCAAGAGATGAATTAACTCAGTCCAAACTAATGAATTTGTCCGTATAACTTTCTTCAATAATAAAAGGATATATTATGAAAAACAATGTGTTAAAACAGAATATGAATAAATATGGCATTATTTTAGCCTTTCTTGTGCTGTGTATTGTAATCTCTATTGCGGGGGAAATTTGCGTTTATTATGGTTATTGGGCAGATAACTATTTTCTAAGCAAAGATAATGCGTTGATCGTGTTAAGACAGGTGTCAATTAACGGCATATTAGCTATTGGTATGACTTTCGTTATCATCACAGCTGGGGTTGACCTTTCAGTGGGTGCAGTACTGGCTTTGGCTGGTATTGTGGCCGCTCGTTTTGCCACAACAAATAGCGGTTTGGCGATTGGCAATACCGATATGGCATTATGGTTGCCTATTTTTGTGGCAATTTTGGTTGGAGCGATAGCTGGATTTATTAATGGTGCTGTCATCGCAAAATACAACTTACAGCCCTTTATTGTGACAATGGGTATGCTTTCTATTGCAAGGGGATTAACTTTACTTTCCACAGATGGTAACCCAGTTTCTCAGCTAAATTCAGATTTTCGCTGGTTAGGAAATGGTTATTTATTTGATGCTATTCCAATCCCTATTATTTTGTTCTTACTGATCTTTATTTTTGCTTGGATTGTGTTGAATAAAACCACTTTTGGTCGCTATGTTTATGCAGTAGGTGGTAACGAAAAAAGCACCAGAACATCAGGTATTAATGTTAATAAAATCAAAACCCTTGTTTATACCCTTTGTGGTGTACTTTCTGCCATCGCTGGATTAATTCTTACAGCACGAACAGGTTCCGCACAAACCAACGCAGGAACAGCTTATGAATTAGATGCTATTGCTGCTGTCGTTATTGGGGGAACCAGTATGGTAGGCGGAATTGGTACATTAATGGGAACATTCTTTGGGATTCTAATTATTGGTGTGTTAAACAATGGATTGGATTTATTAGGGGTGCAATCTTATTATCAACAATTAATTAAGGGGGTATTAATCGTCGTCGCAGTGATGTTAGATCCGTCAAGAAAAATTCGCAGATAGTTTTAGGGTCTGTTGACCCTATTTAAACACTCAATCTTTTATTTAATCCAAAGAGGAAAATGCTATGAAAAAATTACTATTAACATCTATTGCTCTCGCTGTTTCATCTGTTGCAGTGGCACAACAAACACCTGTTAAAATTTCTATTTTAATGTATGGTATGAAAGCAGAATTTGTTCAACTAATGGATAAATATGCCAAAGAACATCCTGCAGTTAAACAGGGTATTGCAACCCTAACGGTTTATGACGGTCGTTATGATCCGCTTGTACAAAACAATCAAGCGGAAACCGCTATCCAAACCAAGACTGATGCTATTGTCATTAATCCGATGGATTATGAAGCCAATATTGATGTCGTCACCATGGCAAATAAAGCCAATATCCCCGTGGTGGTCACAAATGCTCGTTTAAATACCGATAAAATGACCAGTGAAGTCGTTTCAGATGATGTAGAGGGTGGTTATTTAGAAGCGAAAGCGGTATTAGAAAAAATGGGATGCAAAGGCAATGTGGTGATTATTGAAGGTCCTAAAGGGGGATCGGGTGAAATCCAACGTGGTCAAGGTAACGAAAAAGCTATCGCAGAATGTGGCAAAGATAACATCAAAATTCTAGAACGTAAAACCGCTAACTGGTCACGTTCAGAAGCTATTCCATTAATGGAAAACTGGCTACAAAAACACCGCGGTAAAATCAATGGTATTATTGCTCAAAATGATGAAATGGCATTAGGTGCCATTGAAGCCATTCAAAGTGCTGGGCTAAATGTGAATGATTTTGCAATTGCTGGGGTGGATGGTGTCAGTGATGCGATTTATGCCGTAAAAGAGAAAAAAATGACCTCAATTTTGCAAGATGCTAAAGGGCAAATTCAAGGTTCTATTGATGTGGCTTTAAGAGCAGTTATTGGCGATAGTTATCAACCAATGTCCGATATTTGGGAACAATACAAGGGAAAAATGGAATGGAATGACGGTAAATCCAAACGTTATGATGTACCTTGGACAAAAGTGACTTTGGATAATGCAGATCAGTTGTTGAATAGTCGGAAATAATCTACACATTTATTTGTTGTTAATAGTGTTACATCTTTTATAAAAATAAATAATGAGATGTAACACTACTTTTTGTACAAATGGAAAAATTTGTAGATAAAATTCCATTAAATATTCAACATTTCCGCATCATCAATAAAATACTGGTTCATATCAAAGGCTGGTTTGGCATCTCGATCTTTGCCGATAATACGAGCCGGCACGCCAGCAGCGGTGGCATGTTCTGGAACGGGTTGCAACACCACAGAATTAGCCCCGATTTTGGCATATTTACCCACTTCAATATTGCCAAGGATTTTCGCTCCCGCACCAATCATCACACCCTCACGGATTTTTGGGTGGCGGTCGCCAGTTTCTTTGCCGGTTCCGCCTAAAGTCACGCCTTGCAAGATAGACACGTCATTTTCAATCACGGCGGTTTCCCCCACCACAATGCCGGTGGCATGGTCGAACATAATGCCACAACCAATCCGTGCGGCGGGGTGAATATCCACATCAAAGGCGACGGAAATTTGGTTTTGTAAATAAATGGCAAGTGAACGGCGTTCGGTTTGCCATAAATGATGGGTAATGCGGTAGCTTTGAATGGCGTGGAACCCTTTCAAATAAAGCAACGGGGTTGACCATAATTCCACCGCAGGGTCACGTTGGCGGACGGCGTGAATATCGCAAGCGGCACTTTCAATAATACTCGGTTGATCCTGATACACATCTTCGATAATTTCACGCAAGGTAATGGCGGGCATGGTGGCGGTGGCTAATTTGTTTGCCAAAATATAGCTCAACACACTGCCCAGATTTTTATGCTTTAAAATGGTGGAATGGAAAAAGCTCGCTAACACTGGTTCGTGATCCACCAATTCCTTGGCCTCATCACGAATTTTCTGCCACACCTCATTCAACATGGTTTACTCCCTTATTCTGCTTTTTTCTCACGCCCTAATAATGCCATGGCGGCATCTTTGGCGTTTTTATGTTGGAACAACACTTGATACATTTGCTCCGTAATCGGCATTTCCACCCCTTGCCGTTGGGCTAACAACGTGGTTTCCTTGGTATTATAATAGCCCTCCACCACTTGACCAATCTCTTGCATGGCCTGTTCTGCTGACACACCTTGCCCTAACATGAGGCCAAAACGGCGGTTACGGGATTGATTGTCGGTACAGGTTAACACCAAATCGCCCAAGCCTGACATGCCCATAAAGGTTTTCGGATCTGCACCTAAAGACACCCCTAATCGGCTGATTTCGGCAATGCCACGGGTAATCAATGCGGTTCTGGCATTGGCGCCAAAGCCCATGCCGTCCGACATGCCAGCCGCAATGGCAATCACGTTTTTCACCGCACCGCCGAGTTGTACGCCGATCATATCTTGATTTAAATACACCCGAAAATGCTTACTGCAATGAATGCGATTTTGTAATTCCACCGCAAATTGTGGATCGTTAGACGCCAAGGCAATCGCTGTGGGTAAACCGGCAGCTAATTCTTTGGCGAACGTTGGGCCAGATAACATGGCTAAAGGATAATGCGTCCCCAACTTTTCTTCAATCACCGTTTGCAATAACCGTCCCGTATCTCGTTCTAACCCCTTTGTTGCCCACGCAATACGGCTATCAGGGCGTAAGTGCGGTTTAATTTGATCGATCACCTCCGCAAACACATGGCTTGGTACCACGATCAACAAATCTCGGGATTTTTGCACCGCAGTTTTAAGATCCGATTCAATATGCAACGCCGTAGGAAAGGAAATTTCCGGCAAGAAACGGGCATTTTGTCGGGCATTTTCTAATTGACGACAATGCTCAGGATTGTGTCCCCAAAGATAAGTGGGGAAGTTATTACGGGAAAAGGCAATGGCTAAAGATGTGCCATAAGATCCAGCCCCGAGAACGCTAATTGGTGTTGGAGTGGTCATGACTAACGCCTTAAAATTGGATAATGAGGGCGGAAATCGCAATCCGCCCCGACAATTTAATTAATGAGTCGTCGGTTTTTCCGCTTGCTCTTCTTCTTGCTCAATGCGGCGTAAATGTTCCATAAACAACGCATCAAAATTGACTGGCGCAAGATTCAATGCAGGGAATGTACCACGATTCACTAAGCTCGAAATTAATTCACGTGCATAAGGGAACAACATATTCGGGCATTGTGACGTTAAACAATGGGCCATTTGCATATCTTCCAAACCGCTAATCGTAAACACACCGGCTTGTTTGACTTCGCAAATAAAGGCGACTTCTTTGCTGTCCTCCATGGTGGTTTCCGCCGAAATGTTTAACACCACTTCGTATAAATCATCACCTAATTGTTTCGCCTCTGTGCTTAAATCAAAGCTCAAATTCGGTTTCCATTCTTGATGAAAAATATGCGGTAAATTCGGTGCCTCAAAAGACACGTCTTTCACATAAATACGTTGAATTTGAAAAACCACTTCAGGTTGTTGTTCTTGTGTTGGTGCTTGTGTTTCTTCAGTCATATAAAATCCTTATTTCACTAATGGTAAATTGGCAGCGTTCCAACCCGCAATGCCCTCTTGTAACGCATACACTTCGCTAAAGCCTTGTTTTGACAAGATTTCCGCAGAGGTATTCGCCACGGCACCGGTGGCACACACTAAAATCATTGGCATCTCTTTATGTTGTTCTAGTTTGCCTAAATTGTGTTTCTTAATATCGCTTGGCAAAAATTGTTTACTATGAATAATGTGACCCCGTTTAAATTCGTCAATACTACGCAAATCAATCACCACGGCATCTTTATTATTGATTAACGCCACCGCTTGTGAATTTGTAATTAATTTCACTTTGCTTAAGGCAGATTTGACGAATACATAAATGGTCGCCACAAAAATAGCGACCCAAGCGACCACTAACAAGGTATGGTTTTTGGCAAATTGTGTTGCCAACGGCATAAATTCTTCCATATTGTTCTCAAATGCAAATAAATAAAAATAGGCGTTAAGTATAACCGACTTTCCGCATCTTGCAAAAACTAATTTTTGTTAAGCCGTTAACCAGAACGTAACGGGGCCATCATTGGTTAAACTCACTTGCATATCAGCGCCAAACTGCCCCGTAGAAACGGCGATTTTTTCACCGCACTTTTGCACAAAATAACGATACAATTCATTGGCTAAATCAGGCGAGGCTCCTTTTGAAAAACTCGGGCGTAAGCCTTTTTGGGTATCTGCTGCCAAGGTAAATTGTGACACCACCAACAGTGAACCGCCTGCTTGTTGCACATTCAAATTCATTTTACCCTGTTCATCTGCAAAGACCCGATAATTCAGCACTTTTTCCACTAATTTATCCGCTTTCGCTTGATCATCTTCTTTTTCCACACCGAGCAATACCAATAAGCCTTTGCCAATTTCACCGACAGTTTGGTTGTCTACGTTCACATTGGCGTGAGTGACACGTTGGATTAATGCGATCATTTATTTCTCCTGAAAAAAGTAAGGGAAGTTGTAACTTTTGCTGTCATCACCAGTTATTCGAAAATTTCGAATAACTGAATTTACGTCTAACGTCTTGTCATTAAAAATCTTTTTTAGATGATAGTTTCATTTTCCAAATTCTCTACTTAAACATCTACGCTGTATAAATTACCACTTTACCTTTCCTACTTCAACCCCAAATATCCCCGCCATTTTTCCCATTTTGCAAAATTCCCCTTTGGTGTAGTGATACGATAAGACTAAATAAAAGTGCGGTGTTTTTGCAAAATTTTTATAATATGTAATGATCAATTAAGGGACGATATATTCTATCGTCCCTTAATAAATTTAGACTGAGTTTAAATTAAAATCTAATTATTTACCATAGTGATCCGCTAATTTCGCTTTGTGTTTACCCTCTTCTACCATCACGATAAACAACAAGATAACCGATAAAACACCACCAGCGATCATCACATAGAAGCCGCCGTCCCAGCCGTAATATTCTGCTGCCCAACCTACAATCGCAGAGGCAGAAACAGTACCGCCAAGATAACCGAATAAACCTGTAAAACCTGCGGAAGTACCAGCGGCTTTTTTCGGTGCTAATTCAAGGGCATGTAAGCCGATTAGCATTACTGGGCCATAGATTAAGAAACCGACTGTGGTCATTAAAATAAAGTCTGTTAATTGGTACGGATTTTCATACCAGTTAGCATAGTTGGCTAATTCTGCCTCTGGTGTGGCTGGGTTTTTCCATAATGCTACTACTGCAATCGTGGTTAAAATCATAAAGATGAACCCAGTTAAACCACGTTTACCTTTAAAGACTTTGTCAGATACCCAACCGCATAATAACGTACCTGGGATCGCCGCTAATTCATAAATAGTGTATGCCCAAGCGGTACCTTTAATATTGAAGTGTTTGACTTCGCCAAGATATACTGGTGACCATTTTAAAACACCATAACGGATTAAATAAACGAACACGTTTGCAATAGCGATATACCATAACAATTTGTTTTTCAACACATAAGTCACAAAAATTTCTTTAGTTGTTAATTCTTGTTCGTTAGTTTTTTCATCATAGTTATCAGGGTAATCATTACGCCATTTTTCGATAGATGGTAAACCGCAAGATTGTGGGGTATCTTTCATCACAAAATAGATTAAGAATGACACCACCATAGCGGCAATACCTGGATAATACAAGGTTTGTTGCCATACATCTTTGGCGGTCGCTTGTACACCGTGGGTGTTGAAGTAAATGGCACTGGCTAATAACACCATGGCACCCGGTACCATACCGCCTAAGTTGTGTGCGGTGTTCCAGATAGACACGATAGTACCCCGTTCAGATTTTGACCACCAATGCACCATGGTTCGTCCACATGGAGGCCAACCCATCCCTTGGAACCAACCATTTAAGAAGATCAACGCAAACATAATCATCACGCCAGAAGTCGCCCATGGCATAATTCCCATTAACACCATGCAAAGACCTGAGAGGAACAAACCAAAAGGTAAAAACACTTTCGGATTAGAGCGGTCAGACATACCCGCCATTACGAATTTAGAAATACCGTAGGCTAAACCCAAAGCCGAGCCGATAAAACCCAGTTCTGCTTTGTTATACATACCCGCCTCAATCAAGCCTTTTTGGGCTAAATCAAAGTTACCCCGCACAAAATAATAAGCGGCATAACCAAAGAAAATCCCAGCAAAGACTTGCCAACGTAATTGTTTATATTTCGCATCCACTTTATCCGCAGGCAATTCTGCGATATGGGGTGCTGGTTTAAATGGACCAAACATAGTGTTTCTCCCTTATGTGATTAAAAATGATATTGTGTACACAACTGACGGAATTCACTCACTTGTTGAGCAACCCAATCGGCATCTTTGTTTAATTCTGGGGCAATGTAATTTGCCACCTCTTCTGCGACCGCTGAAGCTGCTCTTGCATCTAAGAACAAGAAACGGATTCGGCGAGCCAGCACATCTTCCAGTGTTTGCGCCATTTCTTCACGCACCGCCCACAAGGCCTCGGCGTAAAGGAATGGATAGTCTGGATGAATTTTGCTCCCTGCTTTTGGATCACTTGCCGCAAGCTGCTCAATATGCGCTCTATCGCTACCGTAATAGCCAAGGTGACTAGCCATATCCGCAGGGTGGTGTCCGTGAATTTTTAAATCTACGGTAACACATTGTTTTTTCGGTAAAATACCCTTATCAATCGCTGCCTCTAAGGCATCTTCTGCCATTTGACGATAGGTTGTCCATTTGCCGCCAATAATATCCACCAAACCAGAATCACTAATATGGATTTTATGGCTACGGGACACCTCTTTGGTGCTTTTATTTTCGCCTTTTGGTGCCGCTAACGGACGCAAGCCCACAAACACACTGCGTACATCTTCACGGGTTGGCGCTTTGACAAAATAATCTTTGGCAGTTTGTAAAATAAACTCGACTTCTTGCTCGAGTGGACGAGGTTCATATTCGGCATTTTTTACGAGCGTATCGGTGGTGCCGACCACTAATTTATCATGCCAAGGCACGGCGAATAACACCCGACCGTCCGAGGTTTTTGGCACCATTAAAGCGGATTCATTCGGTAAGAAATCACGATCAATCACGATATGAATACCTTGACTTGGCACAATACCGTCCATTTCTTCTGGGTTGTCCATGGCATTGATTTCATTGGTAAATACGCCTGTCGCATTAACGACACATTTGGCTTTTACCGCAAAATGCTCACCGCTGAACACATCTCTGACTTGCACACCGTTAATTTTACCTGCCTCATTTTTATCTAAACCCACCACTTCGCAATAGTTGACTAAGGTTGCCCCTTGTTCTGCAGCGGTTTGTGCTAAGTTGATGGCTAAACGAGCATCATCAAACTGGCCATCATAATAGCACACGCCATTATTGAGTTTTTCGGGTTTCACCCCTTTTAATTGGGTTTGGGTTTCGTTTTTGCTCAAATAGCGAGTATGCCCAATGCTTAAGGCACCCGATAAACGGTCATAAATCCACAAGCCTAAGGTGTAATAATAGGCGGTCCACCATTTTTCACCGGGGATAATAAAGGATTCGCTTTTAAATAAGTGCGGTGCATTTTTGCCGAGTCTGCCACGCTCACGCAAGGCCTCTTTCACCAAAGCAATGTCCCCTTGTGCCAAGTAGCGTACGCCACCATGCACCAATTTTGTGCTGCGACTGGAGGTGCCTTTGGCAAAGTCGACACGTTCCAATAACAGGGTGGAAAACCCACGGCTCGCAGCATCAACGGCTATGCCCAATCCTGTTGCGCCGCCACCAATAATGACGACATCCCATTCTCGGTCTGTTTTGGCCTGTTGTAAATTTTGATTTCTGTTCATAATAAAATTCTCATCAAGATCAAAAAAACTATGATAAACATACTCATTTTTTTCTTAATGAGAAAGTACTTTGTTTCAAAATTGTGACGTTGATCACAATATTTTTTCGTTTTCACTCAAAAACAACAAAAAACCCAGAAAATGTGCGGATATTTATTCGGAAAAGATTACATCATCTCCTTTTCTCGCACTTGGTGCATATCCAATTCCCCCGCTTTAATCAAACGCATATCGCCTAACACGGCGGCCAGTTGCGCACCGAGTAAAATAAAGGTCCAACTCAACCAAATCCACAATAACATAATCGGCAAGGTGGCCATGGCGCCGTAAATCAGTTGATAGGAGGGGAATGTGGTGATATACCAAGCGAAACCTTGTTTACCGAGAGTAAAGAAAATCGCTGCAATTAAAGCGCCCGCAGCGGCATGTTGCCAATAGATTTTTTGATTGGGTACGAGCAAATAAATCAACGTAAAACTCAACCATGTGAGGAAAAACGGCACAAAGCCCAGTAATTTCAGACCAAAGGGTAAATTAATGCCCTCGTTAAATAATTGGAAAGAGGTAATATAGCTTGAAATGGCAATGCTCGCCCCGATAAAAATCGGGCCGAGGCTTAAAATGGTCCAATAAATCGCAAAAGAAAACACCAGACTGCGACTTTTGGCTCGCCAAATTTGATTTAACATGTCATCAATGGATTTAATCAACATCAATGCCGTGACAATTAACCCCACCACCCCGACAGCGCTCATTTGTTTAGAATTGCCTACAAATTCATCAATATATTGACCAACCACGTCACTGGCAGAGGGGGCAAAATTGGTGAAAATAAATTCTTTTAATGCGCCTGTCATTTCGTTAAACATGGGGAATGCGGAGAAAATGGCGAACACCACCATCACCAACGGCACAATGGCTAACATGGTGCTATACGTTAGCGATCCTGCGGCTTGCGTGAGTTTGTTTTGTTGGAAACGTTGCCAAAATACGTCAATAAATAACCGAAACAGAGATGTTTTATTCATAAAGATTTTTCCTTGAAAGTGCGGTACAATTTAGCATTATTTTTTATGAACGCACTAAATTATTATGTTAGACATTGTTTTATACGAACCTGAAATTCCGCAAAATACAGGTAATATCATTCGCTTATGTGCCAATACAGGCTTTCGCTTACATTTAATTGAACCGCTAGGTTTCACATGGGACGATAAAAGATTACGCCGCTCGGGACTAGATTACCACGAATTTGCGGAAATCAAAAAACATAAAACCTTTGAATTATTTTTGCAAAGCGAGCAACCGAAACGCTTATTTGCCATGACCACCAAAGGCCGACCGGCACACAGTGAAGTGCAATTTGAATTGGGGGATTATTTGATGTTTGGCCCTGAAACTCGTGGCATTCCTATGCAGATTCTCGATCAAATGCCGATGGAACAGAAAATTCGTATTCCCATGACAGCAAACAGTCGCAGTATGAATTTATCCAATTCCGTGGCGGTGGCGGTGTATGAGGCGTGGCGACAATTAAATTATCAAGGCGCAATCAATTTAAATCGTTAAAAGCAAAAAGTGCGATGAAAAACTCACTGATTTTTCATCGCACTTCTATCACTACTTTCCAATCCAAATGGAGAGAATCCCTTTTTCTCTCGAGTTCCTAAACATACCCTACATTAGGCGTCCCCACGCCTGTAAGATATGTAGTGAATTATAAAGAAAATCTGATGTGTGTAAATGACAAAATTGTAAAGGGAGTGTAAAGGTTATTGATTTTAAATGTAAAATCTAAAAAAATTATTTTTAAAAAAGAGCAAATACACCTTGTTATTTGCTCATTTTGAGCGTTAAATTGCAATTTTTTGAGCAGTTTTGGCGCTTTCAAAGGCTTTTTCGATGATGGTTAACACTAAAATGACTTCATCTAACGTCACAAAGGGTGATGCCTTTTGCACAAGATGATCATAGAGATTATCAAACAAGGCTCGATAGCTGGTGTTCGCATTCGGATAAGCATAACGCACGAGGTCGTTATTCAATTCGGTATGCAAAATCCCCCAATCCGTTTCCTTTTCCGCATTCCATTGCCCCACAGGCGCCACGCCGTCAATAAGCAAACGTTCTTGTGAATCGGCTTTGGCTTTCACATAGGAGCCACGTTTTCCATGTAACGCAAATTGCGCATTGGGTTCACGCACATATTTGCTCGCCATCAAGGACACTTTCAGGCCATTGGCATAATACAAATGCACATCAAAATTATCATCCACAATGGAATCCTCATGTTGCGAACGAATATCCGCAAACACGGCTTGAGGTTTGCCGAATAAATACACCGCCTGATCGATTAAATGGACGCCTAAATCATACATCAAGCCTGTTCCCTGTTCGCCAGTTTCTTTCCATTGTTTTGGATTTTTGCTTTTGGCATAACGTTCCATGCGAATTTCACAATCCACCGGTTCGCCCAGTAAGTCTTTGTGTAAAATTTCACGGGCAGTCGCAATATGGCTATCCCAACGGCGATTTTGATACACATAGAGCGTGACACCTTGCTGTTCGGCTAAGTCTTTTAATTCCATGGCTTGTTGTGACGTTGCCACCAACGGCTTTTCGACTAACACATGTTTACGTGCCAAAATCGCCTGTTTCACCATATCATAATGGGTTTGATTGGGCGTGGTAATCACCACGAGATCGATATCGTCGGTTAAAAGTGCGGTGTAATTTCGTACGATTTCAACTTCGGGTAGCCATTCTTTGGCTCGCTCGGTGGTGCGCTCATATACTTTACGAATGCAATAACGAGGATCGGTGTTGAAAAAAGGGACATGAAATAATCGAGCGGAATAACCGCTGCCGGCTATGGCGACGTTAATTGGGTTCATTGTTTTCCTTGGGGTTGTAACCCTCACCCTAGCCCTCTCCCAAAGGGAGAGGGGATAGTTCAGTGAAGTTAATTAATTTAATCTGCCTCATTTAGTCCCTTTCCCCTAAACAGTTCCCTCTCCCCTAAACAGTTCCCTCTCCCTTTGGGAGAGGGCTAGGGTGAGGGTTTAGAGTGAGGGTTTAGAGTGAGGGTCATCTATTAAATACTACACAAACTCGGCAAACTCTTTGATAAATTTTTGCAAATTCGCTTTGACTTCTTCGGCGGCAATTTCGCCTTGTGCATTAAACACGCCACCAAAAATCCCCGCTACTTGGGCGACATTTGGTAATAATTTTGTGTTGACATAATGCGCCGTCACCAAGGCTTTTAAGCTCGCTGTTACACCAGCGCCGTCGGTGGCTGTCACGGTCACCACGCCCGACGGCTTGCCAATCCAAAGGCTTTCGCCTGATGGGCGAGAACCAATATCCACCGCATTTTTTAACACGGCCGGCACGCTACCGTTATGTTCAGGGCTGATGAATAAAATACCGTCAGCCGCTGCAATTTGTTGGCGGAAACGCACATATTGCGTTGGGCTGTTTTCGTCTAAATCACGGTCATATAAAGGTAAATCCGCAATCTCAACAAAATTCAGTTGAATACTTTCAGGCGCAATGGCTTGTAAATGTTTCGCCACGATTTGGTTAAATGATGTTTTGCTGTGACTTCCCACTAAAACGGCAATCTGTTTTGTCATGTTATTTTCCTTATGATGGTATGGATAGAAAGATTAGACCAAATCAAACAATAAAAATTCAACTTGGTTTTCGGTTTTAATTTGTAACGCCTGTTCGGCTTTAATCGCTACGGCGTCGCTCGTATTTAATGCCTCTCCATTCACGGATAAGCAACCATGCACCACTTGCAACCAATAACTGCGGTGTAAATCTAACGGAATTTCCACCGCACTTTCGGCCTCAAATTGGTAGCGCCATAATTTCATATCCTGATAAATTTTAAATGATCCCTCACTCGCCTCGGGGGACAAAATCAAGGTACCACCTTGTTTATCGGCAAAGTGGCCTTGGGCATATCTTGGCGTAATGTCTTTTTTATTTGGGATAATCCAAATTTGATATAAATGTAAGGTTTGCTCTGGATCAGGGTTGATTTCTGAATGGAAAATCCCCGAACCTGCCGACATAATTTGAAATTCGCCCGCCTTTAATTCTGTTTGATTTCCCATGCTGTCTTGGTGCGCCACACGGCCATTTAACACATAGGTCAAAATTTCCATATTGTCGTGCGGGTGTTTGCCAAAGCCTCGTTCTGGCGCAATAAAATCTTCATTGATCACCCGTAAATGGGAAAAATGAATATGACGAGGATCGTAATAGCTGCCGAACGAAAAAGTATGGGCGCTTTTTAGCCAATCAAATGAACCATCACCACGGTCTTGTGCGTATCTTGTTTGTAGCATTAATTTCTCCAATTTTATTTAGAATTCAGTTTACTCGCAAGGTGAGCGGAAATAAATAGCCATTTTATGAAAACATTATTTACCCTCAGGAAAATATACAAATAAAAACCACCGCACTTTTTACTGGAAAAGCCCTATTTTTTCTGGTAGCTTATAACTGCTGCCAAGTGTGTTCTTGGCTATTTTTTCATGTTCTTAGGTAATAGACTATTTATTCAGATTAAGAGGGAAAATAATCATGACCAATATCATTCATACCGACAACGCCCCCGCCGCCATTGGCCCTTATGTCCAAGCTGTGGATCTCGGCAATCTTGTTTTCACGTCGGGCCAAATTCCCGTCAATCCTGCCACCGGTGAGGTGCCAACGGATATCGTGGCGCAAGCTCGTCAATCCTTAGAAAATATCAAAGCCATTGTGCAACAAGCGGGTTTAAGCGTGGCGGATATTGTGAAAACCACGGTGTTTGTGAAAGATCTCAACCACTTTGCGGCGGTGAATGCGGAATATGAACGTTTCTTCCAAGAAAATCAACATCCGAATTTCCCTGCTCGTTCTTGCGTGGAAGTGGCCCGTTTGCCAAAAGATGTGGGCTTAGAAATTGAAGCCATTGCCGTGAGAAAATAACATGGCCTCCGCATTTAAATTAATCGGTTTCGATTTAGACGGCACCTTAGTCAACAGCTTGCCTGATCTGGCCTTATCGGTCAATTCAACCTTGGCTGAATTTGATTATCCACAAGCAGATGAAAATTTAGTGCTGACGTGGATTGGTAACGGCGCCGAGGTGTTAATTAGCCGTGCTTTGGCTTGGGCAGAACAACAAACGGGTCGCTCCCTAGACGAAACGCAAATCGCCCAGTTAAAACAGCGTTTTAATGTGTTTTATGGTGAAAATTTATGTAACGTAAGCCGTTTATACCCGAATGTCAAAAGCACATTAGAACAATTAAAAGCCCGTGGTTTTATCTTGGCGGTGGTTACCAATAAACCGACGCAGCACGTATTACCCGTGCTACAAGCCTTTGGGATCGACCATTTATTTAGCGAAACCCTTGGCGGACAATCTTTGCCTGCAATTAAACCACACCCCGCACCGCTGTATTATTTATGCGGTAAATTCGGATTTTATCCGCACCAAATGTTATTTGTGGGGGATTCCCGCAATGATATTTTAGCCGCCCATAATGCGGGTTGTGCAGCCGTCGGCTTGACTTACGGCTACAATTACAATATCCCGATCAGCGACAGTCACCCCGATTGGGTGTTGGATGATTTTGCGGATATTCTCAATATCGTGTAAACTGCGGTGAATTTTATTAACGTTTTTAAGGAACAGAAAATGAGCAAACCCGTTGTATTAAGTGGCGTACAGCCATCTGGTGAATTAACCATTGGAAATTATCTGGGTGCCTTACGTCAGTGGGTGAAAATGCAAGACGATTTTGAATGCCTGTTTTGTATCGTGGATTTACACGCCATCACCGTGCGCCAAGATCCTGCGCAATTACGCAAAGCCAGCCTTGACGTCTTGGCGTTATATTTAGCTTGCGGTATCGATCCAAGCAAAAGCACCATTTTTATTCAATCCCATGTGCCAGAACATACGCAATTAGCTTGGGCGTTGAACTGCTACACTTATTTTGGTGAAATGGGGCGCATGACGCAGTTTAAAGATAAATCCAGTAAACATGCGGACAATGTGAACGTGGGGCTATTTACTTACCCTGTGTTAATGGCGGCAGATATTTTGTTATATCAAGCGAACCAAGTGCCTGTGGGTGAAGATCAGCGTCAACACCTTGAAATTACCCGTGACATTGCGCAACGTTTTAATGCTTTATACCCAACGGAAAAAGGCGAGATTTTTGTGGTGCCAGAAGCCTTTATCCCGAAAGCGGGGGCAAAAGTCATGGCCTTGCAAGAACCAACCAAAAAAATGTCCAAATCGGATGACAACCGTAACAATGTGATTACGTTGTTAGAAGAACCAAAATCTGTCGAGAAAAAAATCAAACGTGCCATGACCGACGGCGAAGAACCGCCAGTAGTGCGTTATGATCCGCAAAACAAAGCGGGCGTATCGAATTTATTGGAAATTCTGTCGGTAATTCGTGATGTGCCGATTGCGGATCTCGAAAAAGAATTCGAGGGGCAAATGTATGGACATTTAAAAGGTGCCGTGGCGGAAAGCGTGGTGAACATGTTGACAGAATTACAGGAACGTTTTTATCACTACCGCAATAACGAAACCTTGTTAAACCAAATTGCCGCAGAGGGTGCGAAAAAAGCCCGTGAACGTGCGTCAAAAACCTTGGCGGATGTTTATCAGGCCATTGGGTTTGTGCCGGCGCAATAAGGTTTTACCCTCACCCTAGCCCTCTCCCAAAGGGAGAGGGGACGGTTTTGAGGTTAATTACAATTTAAATACACCCCTCATTCAGCCCCTCTCCCTTTGGGAGAGGGAACGATTTTGAAGTTAATTACAATTTAAATATTCCCCTATTCAATTCCCTCTCCCTTTGGGAGAGGGCTAGGGTGAGGGTAATATTTCAGGAAAGTCTATGAAATTATTCAAATTAATTACCGCACTTTGTGCCTTAACCACAGCAACGCTAACGCAAGCCATGGATTATAATATCAAATACAGTTCAAACTACCTGATGCCCGCCTACGTACATTTCAGCGAAAACGGCGCCAACTATTCCATCACGGCTAAAATCAATGTGCCATTATATAATATCCAATTCATTTCCTCTGGCACCCATGACAACCGTAATTTTACCATGTTGAATTACAAAGACACCCGCAACAGCAACACCTATGCCCTCGCCAAAATCAATGGTAAACAAATTGAATACGGCAAAGTCAAAAGTGGACTAGAAACCACAACCGTCGATAACACCGTGTACGATTTATTTACCATGGCATTTCAGCTCACCTATTACGATAAATTGCCGAATAACTTTATTATCACCAACGGTAAAAAACTCTATCCGATGGATAATGTATTTGTGAAAAAAAGTCAGCAAAATCTTTCCGTGTCAGGACAAAATGTAATGGAAATCACCTATACCTTTAAAACCGGCGATAAAGACATTACCGTGAAAAAACACCAAGGTGAGCAATTTCCACGCTATTTAAAATACACCCGTGATGGCGATAATTATGAATTGACCTTTAGTGAAATGATGAAGTAACCAAGTAAATCTAATATTCTACAAGATAAATATTTGTCCCTGTTTTTGATATCATAATCAAAAACAGGTGATTAAATAAACGACCTTAATGCAAATCCTCACCGTCATTTTTCTTCAATTTAACCACAATAAAAAATAACACAATACCAAAAAGAGAACAGGTTAAGAACGTGTAACTAAAGGCTTGTTGTAGATGATCTGGCGCAACTAAATGGCGATAAAAATTTAATGCTATCGCAGACACAGCAATCCCTAATCCAATCCCCACTTGTTGAATAACACTTAACATGGTAGAGCCCGAGCTCGCATTGTGTTGGTCTAGTTCTGAAATCGTTAATGTATTCACGGATGTAAACATAATCGATAAAATCACACCATAAATGAATAATAGACTAATATAGGCCCACATTGGCGTATTGATCGTTAAAAGGCACATTAAGCCGACAACCACCGCCATACATAAGGAATTAATCATTAATAATCGTCGATAACCTAGCCATTTTAACAATGGACGAATAACTGGCTTGCTAATCAACGAACTAATCGCAATGGGCGTCACCATAAAACCCGCATAATCCGCACTATATTGAAAAGAAACCTGTAACATTAATGGCAAGAGAAAGGGGATACCAGAACCGCATAAACGAATAAATAAATTTGACCATGAACCGAGATTATAGGTGCGAATTTGGAATAAATCTAATGGAATTAACACCGCACTTTTACCTTTGGCATAAAAATAATAAGCAAGTAGAAATAAACAACCCATAGCTAAAATACTGCTTGCTTGCCATTTTTCCACAAAGGTTTCACTGATTAAATCCAAACCTAATGTGACACAAACTAAGCCGCTAGCAAATAACAAGAAACCTTGCCAATCGAATTTGCTTAACTGATTTTTCACATTCGGCATAAAAAAGCTAGACAGAATCACGCCAATGAAACCAATGGGAATATTGATTAAAAAAATCCAATGCCAAGAGGCGTAAGTCACCAACCATCCGCCTAAAATAGGGCCAATAATGGGGCCAGTTAAACCGGCCATGGCCATCAGATTCCAAATCGGAATTAATTCATTTTTAGGCACGGTACGAATAATGGCCAGACGAGCCACTGGCATCATCATGGCACCGCCAAAACCTTGTAATATACGAGAAAAAACCAGCATTTCCAATGACATGGAAAAAGCACAACTGACCGAACCTAACACAAACATCATAATAGAAAAACGGAAAATATTTAGCGTGCCATATTTATCGGCTAACCAACCGCTAATAGGAATAAACAACGCTACCGTTAACGCATAGCTGATCACGGCCAACTGCATTTGTAAAGGGGATTGCTGTAAATCTTTTGCAATGGCAGGTAGTGCGGTATTTAAAATGGTCGTATCTAAGGCTTGCATAAAAAAAGCCGTGGCGGCGATCCATGCAAGGGAACGTGGTGAAATGGCTTTTTCCATTTTAATGTTTCCCTAAATAATGCCAAATAAAATCGGCGATTTGATCGATATGATTAATATCTAACAAGGGTTTCTCCGTGTCAACAGGATAATCGCTAGCAATAGCTATCACGTAATTATCTTGCTCGGGTAAAGGTTTATCCATGTCTTTTCTATGCAATAAAATTTTAGGTATTGGTTCTTGTTTAAAGCCTTCTATTAACACCAAATCCGTTAACTGCGGATCAAATTGTTGGACTAAATAGTCAAAGGTAACTGGCTCAGGGGTTTCCGTCATTAATGCCCAACGCTGATCGCACGCCATAATCACTTGGCTTGCCCCTGCCTCTTTCATTCGCCAACTGTCTTTGCCAGGTTTATCTACCTGAGCATTATGATGGCTATGTTTAATCACCGCCACTCGCAATCCAAGTGCGGTTAATTTTGGCAATAATTTTTCTAATAATGTGGTTTTACCACTACCGCTATACCCCGTAATTCCCAAAAAAGAAATCATTTTATATCCTATGCCTATTGGTTATATTGTTGCTTTGATATTTTCATATGATGCCGAATGTATTATATTAAGTTCACCATCTAAATTCCATTATAAAACCGTGATCTGGATCACAGTTTTTAATCGTTTAACTGGTATTTAATCGACTTATCATGGATAATCGACAGAAGTAAATAATACTAATCAGAGGTAAATTATGACAACACAATTAGATGCTTTAAAAAACGTAACCGTCGTGGTCGCTGACACTGGCGATATTGAAGCGATGAAACTTTATAAACCACAAGACGCCACCACTAACCCATCATTAATTTTAAGTGCTTCGGCACTACCACAATATGCCCCATTAATTGATGAAGCCGTTGCTTATGCTAAACAACAAAGTGGCGATAAAGCACAACAATTAATTGACGCAGAAGATAAATTAGCCGTGAATATCGGCTTAGAAATTTTAAAATTAGTCCCTGGACGCATTTCGACAGAAGTGGATGCTCGTCTTTCTTATGATACCAATGCGACTGTTGAAAAAGCACGTAAATTAATTCGTCTTTACAACGAAGCAGGTATTGCCAACGATCGTATTTTGATCAAAATTGCCTCTACATGGCAAGGTATCCGTGCAGCGGAAATTTTAGAAAAAGAAAACATTAACTGTAACTTAACCCTATTATTCTCCCAAGCGCAAGCTCGTGCTTGTGCAGAGGCAGGTGTTTACTTAATTTCACCATTTGTAGGTCGTATTCTTGACTGGTACAAAGCTAATTCTGATAAAAAAGAATACGCACCAGCAGAAGATCCAGGTGTGGTTTCTGTAACGGAAATTTACAACTACTACAAACAATACGGTTATAAAACCGTGGTAATGGGGGCAAGTTTCCGTAATGTGGGTGAAATCACAGAGTTAGCAGGTTGCGACCGTTTAACCATTGCACCACCATTATTAAAAGAGCTACAAGACAGCACTGCACCTTTAGCCCGTAAATTAGAATACAAAGGTGAAGTCAAAGCTCGTCCCGAGCCATTGAAAGAGGCCGATTTCTACTGGCAACACAATGCTGATCCAATGGCAGTGGAAAAATTAGCCGAAGGTATTCGCAAATTTGCCGCCGATATTGAGAAATTGGAAGCGATGTTGGCTGCGAAATTGTAATATAAATGTGGAAATCACTTTTTATTTCTCGCGTTATTTTATATTAACACCCTTAACAAAATCGGCTTAAATGCCGATTTTTTTTGCATCTTTTTGGCGTAAACTCGCACAATCACAAAAGAAAGTGCGGTGCAAAAAAAGATAAAAATGGCCTGTAAGAGTTCGTGTTGGAATAGGTGTTCGCCAATAAAAGCGGTGATCAAAATAGTGAGTAAAGGAGCAACATAAAGTAATAAGGCGGAGAATAATAAGGATTTTTCTGCTAAACCGATTTCCACGGTTTGGCCGATTTTTAATGGCGTAATGGTTTCTAGTGTAAAAATATGTTCGCCTTGTTTGCCGGTGAGTTCAGACAGCGCTGAAGTTCCACAGCCTGATTTGACAGCACAAGCGCCACAAGCAGATTGTGACTGGCATTTAACGGTTGCCACACCCGCTTGATAATCAATCACAATGGCGCTTTCTGTTATCATCACCCACGACCTTTATTTAAACTGTAAATCTTGTACAATGCGTTTTGCGGTGGCAGCAGGAATTTGACCAATCAGGGTCACTTCTTTGTCACCGACATTTTCACTATAAATGGTGTTGACCCCTTGTTGCCAAAGGTGATCCTGATTTTCATTGATAATTTTATCCGCTACATAAATGGTGAAAGAAAATAATCCATCACTGTACAAGCGGCTTTCAATGATATTCTGATTATCGCTATCTTCGGGTTCCATGTTTTCATGAACCAGACTAAAACCTTGTGGTATCCAGTTTGTTTGCCAGCCAGTAATAGGTTTTTGAGCAACGGGTTCATTGGTCAATAACGGGGGAAAATGAACCGCATTGAGTTGCTCTGCCAAGCTGTTGATTTCATCACCGATATATAAATTCACGACGTGGAAACTTTCCAAGGTATTACCATTCCGATCAAGGAGATCACTGCGGAGCAATAAATGATTTTCTTCATCAATAAATAAGAGATATTGATAGCGGAAATCATCTTTTGGCATAATTTTAATCACTTGCACCAAACGATCGGCAATACGGTTACGTCCTAAAGCAGAGAAATCATAATATTCAGAAAATTTGTCTAAATTGGCCGATAAAATCGTGGGTAAATAATCCACAATGTGGTTAGCTTGAATGGTAAAGGGGGTAAAATTCGCTTGAAAATAGCTGACTAAATTATCACGGCGAATAATATCTTGCTTACCACTTTCTAGGGTGGTGAGTTGGGCATAACTTTTATTATCCAACATGACATGTTTATAGCGGAATGTTTGTAAATCCGTGGTATTGGTTTGCACAAAGGAAATTTGATAATTCAACTGGTTTTGTGCCTTGCTCATGGCACTCACCAGTTGTTTTGGCGTTAAGCTCTCTTCAGCCAATGCGACACAAGACAGACCGAGTAATAAACAAAGTGCGGTGGTATTTTTAATTATTTTTAGCATAGATCCATTCCAACGTTTATTTTCCATATTACCATGCCTTGCAAACAAAATCACCACCGTGAACGGTGGTGATTTGAGCATAACCATAAACTATTTTTGATGTTGACCTAAGTTCACACCATCTGCATGTAAACGGCGCTGCAATTCGTAATTTTGTAACATTGCGCCCATCCGTTTATTTTTCTGTTCGATTTGTTCGTTAGTAATGACATCTTTACTTGGTGCATTATAGCTGACTTGTTGCACACCGTTATTAAATGGTAAGGTTTGCAACACTGGCGTATCCGCCGATTTTTCCGCTTGGTTCGCATTAAAAGTCTGCACACCTAACACCGCCACCAAACATACGACTGCAGCCACGGCCACTTGTGTCAATGGGGCAAACATGGCTTTTAATTTTTGCATAAACGGCGAGGTTTCCACTTCTTCTGGTGTCGGCTGTGACATTTGCAATGGTGTTTCCGCCTCAATTAAGGCGTCCATTTTGGCCGTAAAATCGCTGCCTAAAAAGACCGCACTTTCTTCACGAATCACCGAACGAATGGTATGAAAATTCGCCCAACTTTGTTGTAATTCGCTATCACGACATAATGTTGCAGTGAATTCGTTACTTACTTGTTCACCGTCCATATAGGCGGAAAGTAACTCTTTTTGCATAATAATACCCCAATTTACTGTTTATTTTCTGTTGCGACACATTTTACTGTTGTAACAACGGGTTAATTTTATTTTCAATAATTTCCCTGGCTCGGAAAATTCGAGAACGCACTGTACCTACTGGACAATCCATAATGTCGGCAATTTCTTCGTAACTCAAACCTTCAAGCTCACGTAAAGTAATTGCAGTTTTCAACTCCTCTTGCATATTCTCAATGGTGTCAAAAACAATTTTTTTTAATTCTGCCGAGAGTAATTCATTCTCTGGCGTATCCACATCTCGCAAGTTCGTGCCTGAATCATAACTTTCAGCATCCTCCGCCAAAATATCTTCATTGGGTGGGCGACGACCTTGTGCCGTTAAATAATTTTTTGCAGTATTCACTGCGATTCGGTAAAGCCAAGTATAAAAAGCACTGTCACCACGGAAAGAATCCATTGAGCGATACGCTTTGATAAAGGATTCTTGCACCACATCGGGAATGTCATTGCGTGGTACATAACGTGTTAATAAGCCTGCTACCTTGTTCTGATAACGAGAAACCAACAAATTAAAGGCTTTCTTATCCCCTTGCTGTACTCTTTCTACTAAAGCCTGATCGGTAATCTGTTCAGTCATATTATCTCTTGTTGCTTGCGATAACACAGCAAGCCGTTGTAATCAATTAGAGCGGGTGTTTTGCGAAAAGTTCAAAAAATTTTTAAACACCGCCAAATTTAGCTCTCTTATTGCAAAATCTGATGAATATAGTCCACCATCGCTTGTAATTCAGGATCGGGAGCGGGCGTACGATTAAAGAACCATGAAAAAAGTTGTAAATCGGTACAAGCCAATAAACGAATAAAAGTGTGTTTTTGTGCCTCGGAAAGTTGCTCAAAATGCTGTTGATAAAATGGCATAATCACTTTATCTAACTCTAGCATGCCACGGCGACAATCCCATTCAATGCGTAATTTATTGTATTTGGTCATCATTTGTTCCTGTTTTTGTTGGGGTATTATAGCGAAAAATAAAAAATAAAGAAAAATAAACCGCACTTTGATAATAAAAAGGTGTTAGAACAGTAATCCTCTTGATTTTCCCTAAGTGAACCCTTATCTTTACAGATAATTCAATTATATTTCGGAGAGCTTTCATGAACTCAATTCAATACCTTGTGGATACCCTATTCGGGGTGTATATGCTGATTGTGATGTTGCGGATGTGGTTGCAATATTGCAAAGCGGATTTTTATAACCCCATTTCACAAGCGGTGGTGAAATTGACCGATCCTGTATTAAATCCGTTGCGAAAAATTTTTAAAGCCTACAAAGGTGTGGATATTGCTGCTCTGTTGTTGGTTTTTATCTTGGGAGCAGTAAAATTTCCGTTACTTATCTTATTAGCAGGCGTGAGCCACGAAGCCCTGTTGCCTGATATAAAATGGTTTGCCATTATTGGAGTATTAAGCGTAGTGAAAATCTGGGGCGAGATGATTTTATATGTGATCTTTATCGGGGCAATTTTAAGCTGGTTTAGACGAGGCAATGATCCTGTTTCCTATCTGTTATATCAACTGGGTGAACCCTTATTACGCCCGATTCGTGGCATTTTACCCAAAACTGGTATGATCGATTTTTCGCCGATGATTTTAGCGTTTGTGCTATTTTGGCTGAATAAAGTGATGTACGACATTGTGCCTTATTCCCTTTGGGCGTTCGCTTAATGTCAGCCGTAGAAAAAAACGAACAAGGCTTGCGGTTGCGAATTTTCCTGCAACCCAAAGCCAGTCGTGATGCGATTGTGGGTGTGCATGATGATGAATTAAAAATCAGCATCACAGCCCCGCCTATTGATGGGGCAGCCAATGCCCATTTGTTAAAATATTTAAGTAAGTTATTCAAAGTGCCAAAGAGTGCAATCCAATTAGAGAAAGGTGAGCTTAACCGCCATAAACAGGTGTTTATACCAGAACCGAAAGTGATGCCAGTAGAGATTGAAATATTGCTCGACTAAGTTGCGTTTTTCAGGTAGAAAGATTAAACTGGCTAAAAAGTGGAAAAGTATAGGGGGAATAAATGGGCATGGCATTAAATACCAATCATTATATGCAAACATTAGTGCCGTCTCAGGACGATATTTTGTATACAGATGAGGAGTTAGAAGTACTACAGAGTGTGCAAAATGGATTAGTGAAAACCAAACCTCATCATGAAGTCATGGAAAATTTAAGACAATTACTCAATATCCATGAAGATTGATTATAACGTTGTGTGGCTTGAATTAGCTGAAAACAAGCTCATTCAACAGGTGAGTTATATTCTACAGCAATCTAAGAATGAAGTGATTAGTAAGCGTTTTTATTCATCCATCAAACGTGAAGTTGAGAAATTATCCTATTGTGCGGATATTTACAAGCGTCAGCCTAGAAAGCAGATTCCTGTCTTTGATGGAAAATATCTTATCCGTTTTACCATGGATGCAGATAATGTCTATATTTTTGATTTCAAATCCGCCAAACAAAATCTCCATTAATCCAACAATAACTCAAACACCGCTTTTTGCGGATTGAGTTTAAATCCTTCCATTTCTAACAGGTGACGTTGTTGCTGATCTTGTTCAACGGTCAGCACGTTGGCCTGCGTGAAACAGACAAATTCTTTGGCTTTTTCAATAAGTGCGGTGTAAATCTCGGTTTTTTTCGGGGTGTTTTGTACAAAAATATCGGTGAGTTGCCAATAGCGTTGTAGTCTTAAAGAAGAGATGCGAGGATAAAGCTGAATAAAACCGACGGCTTGTTGTTGATCGTCAAAGGCTAAGAAAAAGAGACTTTCACTAAAGCGAATACGGTTATTCAAAAAGGTATGAGTGCGTTCTGGGTTTTCCGCCATACCGTGTGATAAACGGTATTCTTCAAATAACGGTAGTAATACCGCTAAATTCCATTGTTCAGCTTTGAAAATACGCATAATGTCTGGTTCTTAGGTGAGTGTTGATTAAAAAGTAACAAACTTATACAGTAGATTGTACCCTGTAAATCAAGAATAATCATCTGTTAGATCAAAAAAACGTGAAAAAAAAGCAAAAATAGGCTGAAAATTTGCTATATTAGGCGACATCATTTTTATTAAATCAACTAGGTCATTCAAGGAGAATTTAAATGGCAGTTCGTAAACCACTCGTGATGGGTAACTGGAAATTAAACGGTAGCAAAGCCTTTACCAAAGAATTAATTGTAGGCTTGAAACAAGAACTTCAAGGCGTTGACGGTTGTGGCGTGGCTATTGCCCCACCAGTAATGTATTTGGCTGAAGCAGAAACCGCATTAGTAGGTAGTGACATTGCTTTAGGTGCGCAAAATGTCGATCTGAATAAACAAGGGGCGTTTACTGGCGATATTTCTACGGAAATGTTAAAAGACTTTGGGGCAAAATATATTATTATCGGCCACTCTGAGCGTCGTACTTATCACAAAGAAAGTGATGAATTTGTCGCGAAAAAATTTGGCGTGTTAAAAGAGGCGGGGTTAGTACCAGTGTTATGTATCGGTGAATCTGAGGCGGAAAACGAGGCGGGCAAAACCCAAGAAGTTTGTGCGAGACAAATTGATGCGGTAATCAATGCGTTAGGCGTAGAGGCCTTTAACGGTGCTGTGATTGCTTATGAACCTATTTGGGCCATTGGCACCGGTAAATCTGCCACCCCAGCACAAGCGCAAGCGGTACATAAATTTATTCGTGATCACATTGCAGCGAAATCTCAAGCGGTAGCAGATCAAGTGATTATCCAGTATGGTGGTTCTGTGAATGATGCGAATGCCGCAGAGTTATTTACTCAGCCAGATATTGATGGTGCGTTAGTAGGCGGTGCCTCATTAAAAGCCGCAGCCTTTGCCGTGATCGTCAAAGCGGCTGCGAAAGCAAAAGCGTAATTGGTGTTGTATCATTCTTGCATAAAAATTTTGCATAACAAAGAATTAGCAAAACGATTGAATTAGAAATGATTTTAGATTTATAAGGGCATTTAAAAAGGTTAGTAAACCTAATAAGTTATAGCAAAAGCTACATTTATAGCGTTGAATATTATTTGAATGCCCTTTTTATCAAAAACTGACAATGATCAAATTTAGTGTTAGAAATATTTTCTTTATGCTATCTCTTTTAACCGATATATCACCTGATTAGCCGATCCACGCCAAACCAAGCTAGGATCAGCTTGTTGTTGGATAAATTTACCATCAATTAACACATCAATATAGGGTAACATCTGACGTTGCTGATCATTTAGTTCCGCTAATTTATAGCCTGTCCAGAGCCAAATATCTTTATCTGGGCATTGTTGTTTTACCCGTTTCACAAAAGGTAACAATGATTCCACATTGCGAGGGTGTAAGGGATCACCGCCAGAAAGGGTTAATCCTTGGCGTTTAATTCTCGTATCTTGTAAATCCTGAATAATTTGTTCTTCCATCGCACGATCAAAAGGCAAACCCGCACTAAATGACCAACTTTTTTGATTATAACAACCTTTACAAGCATGTTCACAGCCGCTCACAAAAAGGGTACAGCGTGTGCCTTCGCCATTAACGATATCCACAGGATAATATTGTAAATAGTTCATATCATTAAAAAAGTGCGGTGCTTTTGACAAAAGTTTGAGGAAAAATACCGCACTTTGCCTTTACAAATGTTTGACTCGACGTTTCACTTCTTCTTGCTTACCTGGATTAAAAGGTCGAGCATCAGGACTACCTAAATAACCACATACACGGCGAGTCACCGATACGGTGTTGCTATCGTGGTTACCACATTTCGGACAGGTGAACCCTTTGCTAGTACATTCAAATTCACCTGAATAACCACAGAGATAACATTCGTCAATCGGTGTATTGGTGCCATAATAAGGGACTCGATCATAGCTATAATCCCATACATCTTCTAACGCTTTCAGGTTATGTTGGACGTTCGGATATTCACCATAACAAATAAAACCACCACTGGCTAAAGGCGGATAAGGCATTTCAAAATCCAGTTTATCGTATGGATTCACTTTCTTTTCAACATCTAAATGATAGCTATTGGTATAGTATCCTTTGTCAGTCACGCCATCAATTACACCGAACTTTTTCGTATCTAAGCGGCAAAAACGGTCACAAAGATTTTCACTTGGGGTCGAATAAAGGCTAAAGGCATAGCCAATTTCTTGCGTCCATTGTTTAACCGCCTGATTTAAATACTTCACAATCTCAATCCCTTTTTCACGCAAATCCTGTTTATCAAAAATATGTCCTGCATGATAAAGGGCATTAACCGTTTCATAAATACCAATATATCCTAACGAAATAGAGGCTCGACCGTTTTTGAAAATATCCGCCACATAATCATCTGCTTTTAATCGTACGCCACAAGCACCCTCCATATATAAAATTGGGGCAACTCGAGCTTTGGTTTTTTCAAGCCGAGCAATGCGAGTAAGCAAGGCTTTTTTAGCCATGGCTAAACGCTGATCCAAAATGTGATAAAACTGTTGTTCTGAGCCTTCGGCTTCTAGGGCTATACGAGGTAAGTTTAAGCTAACCACACCTAGATTATTGCGTCCATCATGAATTTCTTGCCCATTTTCTACATATTTACCCAAAAAACTACGGCAACCCATCGGGGCTTTGAATGAGCCTGTGACGCTTACCACTTGATCATAATTTAAAATATCAGGATACATACGTTTTGAGGCACATTCTAATGCCAGTTTTTTAATATCATAATTGGGATCCTGAGTGGCTTGATTGACCCCTTTTTTAATCGTAAACACAAGTTTAGGGAAAACGGGCGTTTTATGATTTTTCCCCAAACCACGAATACGATTACGTAAAATAGATTTTTGAATCAAGCGTTCCTGCCAACTTGTACCTAAACCAAAACCAAATGTCACAAAAGGCGTTTGACCATTCGCTGTATGTAAGGTATTCACTTCGTATTCTAAAGATTGGAAAGCATCAAAACATTCTTTCTCAATTAATGTTTGAGCGTAACCTTGCGGATCGGGGATTTGCCAATCTTGGGCAATCTTGAGCAATTTTTCATAACTAATTTGTACATAGGGAGCAAGGACTTCATCAATACGATTAATGGTTGTTCCGCCATAAATATGGCTTGCCACTTGAGCGATAATTTGTGCCGTAACAGCAGTTGCTGTGCCAATCGATCTTGGTGGCTCAATTTCTGCGTTCCCCATCTTAAAACCATGGGTTAGCATGCCTTTCAAATCCACTAGCATACAGTTAAACATTGGAAAAAAAGGGGAATAATCTAAATCATGATAATGAATTTCGCCTTTTTCATGAGCTTCAACCACATCTTTCGGCAATAAATAGTGTTTCGCATAATGCTTGGCGACAATCCCTGCTAATAAATCTCGTTGTGTCGGGATAACTTTAGCATCTTTATTCGCATTTTCGTTTAACACTTCCTTGTTGGTTTGCTCAAGCAATCCTGCCATTTCGCCTATTAATCTTACATATTTTTCATCAGAAGAATCGCACATAAAAACACCATATATTGTGTTAATTAAAATTTAAAACACTATATATAGATAATTAAGGCAATTCAAGATCAAACAACGAGAAAGGTTGACCAAGATCAAAAGGTCAGTAGGAAAAAAGTAATCTCCTCAAAAAGGTGAATAAATGAATAAAAAAATGGTCATAAAATGAGATATTTTATGACCAATCAAAATAGTTAGGCAACAAAATACATTGCTTGCCTACTTCAAATTCAAAATGTAATCAGCTAATTGGCTCGCTGCACGTTGATAGCCTTGGGCGGTGAAATGAATGCCATCACGACGTCCTAACCCCTGAGCAATCCAACTTTTCATGCTACATTGGCCCCCCATGGCATTTTGCCATGACCAGAATTTCACATAGGATTGTGTGGCAAGGCGCTGTTGCATTTGTTGCACCGCATCTAACATCGTTGGGCGCACACCACAACTCCCCGCAGTAGATCGTAAAGATTCTGGCGCACCCGCAATCACAATCAAAGCACGAGGTAAGGCTTTATGAATACGATTAATGGTGTTTTTCCAAATCGATTCGAGTTCCGTCATATCAAGATTGTCGTTAAACGCCTCATTGGTGCCATAGGCTAACACCACAATATCCGCTTGGCTTGCAATAATGTCCTTATCCCAATCACGACGCCAACGATCCCATTGTGACAGTTGTGAACCGTTAATCCCCAAGGCAGATACCACAGCGCCACGGTTTGCGTTTTCAATACTCACCGCCCCCAATGTCCAATCATAGCCGTTAGTCTGAATAGTAAAAGGGAAACTGGCATTTAAACGTAAATGCTGCCATTGATTCGGTTTAATTTTACTTTTATCAATAGAGATATATCCTGCGCTACTATTTACAATTAAGGGCTGATTAGCGGCGCCCGGATGTAAGGTTAAAGTCACACGTTGTGTACCACTATCCCCTAAGCGTGAGCTGTACACTTGTGAGCTGTTGCCTTGTGCGTGCATAATCATGCCACCCAGACTAAAATTATCGTCCTCACGGCGACTTGTCACACTGCCCCAACCACTGTTGCTGTATTTCACTTGCGAGGTTAATTGTCCTCTGATAGAGGTCGGTGGAACTAAACCAATCCCACCGTTACCTAAACGTTGTTGCAATTTACGTCGCAATTCATCAGTAAATGCGGCGCCTGCGGTATGGGAATCACCTAATTGTAACACTCTAAATTTGACATTTTTGCCTTGTTTCAAGGCGGCTAATTTGGTATTCCAAGCAATCTGTTGTTGATAAAATGGGCTGTTTGCCTGCTGATCGATTCTATCTCCTGAACATGAACTTAATAACACCACTGTAATCAGTGATTTTAATAAAAATTTTACTCTCATGCTAAATGAGTTGCTCCTATTGATAACGAATATGCTGTAACACATAATCACCGAGGTATTTCGCCCCAGGTATGGAAAAATGAATGCCGTCTTTGGTTCTGACCCGCACCACTTTATTGTCTAATTTGATACTATCCACATAACCATTTTTCCCCTGACTTAGCAGGTTATCCGTTGGCAAGTAGATCACACGGTTGCCTACGGTGGTTTTGATCAGCGTATCAATATAACGGGTTTGCGTATTTAATTTGTTCGCTTTCATAAATGGGATCCCAAGCCAAATAATGCTCACGTCGTGTTTCTTGGCGGCGGCAATAATGCGCTCAATACGTGATTTATACACGGTTTCCCATTCGGGACTTTTAAATTTTAAATACACATAATGTTTTGCTGGATTCGGAAAATCCCAAGGGTCATTAGGGCCTAAAAAAATGACCACCAATTTAATTGCTTTATCTGCGGCTAAGGTTTGTTCAATGGTTTTCGGCCAATCAAAGAAACTCGGATAAGACAACCCCGTACTCTGTTTACTTAAATTTACCGAATTGATTTTATATTTATCCTTAAGCAAGCGTTGCACCACAGGCGCCACCCCTTGCATCAGTGAATCCCCCGCAAAAAAGACTTTATCACCCGATTTTAGGTAGACCATTTTATCTTCTATTGGTTCACTGACAGGGGGATTTTCTTCCACAACAGCGCTTTCTGGTTCAACCGCAAGGCGTTGGGGATCCTCTTGAATTAGTACGGTAGACTCTGCCTTCTCTTCAGCTGGAAGTGCGGTCTTTTTTTCTACGGAAGAAATGATATTATCAACCCTTTCCTCGGTATTTTCCACGTTCGGTGTGGTTCTAATAACAGAATCATCTGAATGAACGAAAGCCTTTTCTTCTGCTCTATTAACGAGTTCCATTTTAGGTGTGGGAATATCAGTAACCGGAATTTCCACTGTTGGCTCAAGAGGCATTTCACTTGGGTTATTCATTTCTCCTTCTGAGGTATGCAATAACCCATATTGCGCCAATAACGCCTCCGTTTGTTCACGATAATATTGTCCTTTTTTCCACCAATCATATTGTTCTAAAGGGCTCAAGGGACTTTCTTCATGATAGGTTTGTTGCCAATAAGCATTAATCGATCCTTGGGTAAACCAAGTCATCAATAAACTGCTCAAAAGCAAGGTAAGAAAAAGGAGAACTGGATTTTTGTTTTTCATTTTATCCCCTTAGAAATTCGCATAAATAAAACTTGGGATACCGGCGGGTGCAAACAGAAAAATCAGCACAAAAACCAATGAAATAGGCACTATCCACAATAAAACTGGCAGTTTTTCTACCCCAATAATGACGAGGTCAAATAATTTCACCCATAATGGATAAGCCACCAATAACACCATAAAACTCACTAATGCACCACAAAATTCAACGCTCGGCATCGCCCCCGTCCAATGAGTAAATAGGCTATTAAAAATCAACGACGCATCCGCCAAACTGGTCGTATTAAACACAACAAAAGTCGCACTCGTAAAATGGAATGTGATAATAATCGACAGCACCTTGGTGATCATAGACCATTGACTAAAGACCTCTCGTTTATTCATCACTTTATCGCCTATATTTAACCCTACCAAAGCCAGTCCATGCAGCAATCCCCATAAGGCAAAGTTATAACCATAACCATGCCAAATGCCTGATAAAAACATAGCGATAATTAAATTAATTTGCGTACGGAAGAATCCTGATTTACTGCCCCCCAAGGGAATATAAATATAATCACGAATCCACGTTGATAATGAAATATGCCAGCGATTCCAAAAATCACGCACATTATGTGCAATCAACGGCATATTGAAGTTACGTGGTAATTGAAAACCTAGCAACATGGCCATCCCAATCACTAAATCAGTATAGCCAGAAAAATCGAAAAATAACTGAAAGGTATAGCCATAAACCGCACTTAAAATAGCGATTGAATCATATTGCATAGGGTTTTCAAAAACCGGTGTCACAATATCAGCCGCTAACACGCCAGCTAACCACCATTTTTTAGCAATGCCCAATAAAATCAATCCTATCGCCAATGCGGGACGAATTATTTGACGAGGTTGAAGTGTGGTCAGTTGCTCGCCAGCACCTAGTTCATCCCCTCGAGCATAATGTACTCGAAAAATTGGGCCAGACGTAATCGTTGGGAAAAAATTAAAATGCAGCAGTAAATCAGTAAATTCCAATCCTTGATATTCTTGACGATAAATAGACACTAAATAAGCAATCGCTTGAAAGGAATAATAAGACAGTCCCAATGGCATTAAAATATCTAGCACGCCCTCACCAAAGATCAACTGCAAACTCGGGCGGAAGAAATCGTAATATTTAAAAAAGGCCAGATTCGTCACCACAGTCCCAACCCCTAAGGCCAAGAACAACTTACGCCAGTGTGGCTGAACCGCATTTAATAAACATTGTGAAACAATAAATATCGCTAAACTAAATGCCAGTAAAATAGACAGTATGGTCACATCAATCACATACAGCCATGCCAAACTTGCCATTAATAAAAGTAGATTTTGAACTCGAGGCGTGGCTCGAAATAGCCAATAAAAAGGAAGAAATATCAGAAAAAAAACGGCAAACTCTATCGAAAGTAAAGGCATACTCTTGTTCCATTATGCAGGATGATTAAAGCGCTAATTCAGCGCGCGATTGTAGCAAAAACGCATATTTTAGTCAAAAATACTAGGAATATATATGTAAGATTCATGAAAATAGAGAACGGCAAATATCGTGCCAATATTTAGATTTAGTGGTAGAATAGCGCCCAAATTTAACTAAATAAAATAATTAGGAATACCAATGCGTACAAGTCAATATTTATTTTCAACGCTAAAAGAAACCCCGAATGATGCTCAAGTGGTGAGCCATCAGTTAATGCTAAGAGCAGGTATGATTCGCCCGATGGCATCTGGCTTATATAACTGGTTGCCAACAGGTGTTAAAGTATTGAAAAAAGTTGAAAATATTATTCGTGAAGAAATGAACAAAGGTGGTGCCATTGAAGTATTAATGCCTGTGGTGCAACCTGCCGAACTTTGGCAGGAATCAGGGCGTTGGCAGGATTATGGTGCGGAGTTATTGCGTTTTACCGATCGTGGCAAACGTGATTTTGTGTTAGGACCAACTCACGAAGAAGTGATCACCGATTTAGTTCGCCGTGAAATCAGTTCTTACAAACAGTTACCGTTGAATTTATATCAAATTCAAACCAAATTCCGTGACGAAGTTCGCCCACGTTTTGGCGTAATGCGTTCCCGTGAATTTGTGATGAAAGACGCTTATTCTTTCCACACCACGAAAGAAAGTTTACAACAAACTTATGATGTGATGTATCAGGTTTATAGCAACATTTTCAATCGGTTAAACTTAGATTTCCGTGCAGTACAAGCGGATACAGGTTCAATCGGTGGTTCTGCCTCACATGAGTTTCAAGTGTTGGCTCAAAGCGGTGAAGATGATGTGGTATTTTCTACCGAAAGTGATTTTGCCGCCAATATTGAATTAGCGGAAGCGGTGGCAGTAGGTGAACGTTCACAACCAACTAAAGCGATGGAATTAGTGGATACGCCAAATGCCAAAACCATTGCGGAATTGGTAGAACAGTTTAATCTGCCGATTGAGAAAACCGCCAAAACCTTGATTGTAAAAGGGGCTACAGAAGAACAGCCGTTAATCGCCTTAATCTTACGTGGTGATCATGAATTAAATGAAGTTAAAGCTCAAAAACACCCGTTAGTCGCTGATCCATTAGAATTTGCTGACGAAGCAACAATTAAAGCCAAAATTGGGGCAGGTGTGGGTTCACTTGGAGTGGTGAATTTACCGATTCCAGCAGTGATTGATCGCTCAGTGGCATTAATGTCTGATTTTACGGTGGGGGCAAATATTGATGGTAAACATTATTTCAATGTGAACTGGGAACGTGATGTGGCGTTACCTGAGATTTTTGATTTGCGTAACGTCGTCGAGGGTGATCCAAGTCCAGATGGAAAAGGCACGTTGCAAATTAAACGGGGCATTGAGGTGGGGCATATTTTCCAACTGGGGACGAAATATTCCGAAGCTATGAAAGCCACTGTGCAAGGCGAAGACGGTAAACCATTGGTGATGACGATGGGTTGCTATGGTGTCGGTGTGACTCGTGTGGTGGCAGCTGCCATTGAACAACATCATGATGAGCGTGGGATTATTTGGTCAAGTGATGAAATTGCCCCATTCACCGTGGCGATTGTGCCAATGAATATGCACAAATCCGACACAGTGCAACAATTCTCCGAAGATTTATACCGCACTTTACAATCGCAAGGTGTCGATGTGATTTTTGACGATCGCAAAGAACGCCCTGGTGTTATGTTTGCAGATATGGAGTTAATCGGTGTACCGCACATGGTCGTGATTGGTGAGAAAAATCTAGCGAATGGCGAAATTGAATATAAAAATCGCCGTACGGGTGAAAAACAGATGATTGCCAAAGATCAGTTGTTGGATTTTTTACGTGCAAATGTAAACGCTTAATTTATAGATTGGGGCATAGATTATGCCCCTGTATTTTTTATGCCATAGAATGTAATTCAAACCAACTTTCTAAAATTAAACAAGCCGAAATACCATCTACTTTACCTTTATCTAAAGCTCTAAAACCGCCACGTTGAAAAATTTCTGCTCTCGCGTCCACGGTAGTAAGGCGTTCATCTTGTAATTCCACAGGTAAACCAAAACGCCCGTGTAAACGGTTGGCAAATTTTTTGGCTCGTAAGGTGAGAGCCTGTTCGGTGCCATCCATATTGAGTGGTAAACCGACCACAAGGCGATCGGGTTGCCATTCTTTGAGTAATTTTTCAATAGCGTCCCAATTTGGAATACCATCTTGTGCTTTAAAGGCGGTCAAGGCTTGTGCGGTGCCAGTAATAGATTGTCCCACTGCACAACCGATACTTTTGGTGCCAAAATCAAAGGCGAGAACAGTGATCCCCATTAACAATATCCTGCCTTACCACTTAAATTATGGCTATCAATCCCCAATAATTTTAGCGATTCTGTCCAACGATCTTGATAAGCTACATCAAAAATAATTCGCTCATCTGCTGGCATAACTAACCACATATTTTGAGCGATTTCTTGTTCTAACTGACCGTTCACCCAGCTGGCACAACCTAAGCCAACCAAATATTTTTCAGGGGCATTTGGTGTACCGAAAGTATCAATTACATCGGCAGAGGTAGTAAGCTGTAAACGGTCACTAATTTTATAACTATGTAGAAAAGATTGTGTTGTTGGGGTGTGTAAAATAAAACCACGCTCAATACTAACAGGTCCACCAGCCACCACATAATCCTGTGGATAAACTTTGTCATCAGACATCATAAAACGCAATTTTGCCACCATTTCGGTAAGGCTTAAATCTGTTGGTTGATTTAAGACTAATCCCATGGCACCTTTGTCATTATGTTCACACATAAAAATCACCGCACGATGAAAATAATCATCGTCCATGGTCGGCATTGCGATTAATAAGTGATTTTGCAAATTCATGGTAATTTATGTTCTCGTTTGATTTTAATTAATAGGGCATTGCAACATTGCTCAAGTAATTGATAGGTTTCATCAAAACGTCCAGTGTACCAAGGATCAGGAATATGATCATAAGCTAAATCAGGACAAAGGCTGGCGATAGCAAAAATATTTTGTTGTTTGCCAAATAAGCGGTGTAAATCGTATAAATTATGGTTATCCATGGCGATGATATAATCAAAATTCTCTCGATCTTTTAACCGCACTTTGCGGCTAACAAAATCATGACTTTTAATCTTTAAGCGATCTAATACATCGGCGGTTCCACAGTGCATATCATCACCATCATTTTCGCCTGATGTACCAGCACTATCCGTTTCAATAAAATAGGATAAACCTGCTTTTTGAATTTTATCTCGCATTAAATATTCAGCCATAGGGGAACGGCAAATATTGCCAAGACATACAAAGAGAATTTTGATTTTTTGCATATTTTCTTATGTTTTTGTTAATTAAGTTATAGGGTTAATTTGGGGATTGCTCGCAAATTTTCAATGTGGCTTTAATCAACTCCAACGCAATCGTCCCTTGTGGTGGTAATTCAGGCATGGGTTCATTATATTTGAACCATCTGGCATCCACAATTTCGGCTTCTTGCAACTGAATTTCGCCACTGTCGTAATCGGCTAAGAATCCGACCATTTGGGAATTGGGAAACGCCCAAGGTTGGCTACCAAAATAACGGATATTTTTCACTTTAATCCCTGTTTCTTCAAACACTTCACGCTCTACGGTTTGCTCAAAGGTTTCGCCTACTTCCACAAAACCTGCCAGCGTGGTATATAATCCAGCACTCCCATCGCTACGGATATGGCGTTGATGGCATGCCAGTAAAATCTCGTCATGACGGCGAACGGCGACAATAATAGACGGACAAATCACGGGATAGGCTCGATAATGACAAGCAGCATTTTGGCACTGCACCGCCCATTCATCGCAAGTTACTGCGGTTTTTTCACCGCACTTTCCGCAAAATTGATGGGTTTTAAAGAAATGATTGAGTTCAATGCCACGATTGAGCAAATAAAATTGTGTTTTAGGTAAACCTAATAAAGCACGTAAAGTTGTCCATTCTCGTTGTTCATTTGCCGTGTTTTTATTGGTCGTTTCTTCTTGCACCAAATACAGTGGTGCATTATGCCATTCGCCAATTTGGGTGGCTTGCTTACCGATTAAGCCTAATTGTTTCGCACTGCCAAAAGGCAATTCATGGTTGGGGAAATAAATTTGTTGGGCTTGGTGAATTAACCAGTAGCCCGTTTCATTGCTGATCGTTTTCATTAGTGTGCTTCGTCCCAGTTATTGCCTACACCCACATCCACGATTAATGGCACGCTTAATTGAGCCGCATTTTCCATTTCGGTTTTAATCAGTTGGCTAAATTCTTCGATTTTTTCCGACCGCACTTCAAATACCAATTCATCGTGTACTTGCATAATCATCACAATATCTGGATTGTGTTGAATTTTGTTATCTAAGGCAATCATGGCTTTTTTAATGATATCCGCAGCCGTCCCTTGCATTGGTGCATTAATCGCCACACGCTCCGCCCCTTTTCTTCGCATGGCGTTGCTGGAATGAATGTCAGGCAAATATAAACGGCGACCGAATAGGGTTTCCACATAGCCTTGAGCTTTTGCCTTGGCTTGAATATCCGTCATAAAGGTTTGTACATTTGGGTAGCGTTGGAAATACAAATCGATATATTTTTGTGCTTCACCCCGAGCAATACCAAGCTGACGAGCAAGACCAAACGCTGACATGCCATAAATCAAACCAAAGTTAATCGCTTTGGCACTACGCCGTTGTTCACTGCTAACATTGTCTAGTGGCAAGCCAAAAATTTCCGCTGCGGTGGCACGGTGAATATCCTTGCCTTGTTGGAATGCGTTGGTTAAACCTTGATCGCCTGATAAATGTGCCATAATGCGTAATTCAATTTGTGAATAATCCGCTGCCACGATTTTAAAGCCCTCTCTGGCAATAAAGGCTTGGCGAATTTTACGTCCCTCTTCATTGCGAATAGGAATATTCTGTAAATTGGGATCGCTGGATGAAAGCCGTCCTGTGCTAGTCACTGCCTGATGATAAGAGGTATGCACTCGTCCTGTTTTGGGGTTAATCATCAAAGGTAATTTATCGGTGTAAGTGGACTTTAACTTGGCTAAACCACGATGTTCAATCAGCAATTTTGGCACAATATGCCCTTGTTGAGCTAACGCTTCCAACGCCTCTTCATTGGTGGATGGCGAACCTTTCGGGGTTTTGGCAATGACTGGCAAAGCGAGCTTTTCAAACAGAATTTCTTGTAATTGCTTGGTGGATGCCAAATTAAAGGTTTCGCCTGCTTCTTGATGCACCTGCTGTTCTAGCTCATTCAATCGCAAGGTAATTTCCGCAGATTGTGTTGCCAACGCTTGCTTATCAATTAACACACCGTGCCGTTCAATGCGAGAAAGCACCGTGACTAACGGCAATTCAATTTGTTCAAATAACGTAATCAGCTCAGGTGTCGCCTGTAATTCTTGCCATAAGGTTTGATGCAACTTCATGGTCACATCGGCATCTTCTGCCGCATATTCGGCGGCTTTATCTAACTCAATCTGATCAAAGGTGAGTTGGTTTTTGCCTTTACCCGCTAAGGTTTCAAACGCAATGGTTTGATGCCCGAGATAACGTTCGGCTAAATCGTCCATATTATGTCGCCCTGTACTGTTTAACACATAGCTTTCTAACATGGTATCAAATTGCACCCCTTGCACGGCAATGCCATGGTTAGCAAAAATTGTTAAATCATATTTAATATTTTGTCCGATTTTTTTGATGTTAGCGTTCTCTAACAAGGGTTTTAATTGGTTTAAACAATATTGTTTGTCTAATTGATTTTCAATTAATTTCCATTGCATTTCAGGGCTTTCGGCATCGGCGAATAAATCCCCTTGTCCATTCTCATGATGCACAGCCACTTGCTGACAATGCCCTAAGGGAATATAACAGGCTTTGCCATTTTCTAATCCAAAGGAAATACCAACTAATTCCGCTTGCATGGCATCAAGGGCGTTAGTTTCGGTATCCACCGCCACTAATTTGGCTTGCTCAATTTGTTTAATCCACTGATTTAACTGTGTTTCTGTCGTGATCGTTTCATATAAAGTGCGGTCAATTTTTACCGAATTTTTCACCGCACTTTGCTCAATTTTTTCTTCTTTGGCAATATTAGCTGTCGCCTGATAAGGATTAATCTTTACCGTTTGCTCTGTTGGATTAGTCACGGAACTTTCGCCGTTCAATACTTCATTTAACCAACGTTTAAATTCATATCGCCCAAAATATTCGGCAAGTTGATCGTTATTCGCTGTACCGATTTGGAGTTGATCATGGCTCACTTCTAACGGGACATCGGTTTTAATGGTGGCTAAAATATAAGATAAATCGGCATCCGCTTTGGCGGCCACTAATTTATCACCCAATTTTTTTGCCCCACGAATCGGCAAATCGGCAACTTTATCGATATTAGCATAAATTTCCGTCATTGACCCGATCCCTTGTAATAAGCCCAATGCGGTTTTTTCACCCACGCCAGCGACACCCGGAATATTATCTGCACTGTCGCCCATTAAGGCTAAATAATCAATCATTAATTCCGGCGGAATACCGTATTTTTCCACCACGCCACCCCGATCTAATAGGGTATTATTCATTGTATTAATTAACATAATATGCTGATTCACCAACTGTGCCATATCTTTGTCACCAGTGGAAATTAAGACATCTTTGCCAGCTTTTGAGGCTTGCACAGCTAAGGTACCAATGACATCATCCGCTTCTACGCCTTCAATGGACAGCAACGGAATCCCTAAAGCACGAATAATCTTGTGCAAAGGTTCAATTTGCGACCGCAATTCATCAGGCATCGGTGGACGATGGGATTTGTATTGCTCAAACAGTTCATCACGAAAGGTTTTGCCCTTAGCATCAAACACCACCGCAATATGGCTTGGTTGCACTTGCGAAATCAGGCTTTTGATCATATTCAGCACACCATACATCGCTCCAGTCGGCTCACCTTGTGAATTGGTTAAAGGGGGAAAGGCATGAAAGGCACGATATAAATAAGACGAACCGTCCACGAGGACGAGAGGGTTTGGGGCAATTTGGGTCATAGTATTTCTCGCTAATTTAGTATGAGCTTATTATAGCTTAATTCGAGGGAAAGTGCGGTGGAAAATGATCTAAAACCAATAAGTAGGGATAATTAAAATACATTTTTTATTGTGGATAACTTAAAAAATAACCTATTAAAAAGCTGTATTTATCCTATGAATAAAAATAGAAATTTATTGTATTGTGGATAACTAGAAAAGTTATACATAATAATTCCACTGTAAAGATCTTTATTTTACTAAAATAAAAAAAGATCTAATACTTTCTTTTATAAAAGAAAAAGATCCTTATCAACGATGATCAGTGGATCTAATAATAACAATAATAAGATCTTTATATATAAATAAGATCTCTATTTATTAGCCAGCAGATCTTTTCGGATCAAATAAAAGGGATCTACTTTCCTGTTTATCTAATTTTAGGTAAAATAGTCGCCTATTTTTAAGTAAAGATCGGTGAAAGCGATCATTTTTATCTAATAAGGTTCTTATGTTTTATACAGAAAATTATGATGTGATCGTGATAGGTGGCGGTCACGCCGGTACAGAAGCCGCTCTTGCACCTGCTAGAATGGGGCTTAAAACCCTGTTATTGACCCATAATATTGATACCCTTGGACAAATGTCTTGTAATCCTGCCGTTGGGGGAATAGGTAAAGGGCATTTAGTCAAAGAAATTGATGCCATGGGCGGTCTTATGGCACATGCCACCGATCAAGCAGGGATCCAATTTCGCACCTTAAACAGTTCTAAAGGCCCGGCAGTGCGAGCCACTCGAGCTCAGGCAGATCGGGTGTTATATCGTCAAGCTGTGCGTATAGCCCTTGAAAATCAACCGAATTTAGATATTTTCCAACAAGAAGTGACCGATGTATTGATCGAACAGGATCACGTCACTGGTGTAGAAACCAAAATGGGCTTAAAGTTTCGTGCCAGATCTGTAGTTTTGACGGCTGGTACCTTTTTAGCTGGCAAGATCCATATTGGATTACAAAATTACGAGGGCGGACGAGCAGGCGATCCTGCATCGGTTTCCCTTTCTCATCGTTTACGTGATCTAGGCTTACGTGTTGATCGGCTAAAAACAGGCACACCACCTCGTTTAGATGCTCGTACCATTAATTTTGATGTGTTAGCCAAACAGCATGGTGACGCTGTGTTACCGGTTTTTTCCTTTATGGGATCAGTGGATCAACACCCTCGTCAAATTCCTTGTTTTATTACCCATACCAACGAAAAAACCCACGAAGTGATCCGCCATAATTTGGATCGCAGTCCAATGTACACTGGGGTTATTGAGGGAATCGGCCCACGTTATTGTCCGTCTATTGAAGATAAAGTGATGCGTTTTGCGGATCGCAATTCTCACCAAATTTACCTTGAACCAGAGGGATTAACGTCTAATGAAGTCTATCCAAATGGTATTTCCACCAGTTTGCCCTTTGATGTGCAAATGGGCATTGTAAATTCCATGCAAGGGTTAGAAAAAACTCGCATTGTGAAACCAGGTTACGCCATTGAGTACGATTATTTCGATCCAAGAGATCTTAAACCTACCTTAGAAACCAAAGCTATCAAAGGGTTGTTCTTTGCAGGGCAAATTAATGGCACAACGGGTTATGAAGAAGCCGCTGCACAAGGTTTGTTAGCCGGTATTAACGCAGGGTTATTTGTACAACAAAAAGATCCTTGGTATCCACGCCGAGATCAAGCATACGTTGGTGTATTAGTGGATGATCTTTGTACCCTTGGCACAAAAGAACCTTACCGTGTATTTACTTCTCGAGCGGAATACCGTTTACTATTACGTGAAGATAATGCCGACATTCGTTTAACGCCAATTGCGCATGAATTAGGATTAATAGACGAAAAACGTTGGGCGAGATTTAATCAAAAAATGGACAACATCGCCAAAGAACAAGAACGCCTAAAACAAATTTGGATTCATACTAAATCGGAACATTTAGATGAAATCAATACGTTGGTGAATACCCCGATTGTGCGTGAAGCCAGTGGCATTGATTTATTACGTCGTCCTGAAATGAGCTATGATATTTTAACTAAAACCGCTTTATTTGCACCTGCGTTGGAAGATAAACAAGCTGCGGAACAAGTGGAAATAGCAGTGAAATACCAAGGTTATATTGAACATCAACAAGAAGAAATTGAAAAACAAAAACGCCATGAGAATACGGCGATTCCTGAACGTTTTGATTATAGTCTCGTGGTAGGTTTATCTAATGAAGTGCGAGCCAAATTAGAACAACATCGTCCCGTTTCTATTGGACAAGCGAGCCGAATTTCAGGTATCACCCCAGCGGCCATTTCTATTTTGTTGGTGAACTTAAAAAAACAGGGAATGTTAAAACGTGGCGATTAATTTAGAACAGCAATTAAGCGAAAAGCTGGAAACCTTGCTAAAATCCACCGCACTTTCTATTACCGATCAGCAAAAAAGCCAGTTAGTCCAGTTAGTGTTGTTGTTGCATAAATGGAACAAGGCATATAATCTTACCTCTGTGCGTGATCCACAATATATGTTGGTAAAACATATTTTAGATAGCCTTGTGGTAAGCCCTTACCTACAAGGTTCACGTTTTATTGATGTGGGTACAGGACCGGGTTTACCCGGTTTGCCGTTGGCGATTATCAATCCAGATAAGCAATTTTATTTATTGGACAGTTTAGGCAAACGCATTAGCTTTATTCGCAATGCTGTGCGTGAGTTAGGATTGACTAACGTGGAACCAGTACTTAGCCGAGTGGAAGAATTTACACCCGATCATCTATTTGACGGAGTGTTAAGCCGGGCCTTTGCTAGCCTAAAGGATATGACCGATTGGTGTCATCATTTACCTCATGAAAATGGTTTATTCTACGCCTTAAAAGGCCAATATCATCAAGAGGAAGTGCAACAGCTTTCGGCTGAATTTTCTATTCAACAGGTTATTCCGTTACAAGTGCCAGAGTTGGTGGGAGAAAGGCATTTAGTGTTGTTGAAAAAAGCCTAAAATAATATAAATCGTGGTTAAAAAGTGAATATTTTTTACCGCGATTTTTCTTTAGTTTGTTTTAAAAAAACACAATCTGGATAAAAAACTGTGATCAATCTAACAAAATTTTGATCTCGTTCGATTTTTACTGCGTAATTGATTGCAATAAAAGCCTTTATAGGTGATAATTCAGGAGCTTTCAGGCGTTTGTCTGTTTGAATGTTTTTTAGACTTTACTGGGCGTAAATAATGTCGGCTGTGTTACAACAAGCTCAAAATTTGTATAAAAAAGTATATATTGCAGAATTAACCGTGCTTATGATTGCTTTTTTGCTGTTATGTTATTTTGATAAACCGATGGCTTACGCATTTAGTTTTGGCTATTTGGTTGTTTTGATACCCAGTTTTGTGGTGATGTTTTTGGCGTTATCTTATGCCAAAAAAAACAACAAACCCATAAAAACAACCTTATTTTATAGCCTTGAAGCCATAAAATTCTTGTTTGTTATGCTTTTAATCGTTATATCAATCAAGTATTTAATAACCAATAATCAGTTTACTTTTTTTGTCGGCTTTTTTGTGGCTATTCTCTTAAATAGTCTGCTGCCTTTGGTTTTGAATATATTTAAACAACGTCATTGATCATTTACAGAAAGGTTTTATTGATATGTCAAATTTAACTACTGCTGATTATATTAGTCACCATTTAAGTTTCCTTTCATCTGGGGACGGTTTTTGGGCGGTGCATTTAGATACGCTGCTTTTCTCACTTATTTCGGGTGCGATTTTCCTGTTTGTTTTTTCAAAAGTAGCGAAAAAAGCCACCACAGGCGTGCCGGGTAAATTACAATGTTTTGTGGAAATTGTGATTGAGTGGGTGGACGGTTTAGTCAAAGATAATTTTCATGGTCCACGTAATGCCATTGCCCCACTCGCCTTAACCATTTTCTGTTGGGTATTTATCATGAATGCCATTGACTTAATTCCAGTGGATTTTCTACCGCAGTTTGCTAATTTAGTGGGGGTTCATCATTTACGTGCTGTACCCACTGCCGATATTAGTGCCACTTTGGGAATGTCAATTTGTGTATTCTGTTTAATCCTATTTTATACCGTGAAATCAAAAGGTTTCAATGGGTTAGTCAAGGAATATACACTCCACCCTTTCAATCATTGGGCATTTATTCCGGTTAACTTTATTCTTGAAACCGTTACCTTATTAGCTAAACCGATTTCTTTAGCGTTCCGTTTGTTTGGTAACATGTATGCCGGTGAATTGATCTTTATTTTGATTGCCGTGATGTATATGGCAGATAATTTTGCCTTACAAGCATTAGGCATCCCATTACATTTAGTGTGGGCGATTTTTCATATATTGGTGATTACTTTACAAGCATTCATCTTTATGATGTTAACGATTGTTTATTTGAGTATTGCTTATAATAAAGCGGATCATTAAACGAAAATTTCTTTTTAACTTAACCTAGCCTTCGGGCTTATTTATCAATCTTTTAATGGAGAACATTATGGAATCTGTAATTACAGCAACAATCATTGGTGCATCAATCTTATTAGCTTTTGCTGCACTAGGTACAGCTATTGGCTTTGCGATTTTAGGCGGTAAATTCTTAGAATCTTCTGCTCGTCAGCCTGAATTAGCCAGCAGCTTACAAACGAAAATGTTTATCGTTGCCGGTCTTTTAGATGCGATCGCAATGATTGCTGTGGGTATTTCATTACTTTTCATCTTCGCAAACCCGTTCATTGATTTATTAAAATAAGTCGGGCTTGAAATTTAGGGTTATTTCGGATTTTGACGAAATAACGTAACCGACTTTTTTGTAGGAGGGCGTTGTGAATTTAAATGCAACATTAATTGGTCAACTTATTGCGTTCGCACTTTTTGTGATGTTCTGCATGAAATATGTTTGGCCACCGCTCATTAAAGCGATTGAAGATCGTCAGGCGAGTATTGCTAATGCGTTAGCGTCTGCCGAGGCCGCTAAAAAAGAGCAAGCCGATACGAAAGTATTAGCGGAAGAAGAAATTTCTAAAGCCAAGTTACAAGCACAAGAAATTATCGATTTAGCCAATAAACGCCGTAATGAAGTGCTAGAAGAAGTGAAAGCAGAAGCGGAAACTTTGAAAGCCAAAATTATTGAACAAGGTTATGCAGAAGTGGAATCTGAGCGTAAACGTGTACAAGAAGAATTACGTGTGAAAGTGGCTTCACTTGCCATTGCAGGTGCAGAGAAAATTGTCGGTCGTACCATTGATGAGGCGGCCAACAGTGACATTATTGATAAGTTAGTTGCAGAATTATAGGAAGGTTGAGCTTATGTCAGAATTAACTACGATAGCTCGCCCTTATGCCAAAGCAGCATTTTATTTTGCCGTTGAACAATCAGCAATTGATAAAAGTGCGGTGCAAAAATGGGCAGAAATGCTCGGTTTTGCGGCACAGGTGGCTGAAAATGAACAGGTGCAATCTTTTTTAAGCAGTTCTTTTTCTGCCAAAAAAGTCGCTGATACGGTGATTTCAATTTGTGGCGAACAACTTGATCAATATGGGCAAAATCTGATTCGGTTAATGGCTGAAAATAAGCGATTAACGGCACTTCCAGCTGTATTTGATGAATTTCAACATTATGTGGAAGAACATAATGCAACCACGGAAGTTCAAGCCATTTCGGCTCAACCATTAAGTGCAACGCAACAACAAAAAATTGTCGCCGCAATGGAAAAAAGACTGGCTCGTAAAGTGAAATTAAATTGCAGTGTGGATAGCTCACTGATTGCAGGGGTTATCATTCGTACTGACGATTTTGTGATTGACGGTTCAAGTCGTGGTCAGCTAGATCGTTTAGCTAACGAATTGCAATGATAAGAGGAATTCAAAATGCAACTAAATTCAACAGAAATTAGTGAATTGATTAAAAAACGTATTGCCCAATTTGATGTGGTGAGCGAGGCTCGCAACACTGGGACAATCGTTTCCGTGAGTGATGGGATTATCCGTATTCACGGTTTAAGTGATGTAATGCAAGGTGAGATGATTGCCTTACCTGATAACCGTTTTGCGATGGCATTAAACTTGGAACGTGATTCCGTTGGTGCGGTGGTGATGGGGCCTTATGCGGATTTAGCCGAAGGTGTGGAAGTGCAATGTACTGGCCGTATCCTTGAAGTACCCGTAGGTCGTGGTTTATTAGGTCGTGTGGTCAACACCTTAGGTGAACCGATTGACGGTAAAGGTGAAATCGAAAATGACGGTTTCTCACCAGTGGAAGTGATTGCACCAGGGGTTATCGACCGCCAATCGGTTGATCAACCTGTTCAAACCGGTTATAAAGCGGTGGACTCTATGGTGCCAATCGGTCGTGGTCAACGTGAGTTGATTATCGGTGACCGTCAAACCGGTAAAACCGCTTTGGCGATTGATGCGATCATTAACCAACGTGATTCAGGCATTAAATGTATCTATGTGGCCATTGGTCAAAAAGCCTCTACTATTGCCAATGTGGTGCGTAAATTAGAAGAACATGGTGCGTTAGCCAACACTATCGTGGTTGTTGCATCGGCTTCTGAATCTGCGGCGTTACAATATTTAGCCCCTTATGCCGGTTGTGCCATGGGGGAATATTTCCGTGATCGTGGTGAAGATGCGTTAATCATTTATGATGATTTATCCAAACAAGCGGTAGCCTATCGTCAAATTTCGTTATTACTTCGTCGTCCGCCAGGCCGTGAGGCCTATCCGGGTGACGTGTTCTATTTGCACAGCCGTTTATTAGAGCGTGCCTCTCGTGTCAATGCCGATTATGTAGAACGTTTCACTAAGGGCGAAGTGAAAGGAAAAACCGGTTCTTTAACCGCACTTCCAATCATTGAAACCCAAGCAGGGGACGTGTCAGCGTTCGTACCAACTAACGTGATTTCCATTACCGATGGTCAGATTTTCTTAGAATCTAACTTGTTTAACTCAGGGATTCGCCCTGCGGTCAACCCGGGTATTTCGGTTTCTCGTGTGGGGGGTGCAGCTCAAACCAAAGTGGTGAAAAAATTGGCTGGGGGTATTCGTACCGCACTAGCACAATACCGTGAATTAGCGGCGTTTGCACAGTTTGCATCAGATTTAGATGATGCCACTCGTAAACAATTATCCCACGGTGAAAAAGTCACTGAATTATTGAAACAAAAACAATATGCACCGTTAAGCGTAGCGGAACAAGCATTAGTGTTATTTGCCGTTGAATTTGGTTATTTAGAAGATGTGGAACTCAATAAAATTGCCAGTTTTGAAACCGCACTTTTAGATTATGCTCATCGTCAATATGCCGACTTTATGCAAGAGTTGAATAAATCAGGCAACTATAATGATGAAATTAAAGACCAGTTAAAAGGCATTTTAGATAGTTTCAAAGCAAATAATGCGTGGTAATAGCTTAAAGACGGAAACGGAGAATTAACATGGCTGGTGGAAAAGAGATAAAAACCAAAATTGCCAGTGTACAAAGTACACAAAAAATTACCAAGGCAATGGAAATGGTCGCCACATCGAAAATGCGTAAAACGCAAGATCGGATGGCAGCATCTCGCCCTTATTCTGAAACCATTAGAAATGTTATCAGTCACGTGTCTAAAGCAACCGTTGGTTATAAACACCCTTTCTTAAGTCAGCGTGACATTAAGAAAGTCGGTATCCTTGTGATTTCAACCGATCGTGGTATGTGCGGTGGCTTAAATATTAATTTATTTAAGACCGCACTTAACGAAATCAAACAATGGAAAGAAAAAGGCGTTACCGTTGAGCTCGGTTTAATCGGCTCAAAAGGGATTGGCTTTTTCCGTTCTCTTGGGTTGAAAGTGCGAGGACAACATTCTGGTTTGGGCGATAACCCTGTATTAGAAGATTTATTGGGCGTGGTAAACGGTATGATTGATGCCTACCGTAATGGCGAACTTGATGCTATTTATATAGCCTACAATAAGTTTGTTAATACCATGTCGCAAAAACCGGTTTACCAACAGCTTGTGCCATTACCAGAATTAGAAACTGATAAATTAGGCGAAAGACAGAATGTTTGGGATTATATTTACGAACCGGATCCAAAAGTGCTATTAGATAGCTTATTGGTGCGTTATTTAGAATCTCAAGTATATCAAGCAGTGGTTGATAATTTAGCTTCAGAACAAGCGGCTCGAATGGTGGCGATGAAAGCAGCAACAGACAATGCAGGGAATTTAATCAATGACTTGCAGTTGGTGTATAACAAAGCTCGCCAAGCAAGTATCACAAATGAATTAAATGAAATTGTTGCTGGTGCAGCAGCGATTTAATGGAGAACAGGTAATGTCAGCAGGAAAAATTGTACAAATTATCGGTGCGGTAATTGACGTTGAATTCCCACAAGACGGCGTACCAAAGGTTTATGATGCCTTAAAAGTGGAATCAGGTTTAACCCTTGAAGTACAACAACAATTAGGTGGCGGCGTGGTACGTTGTATCGCATTGGGTTCATCTGATGGTTTAAAACGTGGTTTAAAAGTAGAAAACACAGGTCACCCAATTTCTGTGCCTGTGGGCGTGAAAACCTTAGGACGTATTATGAACGTGCTGGGTGAGCCGATTGATGAAAAAGGTGACATTGGTGCGGAAGAAAACTGGGCCATCCACCGTGCGGCACCAAGTTACGAAGACCAATCTAACAGTACAGAATTGTTAGAAACAGGGATCAAGGTTATCGACTTAATTTGTCCATTCGCTAAGGGTGGTAAAGTAGGTTTATTCGGTGGTGCGGGTGTAGGTAAAACCGTGAATATGATGGAATTAATCCGTAATATTGCGATTGAACACTCAGGTTACTCCGTATTCGCAGGGGTAGGTGAACGGACGCGTGAAGGGAACGACTTCTACCACGAAATGACCGAATCTAACGTATTGGATAAAGTATCACTCGTTTATGGTCAAATGAATGAGCCACCAGGCAACCGTCTGCGTGTGGCATTAACCGGTTTAACCATGGCGGAAAAATTCCGTGATGAGGGGCGTGATGTATTATTCTTCGTGGATAACATCTATCGTTATACCCTTGCAGGGACAGAAGTATCTGCGTTGTTAGGTCGTATGCCGTCTGCGGTAGGTTATCAGCCAACTTTGGCGGAAGAAATGGGGGTGTTGCAAGAACGTATTACCTCCACCAAAACAGGGTCTATCACCTCTGTGCAAGCGGTTTACGTACCAGCCGATGACTTAACTGACCCATCACCAGCAACTACGTTCGCTCACTTAGACTCTACCGTGGTATTAAGCCGTAATATCGCCTCTTTAGGTATTTACCCTGCGGTTGACCCATTAGATTCTACTTCTCGTCAATTAGATCCATTGGTGGTCGGTGAAGAACACTACAACGTGGCTCGTGGCGTGCAAGGTATCTTACAACGTTACAAAGAATTGAAAGATATCATTGCGATTCTTGGTATGGACGAACTTTCCGAAGATGATAAATTAGTGGTAGCACGTGCGCGTAAAATCGAACGTTTCTTATCACAACCTTTCTTCGTAGCGGAAGTATTTACCGGTTCACCTGGTAAATATGTGTCATTAAAAGATACCATTCGTGGCTTCAAAGGTATTCTTGACGGTGAATACGACCATATTCCAGAACAAGCGTTCTATATGGTGGGTTCAATCGATGAAGTTGTTGAAAAAGCGAAAAATATGTAATCACTTCAACTGATTACCAGATTGAAGGAGATCAAAATGGCAACATTTAACTTAATTATCGTCAGTGCGGAGAAAAAAATCTTCGAGGGTGCGGTAAAAAGCGTTCAAGCAAGTGGTATTGAGGGGGAATTAGGGATTTTAGCCAATCACACTCCTTTAATGACAGCGATTAAACCAGGGATTGTGAAATTCACCCTTGAAAATGATAGCGAAGATGTTATCTATGTGTCTGGGGGATTTTTAGAAGTTCAACCTAATATCGTCACTGTGTTAGCAGATGTCGCTATTCGTGGTGATGAGTTAGACCAAGATCGTATCTTGAATGCGAAACGCAAAGCAGAAGAAAATATTGTGGCAAAATCAGGGGATGCCAACCACGAATTACTCGTGGCAAAACTTTCCCAAGAATTAGCCAAATTACGTGCTTACGAATTAACGGAAAAATTAGTCAAGAAAAGCCGTTAATCATGGATAAAAATGTAAAAACCGCCGAAAGGCGGTTTTTGTTTGGCTAAAAATGAAATAAGAATAATGTTTACCCAACAACATTTGGCAATAATCCCGCTTGAATGAGGAACGGAATAGAGGTAATGATCACGCCCAACAGGGAAACAATAATTAACAGTATATTTCCGCCAAATACACGATAGGGTAAATTCGGGTATTTTTGGCGAGCTTTCCACGTTAATACGGCAGGTAGCACAACCGCATAAAAGGCGAACATTTGACCGGCATAGCTTAAGGCTAAAATAAAGCCTTGTGGGTAAAATAACGCAAATAACATCGGGGGTAAAAATGTGAGTAGACCCAACATCACTCGCCCCGCTGAACGATGTAAAGTGCGTTTGAGTAAATCATGAATACAGTCAAATAACCCTAAAGAGACCCCAAGGAAAGACGTAATTAATGCCAGTGCAGAAAAGATTTTAACTGTGTTACTTATGGCCTGACTGCCGGTTATTTCTTTTGTGGCGGTGACCAAGCCATTTAAGGTGGGGTCTTTTTGTAAAATATCTAAGAATAACGACTGACTTAATACCCCATGGGTGGAAAGTTGCCATAAAATATAAATCACCAACGTGATAAAAGAACCGGTTAAAATAGCGATTCGCAAGGATTTAACATTTCCACCTAAATAGGCATTTAAGCTAGGAATGGAGCCGTGAAAACCAAAAGCCGTGAAAAATACTGGGCTAGCAGAAATTAATAAGGCATTATCAATGGGCATGGCCATTAAGTTATCGACGCTTATTTTCGGCGACATTAACATGAGTACAAACACTAATGCAGCCACCATAATATAAAAAAGTAAGCGGTTAATTACATCAACACTTCGGGTGCCAATAACAACAAAGGCTCCAAAAATGAGGGTAAATAGCACAATGGATATTTTCGACGTGCTTTCGCTATCACTGATTTGTGTAAGAAGAGAAGCTAAAATATTTCCCCCACCGGTGACATAAGCAGCTAATAACGCATAAAGGAAAATCATTAAAATCGCTGTAGAAATAATTCGTCCTGCTTTACCAAAATACTGAGCGGACAAGGTTCCAATACCGGCGTCGGGTTCGGCGGTTTGGTAAATTTCGACAAACAATAACGCACTATATGTGAGTAGAAACCATAATGTCCCTAATAATACAAAGGTAAAGGTAAAACCGATCCCCGCGGAAGTTAATGGCATGGCCAACATGCCTGCACCAATCATGGTGCCAGAAACCAGTAAGGTACTGCCGAGCGTTTTATTCATCATGATGTTCCTTTTGTTTTTATAGGCTTTTTAGTATAACAAAAGCCTATTATAAATAAAATGTTTAGATAAAATCTCTTAGCCGTGTTTAACCAATGTGTTGATGAGATTTCCATTTAAATTGATCAAAATTACATCAGTTTATAATAAAAATTTTGTTAATTTTTTACAATAGAAGTAATAATTAATAAACTCCTCAGATAAAAATAATTATGGATAAAAAATTTGACTTGCAAAATTATCTTGCCACCATTCCACAAATAAATGATGAAAAAGATATTGAAAATTTATTTAATGTGATGAATGTGGTGGCTAATTTGTCTATTCCTATTGGTCAAAAAACTGCTTTATTAAATCAGATGGAAAGCAAGTTAAAGGATAATCCTAAATTTCAAGAGATTGCAGATAGCCATAAACCAGAAATAGAGAAAATGCAGAAAATCATGGCAAATTTGGCACATGATCTGGCAGAAAAAAAAGAGCAGGTCAATAAACAACAGCAAGAAATTAAAACTGGTCAGCAGTTTAATTTGCAGCAGTTGAATCTGTTGAAGGGATATGAGTTATATAAGTATGTTATGGATAATATGACTGATATTAGTCAATGGAAGCAAATGAACTCTGCTCAACAAAAAGAAGTTTATAAACAAACTCTTAATGCTTTTAAACAAAATCCATCTGAAGAGAACACAATTAATTTTATTAAAGTTACAGCAGCCACTTCAGACACTCCAGAAGGTTTTAATAACAACCTAAAAACAATTCAAGAAGATCTCTCTGATAAAGAAATTAATACTTTATTGAGAAACCTTAATGGCAAAAAAGGGGATTATTATTTTAAAAAATATTTTGGAATGGAAAATCTCTCACCAAAAGAAAAAGAATTTTATAAGCAAATTCTGATTACTGCAGGAAAAGTTGGCAAACAACATAAAATTTCTATCCAAATAGACAAAAATGGCTTTATAAAAACTGATCCTGATGATGAAGAATCAAGAATAAAATATAAAAAGGCATTAGATGAACAAATTGCAAGAGAAAAAGATCCTAACACTAAAGAAGCATTGCAAAAAGTGTCAGCCAAAATGATTGAGCAAGAAATAAAGCAGAATAAGACATTTGAAGAAAAAAGAGTTAAAAATATTAAAAGCCTAAAAGACTTGTTCTTATATCCTTTTAAAAAGAATGAATTATTTAATAAACCTGCTGATGTTCTTTACCATAATTTAAGTCATAAATTGGATCAGGCTCTTGATATTTATAAAAAGTTTGGTGCAGATTCTGGCTCAAAATGGGACATTATCAATATGGTCAAATCTGAACAAGATACTAGAATTGGGCAGTTATTAAATTCTCAATTAATTCTTTATATGGCTGGTGATAAAGATGCCCAAAAAGATGTGATTAATAATGCCTTTTTTAGGAATTTATATGCCAAAAGCCAAGCCTATGGCAATGATCATTATCTGTTTAAAACAGTGCTTGAGGGTATGAACTTTGATGAAGCAGCCACAGCAAGGATCATCAGCCTATTGGATAAAGACTTGGAAAATAATCCTGCCATCAATCCAGATCACACCAAAATAAACAAGAAATTTTTTAATAATTATCAGGAAAAAAAGGATAATTATTACACTGTTGCAATGGCAGTAGAAAATTATATTAGTAAAGATGAAGGGATTAAATCTCTTGATGTTTATGATATGTTTAATAGATTAAATAAAGGTGAAGAATTAACAGAAAAAGATATAGATATATTAGTACATATTAAAGATTTAAAAAATGAATCTAATGATAAAAATGAGATTTTAATTAATGGTAATCTAGTAAAGATTAAGAATAGTGATATTTTAGATAAATTTTATAATGTAACTCACTTAGACTCAAAAAAAGTTAATCAATTAATACAAAATCATAATCAACCAAAAGAAGTTGAATTTGCACACATGAGTGAAAGTGAAAAGAAAATTTTGGCAGTTGCAGATATTAATAAATCAAAAGAAGCAGTAGAAAGTTATAGTAATAACAATTATAATAAATATGAAGAGGTCAATTATAGTAGTGGCTTTAATAGTTAGAAAATAAAAAGCAATAATTTATTCAATTATTGCTTTTTATTTTTTAATATGTGTTCATTTTTATGTAGTTTGACATAATCTTTAAAGTTTTATGTTTTTCAGCAGACCCTTTTTTAAATAAATTTTGGTTTTCTTTGCTGACATTAAATTTATCAAAAAGAGAAATAATCATTTTATCAATTCCTATTAATGAATTAACTATTCCAATATTATAATATTTATTATCTAATATTTTCTCTAGATAATCCCCTCTAACCTGTAGAACTTGCATAAATTGAGATTCAGTTAGAGTATTTAATTTCCTTTCTAATTCAAGATTAAAATTATTTAGATTTTTTGAAAACTCTTTATACCCTACTAATTCATCAGGATTTAAAGGTTTAATTAAATCTTTATATGTGTAAGTTTTTCCCCTAAATGTGCTTTTAATTTGTTTCATTTCTTTGGTGACTTCACCATAGGAATATAATCTTGAACCATCTGGGGTGCAATATCTTATTTCTTTATCATAAAACATATTTTGGCAACCATAAGCAAAAACATTTTGAGAAATAAAAAGAAAACTTAAAAAAAATCCTAATTTAATTTTATTTTTGAGCATATAAACTCCTTTATTATTATATTTATTTTTATTTGGATGTTATCGTAGATAAAAATAAATACAATAGATTTTTAATTAAAATTTTAGTAAATTTTCTGAATAAAAAATAACAAATTTAAATTCAGAAAACATACAAATTTTGTGTTTTAATTAGTCAATAAGGCTTTGTTTATAAAGCCTTATTTTATGGGTATATCAACACATTGGTTAAACACGGCTAAGAATCTATAAATTATCTAACTACGATTTTCTTTTAAATTTATCTTGATATTTATCAATTATTTCCTTTATTTGTTTATTATTACCTATAATTTTAGGTGATTTTTTCTCTGAAATGATTGTAAGATTGGATATAAATTGATTAACGATATCGTTAAATTTAGATTCGTTATCTGAATCTAGCTTATAAGTGGTGTTTATTTTCTGTACAAGTTTAAATGTTTCGTTGATAACTAAATTAGCTTCGTAGAAAGTGATGATTTCTCGTTGAAATATTGGATCATCTTTTTGTTGAGATATTTGATCATATTTTTGTTGAGATATTTGATCAGATTCTTGTTGAGCAGAATGCTCCTCATTAAGTACAGATATAGCGTTACGATGAGATCTTAAGGCATCGCTAATATAATATTCATTCTTATGTTTTTGGAAAGCCTTTTGTATCCAGTTATCTCCAAATAATGTATAAGCCACACTAATAAGAAAGACAAAGAGACATGTTACCTCAAAACTAACTTTAGTTGTGGTTAATATATCAACAACTACATTATAAAGTACAAATAAAAGAGTAAAAATACCAACAGTGATTCCAGATATTAGAAATATCAGCACATATTTAGAAGTAGCAAGCTTTATGTTCTTATTTCTATTGAGATAGCTACTAACCGTACATTTTATTATACTGGCAAATACAAGTGCGATTAAATTTATACTTATCAGACAAGAATAATAGATATAATCATTTGGTTCTACTATGTTAAGTTTTGTTATTAAAGCAAGGAGGAATAATATTATTCCCAAAATCAAGGGTAACAGCAGTGCAATATGATGAAAAATTTTCCGCATTTTAGAGTCTCCTTCTGGTAAAAACATGATTTTCCGTCACTTTATCATTGTTTTTTTTTTGTACAACATCTGATTGTTTATTCGCCTATTTTTTAACCAAAAGACAAGTAGACATGACTAACTAGTGCTAGGCGATAGCGAAACTGAAATTGGATAAAGGCAGGAAAAAACAGCGTAGGATCGGATCTATGTATCCGCCCGAAAATCACGCTCCGTTTTTAACGGGCGGATACATAGATCCGCCCCTCCATTTTAGTTAAAATATCATCAACATAAAAATGGCATATCCGCTAATTAAAGATCGGATAAAGCGGTCGTTTGGAGATCGCTTTGATCTTAACCTTGAAATAGGTTTTATCAATAAAATCAAATGTTTATTTTTATACCTAAAAAGAGAATTTAGCGATAAAAAAAGTGCGGTGAAAAACACCGCACTTTTTCGTTGAACTTGCAAATTACAAAATAAACCGGCTCAAATCTTCATTATCCACCACGTCATTTAAGGCTGTAGACACATAATGTTCATCAATCACAATTTTCTCGCCAGAACGTTCGCTCGCATCAAAGGAAATGCCGTCCATTAAGCGTTCTAACACGGTATGCAAGCGTCTTGCGCCAATGTTTTCGGTTTTTTCGTTGACACGGAAAGCAGATTCGGCGATTTTGCTGATACCATCTTGGGTAAATTCAATCTCTACTCCCTCGGTTTTCATCAGCTCACGGTATTGTAGCGTTAATGAGGCGTTGGGTTCCGTTAAAATACGCTCAAAATCTTCTTTGGTGAGGGATTTTAATTCTACTCGAATCGGTAAACGACCTTGTAATTCGGGTAATAAATCTGATGGGCGGGCCACTTGGAATGCGCCGGAACAGATAAATAAAATATGGTCGGTTTTTACCATGCCGTGTTTGGTGTTGACGGTGGAACCTTCAATAATAGGCAACAAGTCACGTTGCACCCCCTCACGAGAGACATCCCCGCCACTGTATTCGCCTTTTTTACAGATTTTGTCGATTTCATCAATGAACACAATACCATGCTGTTCCACAGCTTCCACCGCTTGCTGTTTTAAATCTTCAGGATTGACTAATTTTGCCGCCTCCTCGTCGATCATCACTTTCAACGCATCTTTGATTTTCATTTTGCGTTTTTTGCTTTTGCTTGGCGACATGCCCTCAAATAAGGATTGTAATTGTGAGGTCATTTCTTCCATACCCGGTGGGGTCATAATTTCCACACTGACAGGGTGAGACACGTCAATTTCGATTTCCCGATCATCTAATTGCCCCTCACGTAATTTTTTACGGAAGATTTGGCGAGTAGCGTCATTATTGCTTTCTTCGGCATTGCCCCATTGATCTTTAGCGGGGGGCAATAATACATCTAAAATGCGATCTTCCGCCGCATCTTGGGCTTTCATTCGATTTTTTTCGACCGCTTGTTGACGCACTAATTTCATCGACATATCGGTGAGATCACGGATAATGGAATCCACTTCTTTACCTACATAGCCGACTTCGGTGAATTTGGTGGCCTCGACTTTAATAAAGGGCGCATTGGCGAGTTTGGCTAACCGGCGAGCGATTTCAGTTTTCCCGACCCCAGTTGGGCCGATCATTAAAATATTTTTCGGGGTCACTTCTTGGCGCAGCGCTTCGGGTAATTGCATGCGACGCCAACGGTTACGCAAAGCAATGGCAACGGCACGCTTGGCGTCACTTTGCCCGATAATATGCGCATCTAATTCTGAAACGATTTCACGAGGGGTCATTGACATAATTATCTTCCTTATACTTCTTCGATTACATGATTGTGGTTGGTGTAAATATCAATATCACCCGCAATATTTAAGGCTTGTTTGACGATTTCGGCGGCGGTTAAATGGTTCTCCGTGCGAAGTAGGGCTAAGGCAGCCGATTTCGCATAGTTACCACCCGATCCAATGGCCAACACATCAAATTCAGGTTCAATCACATCACCACTGCCTGAAACTAATAAAAATTCGTTTTCGTTGGCCACAATCATCATAGCCTCTAAACGGCGAAGTGAGCGTTCAGTTCGCCATTCTTTGGCTAATTCCACCGCACTTTTGACTAAATGCCCTTGGTGAAGTTCGAGTTTTTTCTCAAATAAATCCCGCAAAATAAAGGCATCCGCAGTAGAACCCGCAAAGCCTGTGACCACTTTGTCTTTATATAAACGGCGCACTTTCCGCACCGTACCTTTCTCGACGCAATTCCCTAAGGTTGCTTGTCCGTCCCCACCAATGGCGACTTTGCCGTCTTTGCGTACACATACTATGGTTGTCATTTTTTGATCCTTTTTATCCAAATTTAAGCAATAGGTGGGGGTGGAATGGGGGATTTCAAGGTAAAATAGCGAAAAAAATCACCGCACTTTTCCATCCCTAAAAAGCGCGGTGAAAATGGAGCTGATTTTTACTCGTCGTCAGTGAAACGTGTGGCCTTATAGGTTGGGTTCATCAAGTTTTCCACTGAAAGAATATCATCTAACTGGGCCTCGGTAAGCAAGCCTTTTTCTAACACCACGTCACGTACACTGCGGCCCGTTGTGGCGCAGATTTTGCCCACAATATCGCCGTTATGGTGGCCAATAAATGGGTTGAGATACGTCACGATACCGATGGAATTAAACACGAAATTCTCACAAATTTCTTTGTTTACCGTGATACCGTCAATACATTTATCCCGTAAATTCACGCAAGCATTGGATAAAATCTGAATAGATTCAAACATAGCTTGACCAATCACGGGTTCCATGACGTTTAATTGTAATTGGCCTGCTTCGGCAGCGAATGTGACCGTGGTGTCGTTACCGATGACTTTAAAACACACTTGATTCACCACTTCTGGCACCACAGGGTTGACTTTGGCTGGCATAATGGAGGAACCCGCTTGTAATTCTGGCAAATTGATTTCATTTAATCCTGCTCTTGGGCCAGAAGAAAGCAAACGTAAGTCATTACAAACTTTGGATAATTTCACCGCAGTACGTTTCAATGCACCATGCACCATCACATAAGCACCGCAGTCGGAAGTAGCTTCAATCAGGTTCTCGGATGGTACGCAAGGCAAACCGCTCACTTCTGCTAAGTATTTGACCGCGAGTTCAGTATAGCCCTCAGGCGTATTTAATCTTGTGCCGATTGCCGTGGCGCCAAGATTGACTTCAAGCAATAATTTGGCGGTATGTTGCAAATTACGCACTTCTTCTTCTAATAATACCGCAAAGGCTTTAAATTCTTGTCCAACAGTCATTGGCACCGCGTCTTGTAATTGGGTACGTCCCATTTTTAACACGTTGGCAAATTCTTCCGCTTTGTTTTCAAAGCCTTGTTGTAAATAATGGATGCGGTCAATTAAGGTGAGAATGCTGTTATACACCGCAATGCGGAAACCCGTTGGATAGGCGTCATTGGTGGATTGGCTAGCGTTGACATGATCCATTGGGTTAATAATATCGTATTGTCCTTTCGGATGACCTAATAATTCCAATGCGAGATTGGCCACTACTTCGTTGGTGTTCATATTGACAGAGGTTCCAGCGCCACCTTGATACACATCAGAAGGGAACTGATCCATACAGCGACCTTTGACTAGAACTTCATCACAGGCTTGTACAATGGCTTTGGCGATTTTTTTTGGAATGGCACCCAATTCACCATTGGCTAATGCGGTGGCTTTTTTCACCATCACCATACCCCGCACAAACTCAGGCACATCAGAAATGGTATTGTTGGAAATGTTAAAATTTTCTACGGCTCTTAAGGTGTGAATTCCCCAATAAACGTCATTTGATACTTCACGTTCACCCAATAAATCCACTTCAATACGTGTATTACGCATAAATTTCTCCTTAATGTTTTTGGTTAGGTTAAATTTGTGTAAATAATACCGAAAATTTGTTAAAAAAAAGTTGATCGAGATCACATAATTCACATTGCGTAGCATATATAAATTTATGTGTCGAATTAGAAATTGTAATCCTAACATTAAGGATCAATAGATCCTAGGTGGTTATTTTATTTAAATTAATCCGCTGTTTTTTCTATAATCTCCAATAAATTTTGTTGGATTTTTGATAAAAAACGAGTATATTTTCACCACGAAGTTTGCAAGACTTCAATAATTTTATCTTTATTACTTACAGGAAAAAATATGAGTTCAACAGCAAAACATCAGAAAGCACCTAACAATGCAAATTCTAAATTGCTTGTGCGTATTATTATTGCATTAGTTTTGGGATCTGCGTTGGGAATGATTCTACCGCAAAATTTTATGATCGGCGATATGTCATTAGTGAGTATCATTACGCCATTCGGTGATTTATTTGTGCGGTTATTAAAAATGATTATGGTGCCGATCATTATTTGTTCATTAATTATTGGCTCAAGCAGTATTTCACCGGATAAATTAGGCCGAGTGGGTGGTAAAGCGATTTTATTTTATGCGATTACCACCTTAATTTCGATTGCGCTTGGATTAGCTTGTGCATCTATTTTCTCCCCTGGGTTAGGTTTGGATTTAAGTGACGCCTCTAAAGCGGTAGAAAAAGCGGCTAACGCACCAAGTATGGGACAAATTTTATTAAATATTATTCCAACCAATCCCTTTGATTCTATTGCGAAAGGCGATATTTTACCGATTATTGCCTTTTGTTTATTCTTTGGTATTGGACTAGCCTATTGTCGAGCAAGTGAAGATGAACGGATTAAAAACTCAGCTAACACGGTATATAGTTTCTTCGATGGCATGAGTGAAATCATGTTTAAAATCGTCCGTTGGGTGATGTTATATGCACCAATTGGGGTTTTTGCCTTAATGTTTGTGGTCTTTAATAAAAGCGGTGCGGCAGCATTTAGTTCATTATTAAATGTGACCGTGACCTATTTCTTAGGGTTAATCGTGATGATTTTGGTGGTGTATTCCGCCGTGTGTATGTTGATCGGATTAAGTCCTTTAACGTTCTTGAAAAAAGTGCGTCCAGCAATGTTGACGGCATTTGTGACCCGTAGTTCTAATGGTACCTTACCCATCACAATGCAATGTGCGGAAAATATGGGGATTCCAAAATCCGTATACGGTTTTGTGTTACCCGTAGGGGCGACCGTGAATATGAACGGCACCACTATCTATTTAGGGGTTTGTACGTTATTTATCGCCAATGCTTGTGGTATACCGTTAACGGGTAGTGATTACTTCACTATTGTTATCACATCCATGTTAGCCGCTATCGGTACCGCTGGTGTACCAGGCGCAGGGGCGTTAATGTTATTATTAGTGCTTGAATCTGTTGGGATTAAAGTGAGCGGTAGCGTGGCGATTGCTTATGGTATGATTTTAGGAATTGACTCTATTTTAGATATGGGCCGAACTTGGATGAATGTGACAGGTGATGCCGTAGCCTCTGTTTATGTGGCGAAAACAGAAAAAGAATTGGATATTGAACAGTGGAATAGTTAATTTTCGTTCTGTTGAATAGGATTTAAAATAGGATTGCGGTTAAAATGGCAATCCTATTTTTTTAAGGCAAAATCCTTGTGATTGTATTTTGGTTAATTTTTCCTGATAATTTAAAAATTAATCTATTGACTAAAAATTTACTGCACTTTTGTGTAAAATAACGTAAAACACATAATAGGAAAATCTATGCGGTACTCATTTCCCAATATTAAACAGTCTTTACCGTTATTACCTTTTTTACTGCTCCCGCCTCTTTTTTGGGCGGGGAATTTTGCCGTAGGGCGTGCAGTGCGGGCGGATATTCCGCCTTATACATTGTCTTTCGGGCGTTGGGTCATTGCGTTGGTGGTGTTGTTGCCTTTTGTGTTCACCACCATGAAACGAGATTGGCAGCAATATCGCCAACATTGGGGTAAGATTATTACCGTCTCAATTTTTGGTGTGGCGGCTTTTAACACCCTTGTTTATAAAGGTTTGCACAGCACCACGACGACTAATGCGATTTTACTTAATTCCTGTATACCGGTGTTAATTATGCTGATTGGTGTGTTATTTTATCGGCAGAAAATTAAAATCACACAAGCCATTGGGTTGGCTGTTTCGCTGTTAGGTGTATTGGTTATTGTGCTACAAGGACAGTGGGCGAATGTGATTGCCTTGTCTTTTAATGTGGGCGATATTATCGTTTTCTCTGCCATGATCTGTTGGGCGATTTATACCCTGTTAATGAAAGATATTCCGGCGAGTATTGATCGTAAAGGCTTGATGGCAATTCAAATTATCATTGCGTTAATCTCCCTTTTCCCTTTATTGCTATGGGAACAATGGCAAGGTTCGCAAGTCATTAGTTGGAATAATTCAACCTTATTGGGTTTGGCGTATGTGGGCATTTTCCCCTCTGTGATTGCGTATATTTTGTATAGCGTAGCCATTCAAAAAGTGGGGCCGGTGATTTCTGGATTGTCTATTCATCTTATGCCGGTATTTGGTGTGTTGCTTTCTGTTTCTTTATTAGGTGAGCATTTTCATTTTTATCATTTATGTGGAATTGGATTGATTGCGACGGGGTTGGTGTTGTCGCAAAAATAACAAAAAAATGACCGCACTTTCGCGGTCATTTTGGTTATAAACTCTTGGCTATATCAATTACAAAACGATATTTCACATCACTTTTGAGCATTCGTTCATAAGCGTTGTTGATGTCTGCCATATTAATCATTTCAATATCTGATACGATATTATGCTCACCGCAGAAATCTAATAACTCTTGGGTTTCTTGAATCCCCCCAATTAACGATCCCGCAATAGAACGTCGCCCCATCACCAACGGCACAGTAGACAATTCAGGGTGTTGACCGATTAATCCCACAAACACTAATGTTCCATCAATGGCAAGCGTTGGCATATAAGGGTTCACATCATGTTGATAGGGTACCGTATCAATAATTAAGTCAAATTGATTATACACGGATTTCATTTGGGCTTTATCCGTGGACACAATAATTTGGCTTGCGCCTAAACGCAGTGCGTCTTGTGATTTTTCAGGTGAGCGCGTGAACAAACTCACTTCTGCACCTAATGCTTTGGCTAACTTTATGGCCATATGCCCTAAACCGCCTAATCCCACCACGGCAACTTTTGAACCTTTACCCACATTCCAACGGCGCAATGGCGACCATGTGGTGATCCCTGCACATAAGATTGGGGGAACAGCTTTGGTATCAAGATTCTCAGGCACGCTTAACACAAAGGCGTCACTGACCACGATTTCCTTAGCATAACCGCCGTAAGTTGGACTATGATTATGGCGATCTTGACCACCATAGGTCATGGTTGCACCCTGTTCGCAAAATTGTTCCAAATGATGTTGGCAGGGTGAACATTCACGGCAAGAATCTACTAAACACCCCACGCCCACAAGGTCGCCGGCTTTAAATTTGCTTACCGCTGATCCAACGGCTTTCACGCGCCCGACAATTTCATGCCCAGGTACAATAGGGAACACTGAATTTCCCCAGTCGTTGCGCGCCATATGTAAATCCGAGTGGCATACGCCTGTGTAGAGAATGTCAATTTGCACATCGTCCGCACGCAAAGCACGGCGTGGCACATTAAAAGGCACAAGTGGCTGGTCAGCTGCGATAGCAGCAAAGCCTTTTACAGTATAAGTCATCATTTTTTCCTGTTTTGTTTAAAAATTAAAGGGATTATAACATTTGTGGATTAAGGCTTATAGCACCGCTTTGTAACTAGCAAGGGTGTTCATCGCCATAGTTTTCAGCAGTCCAGTGTCCGCCCCCACGCCTAAGAAACGCACGCCCATATCCGCATATTTTTTCGCCTGTTCAGGGGTTAAAGCAATCGTCCCCACAATCACGCCAAGCTCTTGGATACGCTTAATCATATAGTCCATTGCGGCTTCCACTTCTGGGTGAAAAATGTTCAAACCGTGCCCCATATCTACAGCCAAATCAATCGGCCCTAGAAAAATCGCCCCCACGCCTTTGGTTGTGGCAATGGCTTCCAGATTTTCCATACCCTTTTTGCTTTCAATTTGCAAAATCATCATTGATTCGGCTTCAATGCGTTCTTGATAATCCATATACGCCCCAAAACGGCTGGCACGCACAGCAGGTGCACCCATTCCACGATTACCCCGCCCTGGATAGCTCGCCCAGTACATAATCTGCTCGGCTTCTTCGCCTGTTTCCACTTTGGGGAAGATGATATTTTGCACGCCGCTGTCCATTAACTGCTTGATAATGCCCGAATTTGCATCAGGCACACGCACCACTGGGGTCATTCCATAAGGGGCAATGGCACGGCACGCATCTAAAATAGTTTGAATGGTATGCGGCCCGTGTTCAGCATCAATAAATAACCAGTCGTAATCCGTGGTCGCCAACACTTCCGCCACATCCGCCGATGTGGTTTCAAAGCCCACACCAAATTGTAATTTGCCTGCTTCTACATTGTGTTTGAAGCTGTTATGAAGATAATCTTGTAAAATTGCCATAGTTAAACTCGCTTGTGTTTGTTGATGTGTGGTATTTTAAGGGGGATGGGGGATTTTGGAGTAGAATGATTGAGTAGGATAGTTGCCTGATTCTCTAAATCTTGCAAAAACATTAAGAAAAAATACCGCACTTTTTTCAAAAAAAGTGCGGCGAAAAATCCAATAATTTTCCAATTATGCTTTAGTAAAAATCACATCATCCGTCAAACGAGATTTTGGTAATTTTGCATTAAAATCATCTTCTGCACGATAGCCAAAAGATACCACAGCCAACGAATGATAACCTTTTTCGCTCAAACCAAATTCCGCATCTAAAGCCACAAAATCAGCGCCTTCCATTGGTACACTATCCACACCTAAGGCCGCAGCTGTCATTAAGGTGAAACCTAAGTTTAAATAAACTTGTTTAGCAAACCAAATTGGCTCATCTTTTAACTGATTGCGGTGAATATTTAAAAATAAACGGCGAACATCATCTCCTGTTTTTTTATCTTCAGCTGTGGCATAGCGACCATCTTTATCTTCTTGTGCTAATACAGTATTTAAAAATTCATCACTGGCTTGGTTTAAACAAGCAAAAACAACCACATGTGAAGCCTCTGTGACTTTGCTTGCGTTAAATGGATAATTGGCAAATGCTTTAGCAATGCGAGCTTTGCCTGCTTCGTCATCCGCTATGATAAAATGCCAAGGTTGGATATTCACACTTGATGGGCTTTGACGTAATGCGTCTTGAATTTCAGCCCAATCTTGGGCCGAAATTTTACGGTTTGCGTCAAATGCTTTGGTTGAATAACGTTGTGCGGTAAAAGTTGAAGTTTTCATTTGCTTTCCTTTTTTAGTGAGTTAATTTATGGCATATTATAAGGGATTTACTCTTTTTGTACCAACTCATTTAACAACGCATAACTTCTATGTTGCTTCACTTCATCAAAAATATAACTCACCGCCATTAACTCTTCAAATTCCACTTGCTTGCGGAAATCTTGCAACTGCTGTTTGACACTGCTCGGACTGCCAATAAATGAACAGCTTGTCATTGATTTGACCGCTTGTTGCTCTTGCCCCATAAATGGCGATTGATGTGCTTGCCAAAAGGCGGCTTCTGATGAGAATGGCGGTTGTAGTTGTTGCATATTGCCTGTAACAATGCCACGGAATAACTGGGTTTGGCTGGTTACAAGGCTTTCGGCTTCGCTGTCGGTATCTGCCAAAATCGCATTTGCCCCGACAATCACATAAGGCTTATCCAACACCGCAGACGGTTTAAATTGTGAGCGATAAATTTCTACTGCCATTTCTAAAAAACGTGGTGCGAAATGTGAAGCAAAAGCATACGGCAAGCCAAGTTCGGCGGCTAAATAAGCACTTTCAGGGCTAGATCCAAGAATAATCAAGGGCACATTTTGCCCGATAGACATATAGGCTTTCACGCTATCATTGCGACTTTCTTCACTAAAATAACGGCGAAGTTCGGCGATGTCTTGGGCAAAATCAGGATTTGTATTGCCACGTCTTAACGCTGCTGCGGTTCGCATATCCGTACCAGGGGCACGTCCTAAACCGATTTGAACACGGTTTGGATAGAGTTGCGACAATGTTCCATATTGTTCCGCCACTTGTAGCGGTGCGTGATTTGGCAACATCACCCCACCAGCCCCTACGCTGATTTTTTGCGTATTTGCTAGCGTGTGTTGAATAAGAAGTTGCGTAGAACTACTCGCCATATTCGGCATATTGTGGTGTTCGGCAATCCAGTAGCGTTGAAAATTCAAGCGTTCGGCAAGCTGAGCAAGACTGGTCATTGAGTCAATGGCTTGGGGAAAGGTTTGCCCTTGACGGATAGGGACGAGATTTAAGATAGAGAGATTAAGCATAGGAATTTCCTTGATGGTTGTATCAAGCTAGTCTAACAGGAAATAGATAGAAATTGTTAGCCTAATAAAAGGGAGTTATTGCCTAATTCTATAATTTTGAAAAATACACAAAAAAACACCGCACATTTCTGCACGGTGATTTTGCCTAATTCGCTAAAATTATAAATCAAACGACTGAATCAAATTAACATGTAAACGCGTTTCTACGTTGCCACGCACGGCGTTTGAGTATGGGCAAACTTGGTGCGTACGTTCAATTAACTGACGTGCTTGCTCTTCGTTAATCCCTGCCACTTCAATAGTAATATCAATATCTAATGAGAATGTGCCGTCTGGTTTTTGACCGATACCAACGCCCACTTTACTTTTTGATGAAGTCGGTTTAATGCCTAATTGTCCAGAAACTAAATTCATCGCACTGTCAAAACATGCGGCATAACCCATTGCAAAAAGCTGTTCTGGGTTTGCACCTTTTTTGTCTGTTTCTTGGAATGATACTAAATCAAAACCAAGTGAACCGTCATCTAATTGTGTACGACCTGAACGACCGCCAACCGCTGTGGCACTGGTGCTGTAAAAAATTTTCATAATGTTACTCCGCTAAATTAAAGGGCGTATTGCCCGTTTGGGTTGAATTTCATATTCCGATGTGGAATGGGTGTATTATAGAGCTTGATGAAAATTTAGGTTAGCCTGTTTCGCTAAGGTATTTGCCTAATTCTATAAATTTGCAAAATAGTCATAAAAAAACACCGCACTTTACCTACCCTAAAAAATTCTGCCGAAACCCCATTGCTGTTTCGCCGCTTTGTTGCTTAAAAAATTTACCGAAATGACTGTTATCGTTAAAGCCGAGTTGGTAGCCGATTTGGTTTACCGACAGGTCGCTGTACGCTAACAGGCGTTTGGCTTCTAGTATAATGCGTTGATTGATTAGGCTTTTGGCGGATTTGCCTGTAATGGTTAAACAGGCGTGCGTTAGGCTTTTTTTGGTGCAGGCGAGTTGTTCGCTGTAAGTGGCAACGTGATGATGCTGCCTGAATTGCTGTTCTAGCAGTTGGCGAAATTGTTTGACGCGTTTTTGGCTGATGCGTTCACGCACAGGGCTTTGGCTTTGTTGTTGCAATAAATGAATTTGCGACAGCAAGGCACACAGCAGATGTTGCTGTATGTTTTGGCTTTGTTTAATGGCTTGATTAAGCAAGGGAATATAATGCAAAAAATAGTCGGTTTGGGTTTCATTTAATGGCAACGCTCCGTGCCACTGCTGAAAATCCTGTAAAAAATCGCTGTCTAGGGGCAATAAAGTCGGCGAAAATTCCAGCAAATAACCTTGCCAGTCCGAGCTAAAATCCAGCTCTATCACTTGCATCGGGTGCAGTAAATTGACCGATGCCCCTTGTTGGCGTTGCGGTTCAAAATCCTGCTTGTAGCGTAACTGCCCCGAGCAGACAAACACCAGCTTATAAAAATCGGCACGATAACGGGCAAGCTCGCCACGATTTGGGCTGATTTGGTTGAGAAAATCGGCAAGTTGCTGTTCATTGAGCAAATTCAGATAAGCCGATTGTGAATCGGGCAGTTGCTTGATATTGATAATACTCATAGTATTTCCTTGTTTTGGCGATATTTTAGCAAAAATGGTCGTTTTGTACCATACAAACGGCATTTTTTGCCTGTTTTATCTACAAAAATCACCTTAAAATACACTCACTTTATAACGAAGTACCTATTTAACCTGACAAGAGAGAAAGAATATGTCAAACATCATTGAAAAAGTTCAAGCTCAACGTAACTATTTTAATACAGGTGCAACCAAACCGATTGCGTTTCGTAAACAACAACTTGTGCAATTAAAAGCACTGTTAGAAGAAAATCAAGAAGTGATTTTTGCCGCCTTGAAAAAAGATTTAAACAAACCACAAAATGAAGTGTTAATGGCAGAAATTGAGCCGTTAATCCACGAAATTGATTATATGTTGGAAAATGTGGAACAGCTTGCCCAGCCTGAAAATGTGGAATCGCCTGAGCTGTTCCAGCAGTTCGGTGCAGGTGTGTATGAAAGCCAAAAAATCTACGAACCTTATGGCGTGGTGCTTAATATTTCGCCTTGGAACTACCCTGTTCAGTTGTCTATTTCCCCAGCAATCGGGGCGATTGCGGCAGGTAATACTGTGGTGCTAAAACCGTCTGAATTGACACCGCATACATCGCAAGCCCTTGATGATTTGATTGCCAAATACTTTTCCCCTGAATATTTCACCGTAATTCAAGGCGAAGTGGCTGAAACCACGGAATTATTGAAACAAAAATTTGATTATATTTTCTTCACAGGCAGCGTGCCAGTGGGCAAAATTATTATGGAAGCGGCAAGCAAACACTTGACCCCTGTAACCCTTGAATTAGGCGGTAAAAGCCCAGTTATCGTGGATAAAACTGCGAACTTAGCTGAAGCAGCAAAATCCTTGGCGTTTGCCAAAACATTTAACAGCGGACAAACGTGTATCGGCCCGGATTATTTATTCGTGCAAGAAGAAGTGAAAGATGAGTTTTTGGCATTGCTTAAAGCGGCAACCGAGCAATTGCAAGGCGAAAATCCATTTGAAAACTGCGTGCAAATCGTGAGCGAACGCCATTATCAACGTATGGCAGGTTTCTTAAACGAAGGCAAAATTGTCATCGGAGGTCAAACCCAGCCTGAACAGCGTAAAATTTTGATGACGGTGTTAGACGACATCACTTGGAACGACAGCGTAATGCAAGATGAAATCTTTGGCCCAGTGTTGCCGATGATGACTTTTAAAAATATTGATGACGTGATTGCCCAAGTTATCAATCGTCCAAAACCGTTGGCATTGTACTACTACACCGAAGATCGCCAAGCAGAAGAAAAAGTGTTGGCACAGGTTTCATTCGGTGGCGGCGGTATCAATGGGGCATTCCTACACGTTTATAACCATCACTTGCCTTTCGGCGGTGTGGGCGATAGCGGTATGGGTAACTACCACGGTGCGCAAAGTTTCTATCAACTTAGCCACGAAAAAGCGGTAGTAAAACGCCGTATTGCTTAATTTGCACTTTGCCCCAAAAAATGACCGCACATTTGCCTAATCCGACAAAGTGCGGTGATAAATAAAGCATTTTTATATTGAGAGAATTGATTATGTCAAACAAAGCAAAAGGCGATGTGAAATATCGTTTTGTGATTGATATGCAAAATAGTTTTTAACTCAAACCTACAATTAAGGACTTCACAATGTCAAACGTACTTATTATTTCAGGACACCCTGACTTACAACAATCTACCGCCAACCGCACCATTTTAGGCGAGCTAAAAAAAGCCCTGCCAAATGCCGAAATCCGTGATTTGGGGGCGTTGTATCCTAATTATCAATTTAATATTGAAGCGGAACAAGCAGCGTTATTAAAGGCTGATGTGATTGTGTGGCAGTTCCCCATTCACTGGTATCACCTGCCTGCGATTTTACAAAAATGGCTGTCGGACGTGTTCACTTTTGGCTTTGCTTACGGGCTCGCTACGCAATTAGCAGGCAAAAAATTGATTATTTCTTGCACCACCGCTGGGGCAGAAGAAGCCTACCAACACGGCGGTGCGCAAAATTACACCATTGAAGAATTGAGCTACGGCTACAAACAAACCGCCACCTTATGCGGATTAGAATTTGGCGAAATCGTGCATTCAGGCGGAATGTTGTATATTCCCGGTGTAAATACCAAAGACGATTTAAAAGCCGTGCAAGCCAAAGCAATAAAACACGCCGAGCGTTTAGTGGCGTTGTTGAAATAATTGCAAAAAGACTAAGAAAAAACACCGCACATTTGCCTAATCCGACAAAGTGCGGTGTTTTTTTTTGCGAGTTTTAACTTTATGTTGCCTGATTATTTACTACACTTGCCTAATCCCCCAAAATATAGCACAATATTCCAAACCCCACGTTAAGGATTATAAAATGCTTTCTACTCAAATCATTCAATCCCTACTTGCCATTTGCCCCAAAAATAGCGTTTGGCAAACACCGATAGACGGCTTGTTTTTGCACCATTTAGACAACCCCACCGCCAGCAATGCTTTTCGTCAGCAACCGAGTTTATGCGTGATGTTAATGGGGGAACGGCAGCTGTGTATCGGTGATGAGTGCAGTCGCTTTAATCAAGACAATATGAGCCTTTGCCCTGTGAATACCCCTGTGATAATGACAGTGGAACACGCCACGCCGAACAAGCCGTATTTTGCCTTGTCGTTACAGTTTGATTTAGCAATGGTTGCCAAAGTGGCTGGGCAATTAGACTTGCATAATCCGCTAAAAAATACTGTTCAACCCAAAGACTTTCTCACCCTATTTAATCCAAATCAAGAACTCATCAACGCCCTAGAACGCTTGCTTGCCTTGCTTTATGCTCCAAACTTTGAGCAAAAAATTGCCATTATCGCCCCTTTATATTTGCAGGAAATTTACTATTATCTACTCACTAGTCCACAAGGCGATAAACTGCGTGAACTGTGCCGACAAGGCAGCCACGCCGAACGTATCAGCAAGGCAACCGCTTGGCTTAATGATCATTTTAGTGAAACCTTGAATATTGCCAAATTAGCCAGTTTATGCGGTATGAGTGAATCGGGGTTTTATCAGCATTTTCGCCAAATTACCCAACAAAGCCCCTTGCAATATCAAAAAAATCTACGGCTGACCGAAGCCCAAAACCAAATCCGCCAAGCTAAAAATTCCATTGCCCAAATTGCCTATAATGTGGGTTATGAAAGCCCAAGTCAGTTTAGCAGGGAGTATAAACGCTATTTTGGTAGAGCGCCGAGTGAAGAGGGCTAATAAAAAAAATGATATCCCAAAAAAAGTTAGATGCTTAGATAAAGGGCTGACAACGATATTGTATCGGACTTGGTCCTTTTAATTTTATACACGGTTTTAAAGATTTTCTCATAAAAATCGGCACCTTACTTAGTTGGTTATTGGTCCAACTAAGTAAGGTGCCGATCAAAAACACCGTACTTTTTACGTTTTAGCACTATTCACTGGCTTTTTTCAAAATCGCATACATTTCATCTTTTAAATGCAATTTCGCTTTTTTCAAATCTTCCACTTCCGTCGGTGTGGCGAGTTCAATATTGCTTTCAATATTTTTAATTCGCTGATCCAACGCATTATGTTCATCAAACAAACGAGCAAAATGGGCATCTTCAGTTTTTAATTGAGTAATTAAATCACGAAATTCTGGAAACATAGTTTTCTCCTTATGATCTGTAACGACTAACGGCATTGTACCCTAAAATAAATAAAAAAAATGTGAGCGAGTTCACATTTTTTAATAATGAGGCGGTGGCGTTTCTTCCGTTCGACTGGCAATGTTGGATGGCTGCATATCTTTTAATTTATTCGCCAAATAACGCAACTGAGTTTGCATTTTATCGATCACAAATTGTTGATCAATCACCGCTTGATTTAACTGTTCGACTAAATTCTCTTGAAACATCAGCTTGGTTTCGAGTTCCGCAAGACGATCTTCCATGTATTCCCTCCTTATTTTCATTTCGCTTAGGCCTGTCAGTAATTGACAAAACGCCCTAAGCACTATAATCTAGCGTAGTTATTTTAACCTATTATAAGGATAGCAGAATGCTAAACATCAAAAAAATTTCAACACTGGCATTATTGATCAGTGCCGCTGTTGCCACCGTTGCTTGTAATGAGAAAGCACAAGCCGATACTAGCAAAACCACCCAAACCCAAGCGGCACAAGCCACCACAGGAGATGTCAAAGACAGTTCTTATGCTGTTGGCGTCTTATTTGGGACCGATTTGAAAGGCGTAATTGACGCACAAAAAGACTTGATTACCTACGATCAAGCCAAATTATTGGCCGGTTTAAACGATGCGTTAAATGGTAAAATTGATTTAAACAACCCAGAATTGGGCAACACCTTAAAATCCCTTGATGAAACCTTAAAAAATGCCTCACAAAAGAAAGCGGCGGAACAAGCACAAAAAGCCCAACAAGAGGGTGAAAAATTTGTGGCTGAATTCAAGCAAAAAGATGGCGTGAAAACCACCGAATCGGGTTTGGTTTATCGTATCGAAAAAGCCGGTGAGGGCGTGGCGATTAAACCGGAAGATACCATCAAAGTGCATTACACCGGTAAATTACCGAATGGCACCGTATTTGACAGTTCCGTTGAGCGTGGTGAGCCGGTTGAATTTGTGTTAAACCAATTAATCCCCGGTTGGATTGAGGGTTTACAATTAATCAAAAAAGGCGGCAAAATTGAATTAGTGGTGCCACCCGCTTTAGGCTATGGCGATCAAGATATGGGCCAAATTCCGGCCAACTCGACACTTCATTTTGAATTGGAAGTGTTAGATGTGACACCTGCAAAAGCCGCAAAATAAGCCAATAATCCACCGCACTTTTTGTCGTTAGCACGACAAGGTGCGGTGATTTATTTGAGATAAAGCCATGCTAAATGAAAAACACCCTTTTACCGATGAAGATCGGACGATTTTGACTTCCTACAAAGCCGTAGTGGAAGGTGTGAGTGCATTAATTGGTAGCCATTGCGAAATTGTATTGCATTCTTTGGAAGATTTTGAACATTCTGCGATTTATATTGCCAATGGTCATAATACCAATCGCCAAGTGGGTTCACCCATGACGGATCGGGCTTTGCAATCGTTGCACAGCATGAAAACCGAAAGCGTGTCAAAACCCTATTTCACCAAAGCCAAAAGCAGTGGCTTGATGAAATCCGTGACCATTGCGATTCGCAATAAAAATCAGCGCATTATTGGTCTATTGTGCATTAATATCAATTTAGATGTGCCCGTTTCGCAATTTTTACAAACCCTTATGCCACTGCCAGAAGATGATGAGGCCTCTGCGGTCAACTTTGCCAGTTCGGTGGAAGATTTGGTGACCCAAACGGTAGAAAAAACCATTGAAGAAATCACCGCCGATCGCCTTGTCGCCAATAATAATAAAAACCGTCAAATTGTGGTTTCTCTCTATGAAAAAGGCATTTTCGATATTAAAGATGCGATTAATTTAGTGGCTGAACGCTTAGATATTTCACGCCACACGGTGTATCTTTATATTCGTCAAATTAAGCAGGATAGCGAGGACTAACATGCGCTATGTGCTTGCCATAAAAAGCCCTGTTTATGGTTCACAAGGGGCATTTTTTGCTTATCAATTCGCCAACACTTTAGTGGAAAAAGGCCATCAAATTAGCCAGATTTTCTTTTTCCAACAAGGTGTGAGCCATGGCAACGCTTGCGTATCGCCCGCCAATGACGAATTTCATTTACAAAAAGCCTGGCAACAACTGAGCCAACAGCATCAAATCCCGTTGCATTTATGTATCAGCGCCAGCCAACGGCGAGGCATTATTGAACAAAACTTGGCGCCACATTTTATCTTAGCTGGCTTAGGCGAGTTTAGCGCAGCCATGTTACAAGCCGACCGAGTGATTACCCTATGATGAAATTGGCCTTTGTGTTTAAAACCGCCCCCCATGGCAATGCCATTAGCCGAGAGGGCTTAGATGCCGTATTGGCGGCCTCGGCTTTTTGTGACGAGGATCAAATCGGGGTATTTTTCCTTGATGACGGTGTTTTCAACCTGTTAGCGGATCAACAACCTGAGTTAATTCTGCAAAAAGATTTTATTAGCGCCTTTAAATTGCTTGATTTATACGACATTGAACAACGTTTTGTCTGCCAACAATCCTTGCAACAATATGGCTTAGATCAGGCTGAATTGGTGATAAATTGCCAAAAAATGGACCGCACTTTGCTGATCGAAACGCTCAAAAGTGCGGAGAAAATTCTCACCTTTTAAGGGATAACCATGCTTTACACGATTTCCAACGCACAATATAGCACCACCGAATTACAACGCTATGTTGCTCAACTCACCGAGCAAGACGCCGTAGTATTGTGGGGAAACGGCGTGTTATTAATGGTGAAACAAGCTGAAGTATTGCAACAGATCCAAAATGGCTACATCATGCAAGATGATCTAACTGCACGGCATTTACAACAGCACCCGAATTTGCGCTTATTACGGAATCATTTCCAACCCATCGACATGGCACAATTTGTCAGCTTAACAGAACAATATTCGCCACAACTGGCGTTGTAGGTTAATCGACAATCTCCATCTCAAAAACATGCTTACACAACCGATTCGCACACATAAAAGTGCGGTGCGTTTCAGTGGATTTTTTTAAACTCGCCACATTTCCACCGCAGTTTGGACAACTGACCTGATAAGGTTGGCTAGCTAAGGTAAATTTACAATGGGGAAATTGATTACAGGCATAAAACGTCTTACCTTGCCGCCCACGCCGAGCTACTAATTCCCCTTTGCCACATTCAGGACAAACAAAAGTGCGTTCAGGCTCATCTGGTTTTTCTTGCACAATAAAATGACAATCAGGATAACCACTACACCCAATGAAAATCCCAAAACTCCCTTGTTTCACTTGCAAAGGACAACCACACTCGGGGCAAATTTCGGTTAATTGTTTTAAGATTTTATGTTCAGATTGAGCCTGCAAAGGTTTTAAATAATCACAGTTTGGATAAGCCGAACAGCCTAAAAACAGCCCTTTTTTACCTTGCCGAATATGCAATGGCGAACCGCATTGCGGGCAGGTTTCTGGCTGTTTGCGATGTGGGAAAAGTGTTTCCGTCATAGGAAATCCTTATATAAAATTATTATGCTGATTTTACCTATTTTCGTTTATACTAGCCATCAGATTTTAAAGGAGCGGATAATGCAAGAATTATTACAATACCCTTATTTTTTTATGGCCTTAATTGGCGTGATTTGTTTTTTATTTTTTGTCATTTTGCTGTGTTTTTTACTCTCACGGCGGAATCGTGATGTGTTGGAATTAAAGCAAGATTTAAACAAAAATATTCAAGATTACAATGTGTTAGTGGATAAGTTTGATTCGCTAAGTGCGGTGAAAAATCAGCAAGATTTGGCGGTGATGCAGTTGCAAACCAAGGAAGAATATTTACATTCAGAAATTGCTGAACGTGATCGGTTGATTACCAAACGTACCGCAGAACTGGAAAAAACTCGGGAAATTCTAACCGCACTTCAACAAGAAGTAGCGAGAGTGAAAGTGAGTTTGGCGGAGAAAGAAAAAAGTTTGGCGGAGCAACAGCAGACCTTTCAACAAAGCCGTCAACAATTAAGTGTAGAATTTCAGAATCTGGCGAATCGCATTTTAGACGAAAAAACGCAATCTTTTAGCCAATCCAATCAACAGGCCTTAGACAGTTTGTTGAAACCGTTCCGTGAGCAAATTGAGAGCTTTCAAAAACGGGTGAATGAGGTGCATTCGGAAAGTGTGAAAGGCAATACCTTGTTAGAAACCGAGCTGAAAAAAGTGTTGGATATTGGACTTTCTATGTCGCAACAGGCCAATAATTTGACCTCGGCGCTAAAAGGCGAAAAGAAAACTTTAGGTAATTGGGGCGAACTGCAATTAGAACGCACCTTACAATTAGCCGGTTTAGTCAATGGCGATCATTATTCCGCTCAGGCCCATTTTAAAGACCAACAAGGCAACCATAATTACCCCGATTTTGTGGTGCATTTGCCCGATCAGAAACACTTGATTATCGACAGCAAAATGTCGCTCGTGGCCTATGAACAAGCGGTCAATGCAGAAGATGAGGTGCAACGTCAACAATTTATGGCAGAGCATATCAAAGCTATTCGTAATCATGTGAACGATTTGTCGAAGAAAGATTACAGCAATCTTATTGGCATGCGTAGCCCGAATTTTGTGTTGATGTTTATTGCGGTGGAACCCGCTTATATTGAGGCCATGAAAGCCGATGTGGAGCTATTTAATTTTGCTTATCAGAAAAATGTGATTTTAGTCTCGCACACCACCTTAATGCCGATTTTACGTACCGTGGCGAATTTGTGGCGAGTGGAACGAGGGAATGCGGAGGCCAAAGAAATCAGCGAAAAAGCGGGCGATATTTATAATCAAATTTGCTTACTGGCTGAACGTTTGGCAAAATTAGGCAATACGTTAAGCACCGCTAGCACCCAATATAACAGCACCGTGACGGCCTTAATGGGGCAACAAGGGCTAGCGGGCAAAGTGGAACGCTTTAAAGATTTATCCGCCAAGGCCACCAAAACCTTGCCGGCGGTGGAATTATTACATCAAGATATTGACACCGAAAAACTGGTGATTTTACAAGGAAATGCAGATGACACAATTAATTGATATTAGCCCACAACAAGCCTGGGACATGCTACAAAACCAAACCTGTGCGTTATTAGATGTACGTGATTGGGCCAATTACAGCCGTAGCCATATTCCCGAGGCGTTTCATTTAACCAATCAAAGTTATGGCGATTTCCAAAACGAATATGACTATGATGAACCGGTGATTTTAGTTTGTTATCATGGCATTAGTAGTCGCAGCGTGGGCACTTATTTAATCGAGCAAGGCTACGAGCAAGTTTATAGCGTGATTGGCGGTTTTGAGGCGTGGGAAAAAGCCGGCCTGCCAACGGAGCAAGGGGTTAGTTAAACCCCACCGCCACCACATAGGCAAAAACGCCCCAAAAAACCACCGCACTCACGTATAAGGCTTTTTCCGCTAATTTTGGCCGACGTTGGTTTAATTTAAATAAAATCCGTGCCATAATCGCCAGGGCAAGAGGGTAAAACCACAGCGTAAATGAGATAAAAGTGCGGTGGAAATTGGCTAAATTTGGGTTATCCACCACCGCCGGTGACAACAACAAGGCCAGTGGCCAAAGCAGAATGGGAAAACAAAATCCCACTAACAGCCAACTAAAACGGCTAAAGCCCTCTGGTAAACGGTTGTTTTCCATTTTGATCTCCCTTGATATGATTATGTAAAAACTAAACAGGAATATAGCAAATGCTTGCGCATTTTAGAAGTCATCCCGCAAAATTTACTTTATTTATCACCGCACTTTGCGTGATTTTATACACCATCAGCAACACCCTTGATATGGAAAGTGAAATCTTATTAAACGCCACGAACTTTCCCGCTGAACCTGTCGAACAGCAAGACTATTGGCGTTATTTAACCCACACCTTAATGCACTTATCCATGGCACATATTGGTTTCAACCTCGCTTGGTGGTGGTTATTTGGCGGGGCGATTGAAAAAACCTTTGGTTCATTGACCCTGATTTTACTCTATCTGATTGCCGGCGTTGGCTCAGGTTTGGCGCAAAACTGGGCCAGTGGTCCTTGGTTCTTCGGCTTGTCGGGTGTCGTTTATGCGGTGATGGGATTTGTGTTCTGCGTGGATAAATTTGACCGACATCGCCAATTTGACTTGCCCGAAGGCTTTTTTAGCATGCTGCTCGTGGGGATTGCGTTTGGTTTTATTAGCCCTTTTATTGGCATTGAAATGGGCAATGCTGCGCATATTTCTGGCTTAATTATCGGATTAATCTTTGGCTTTTTACGTGCAAAAATGGCAAAATAACTCCAATTAAATCGAATAAGGATCACTTTTATGAAACAGTCCATTCGTCATCAAACCATTGTTGAACTCGTGACACAAAACGGCTATCTCAGCACCGAAGAATTAGTCGAACGCCTGAATGTCAGCCCACAAACCATTCGCCGTGATTTAAACACTTTGGCGGAAAAAGATATGATTCGCCGCCACCATGGTGGCGCAGCCTCGCCCTCCTCTTCGGAAAACAGTGATTACGCCTCTCGTAAAGAATTTTTGTTACAAGAAAAAAATCAAATTGCGCAAGCGGCGGCCAAACTTATTCCCAATGGCTCCTCGCTATTTATCGATATCGGCACGACACCCGAGGCGGTCGCCAACGCTTTACTCGACCATAAAGATCTCCGCATTGTCACCAACAACATCAATGCCGCCCATATTCTGATGAAAAATGACAGTTTCCAGATTACCCTTGCTGGCGGTTCATTGCGTCAAGATGGCGGGATTATCGGTGAGGCCACAGTGGCCTTTATTTCGCAATTCCGCTTAGATTACGGCATTTTGGGCATCAGTAGCATTGACCTCGATGGATCATTGTTGGATTATGATTTCCACGAAGTGCAAGTGAAACGTGCCATGATGGAAAATTCACGGCATACATTGTTAGTGTCCGACCATTCCAAATTCCACCGCCGAGCCATGGTGAAATTAGGCAATTTAACCGAATTGGATTATTTTGTTACTGATGACTTACTGCCACAATCCATTTCTGAACGCCTTTCTGAATCCAATGTTCAGGTGGTTTTAGGGTAGAAAGAGAGAGGTTGAGGGAAAAACTGCGGTACAGATCAAAAACAATCAAATTATCCACCGCAGTTTATGTTTCTACATTTCTAAAATAGAATCATCCATCCATAATTCTTCTAAATATTCCGTAAAACGTTGCTTTTCATCAGAATCTCGAAAGCCTGAAATATCTGCACCTGATGAACTGGAAAAACGGATGCGAACGTTAACATCTGAAAATTTTTCCGCAATGCGTTGAGGTAGAACCTGTTGTAAACGTTCAACGAGTGCCATTTGGTATTCTAATTTTTTGTTGTCACGTTCTTTGACGAAACGAATGTCGAGTTGTTTCATAATGTTTCCTTGTATAGTTGTTTTGTTTATTTGTACAGTTATAATATCTGAATTTAATATCAGTGTAAATATGTCAGGTGTAATTTTTTTGAAATTATTTTAAAAAAGAGCGGTGTGCGGAGAATTTCATGGAAAAATGGCTTAATTCTTGACAATGATCCTTTTCAGGATTAGAATTCCACGTCTATTTCTTTATGGAATAGATTTAAACAAAAAACATATTCATTTTGAATTTAATTAAACTGGAGTCTATTAATGGCAACTATCAACCAGCTAGTACGCAAACCGCGTGTGAAAAAGGTTGTGAAAAGTAATGTACCTGCATTAGAGGCTTGCCCACAAAAACGTGGCGTTTGTACTCGTGTGTACACTACTACACCTAAAAAACCGAACTCAGCATTACGTAAAGTATGCCGTATTCGTTTAACTAACGGTTACGAAGTAACCTCTTATATCGGCGGTGAAGGTCATAACCTTCAAGAGCACAGTGTTGTGCTTATCCGTGGTGGTCGTGTTAAAGATTTACCAGGTGTGCGTTATCACACCGTGCGTGGTGCATTAGACTGTGCTGGCGTAAAAGATCGTAAACAAGCACGTTCTAAATACGGCGTTAAACGTCCTAAAGCTTAATGGTTCTCCGTTAAGTAAGGCCAAACGTCTAAATTAAACATTTAAACCATAAACTCCAGTCAACATGCGAAAGCACAAGATGAGTTTTGGGTATCCTGAAGAAAAAACAACGGAGAAATAGCAATGCCACGTCGTCGTCGTATTGAACCACGCAAAATTCTTCCAGATCCGAAGTTCGGTTCAGAATTACTTGCGAAATTTATTAATGTATTAATGGTAGATGGTAAAAAATCTATCGCAGAATCTATCGTTTATGATGCGTTAGACACTTTAGCACAACGTACCGAAAAAGATGCGTTAGAAGCCTTTGAAGTGGCATTAGAAAACGTACGCCCAACCGTCGAGGTTAAATCTCGTCGTGTCGGTGGTTCTACATACCAAGTACCAGTAGAAGTTCGCCCAACTCGTCGTAACGCATTAGGTATGCGTTGGATCGTTGAGGCAGCACGTAAACGTGGAGATAAATCCATGGCATTACGTTTAGCTAACGAACTTTCAGACGCTGCTGACAACAAAGGTGCAGCAGTGAAAAAACGTGAAGATGTTCATCGTATGGCTGAAGCAAACAAAGCGTTTGCTCACTATCGTTGGTAATCAGATCACGGTATTTATTCAAGGCTTCATCAGGCATTTTGGCGGTGAAGCCTTACCCATATAAAGAATTTAATTAAACCAAAACAAGGTAATAATAATGGCTCGTACAACCCCTATATCACTTTACCGTAATATCGGTATCAGTGCGCACATCGATGCGGGTAAAACAACTACTACTGAGCGTATTTTGTTCTATACTGGTGTAAGTCACAAAATCGGTGAAGTACACGACGGTGCCGCCACAATGGACTGGATGGAACAAGAACAAGAACGTGGTATCACCATCACTTCTGCGGCAACTACCGCATTCTGGTCTGGTATGTCACAACAATATCCACAACACCGTATCAACGTAATCGACACTCCGGGACACGTTGACTTCACTATCGAAGTAGAACGTTCAATGCGTGTACTTGATGGTGCGGTAATGGTGTACTGTGCGGTAGGTGGTGTTCAACCACAATCTGAAACCGTATGGCGTCAAGCTAACAAATATAAAGTACCACGTATTGCGTTCGTCAACAAAATGGACCGTACAGGTGCAAACTTCCTACGTGTGGTTGAGCAAATCAAAACTCGCTTAGGTGGTAATGCCGTTCCTTTACAACTTCCAATCGGTGCAGAAGATAACTTCACGGGTGTGGTTGATTTGTTAAAAATGAAAGCCATCAACTGGAACGAAGCTGACCAAGGTATGACATTTACTTATGAAGATATTCCTGCGGATATGGCTGATGCTTGTGAAGAATGGCATCAAAACCTTGTTGAAGCCGCAGCAGAATCTTCAGAAGAGTTAATGGAAAAATACTTAGGTGGTGAAGAATTAACCGAAGAAGAAATCAAAACCGGTTTACGTCAACGTGCCTTAGCCACTGAGATCATCTTAGTGACTTGTGGTTCAGCGTTCAAAAACAAAGGTGTTCAAGCCATGCTTGATGCGGTGATTGATTACTTACCAGCACCAACTGATATCGAATCTATCAAAGGTATCAACCCAGATGAAACCGAAGGTGAACGTCACGCAAGCGATGACGAACCATTTGCGGCATTGGCATTCAAAATTGCCACTGACCCGTTTGTAGGTAACTTAACCTTCTTCCGTGTTTACTCTGGTGTAATTGAGTCTGGTGCAACCGTATTAAACTCAGTGAAAGATAAACGTGAACGTTTTGGTCGTATCGTACAAATGCACGCTAACAAACGTGAAGAAATCAAAGAAGTCCGTGCGGGCGATATCGCCGCAGCAATCGGCTTAAAAGAAGTCGGTACCGGTGATACCTTATGTGATATGAATAAACCAATTATTCTTGAACGTATGGAATTCCCAGAGCCAGTAATCTCTGTAGCGGTTGAACCAAAAACTAAAGCTGACCAAGAAAAAATGGGTCTTGCTTTAGGTCGTTTAGCCCAAGAAGACCCGTCATTCCGTGTTCACACGGATGAAGAGTCTGGCGAAACCATCATTTCAGGTATGGGTGAGTTACACTTAGATATCATCGTTGACCGTATGCGTCGTGAGTTCAAAGTGGAAGCCAATATCGGTAAACCACAAGTATCTTACCGTGAAACTATCCGCACTCGTGTTAACGATGTGGAAGGTAAACACGCAAAACAATCTGGTGGTCGTGGTCAATATGGTCACGTTGTGATCGATATGTACCCATTAGATCCAGAAGGTCCGGGTTATGAATTCGTCAACGAAATCAAAGGTGGTGTAATCCCTGGTGAATACATTCCTGCGGTTGACAAAGGTATCCAAGAACAACTTAAATCAGGTCCATTAGCGGGCTACCCAGTCGTGGATTTAGGTGTTCGTTTACACTTCGGTTCATACCATGATGTTGACTCCTCTGAGTTAGCGTTTAAATTGGCTGCATCATTAGCATTTAAATCTGCATTTAACCGTGCAAACCCAGTGTTACTTGAGCCAATCATGAAAGTTGAAGTGGAAACTCCACCAGACTACGTGGGTGATGTAATCGGTGACTTAAGCCGTCGTCGTGCGATGGTGAACGGTCAAGAGGCTAACGAATTTGTGGTGAAAATCAATGCAGAAGTGCCATTATCCGAAATGTTCGGTTATGCCACTGACTTGCGTTCACAAACCCAAGGTCGTGCATCTTACTCAATGGAACCGTTAAAATATGCTGAAGCACCGAAAAACGTGGCTGAGGCAGTAATTGAATCTCGTCGTAAATAAAACTTTATTTAACAAAAACTCCCTAAAATTGCACCGCAGTTTTAGGGACCAACAAAAGGAAACTGAAAAGTGTCTAAAGAAAAATTTGAACGTACAAAACCACACGTTAACGTGGGTACAATCGGCCACGTTGACCATGGTAAAACAACTTTAACAGCAGCAATTACCACTGTATTAGCAAAAAAATACGGCGGTTCAGCTCGTGCATTCGACCAAATCGATAACGCACCAGAAGAAAAAGCACGTGGTATCACCATCAACACTTCACACGTTGAATACGATACTCCAACTCGCCACTATGCACACGTTGACTGTCCGGGACACGCCGACTATGTTAAAAACATGATTACCGGTGCGGCACAAATGGACGGTGCTATTCTTGTAGTAGCAGCAACTGATGGCCCAATGCCACAAACTCGTGAACACATCTTATTAGGTCGCCAAGTAGGCGTGCCATACATCATCGTATTCTTAAACAAATGCGACATGGTAGATGACGAAGAGTTATTAGAATTAGTCGAAATGGAAGTACGTGAATTACTTTCACAATACGATTTCCCTGGCGATGATACTCCAATCGTACGTGGTTCTGCCTTAAAAGCCCTTGAAGGCGAAGCAGAATGGGAAGAAAAAATCGTTGAGTTAGCGAACCACTTAGATACTTACATCCCAGAACCAGAACGTGCAATCGATCAACCGTTCTTATTACCAATTGAAGATGTATTCTCAATCTCTGGTCGTGGTACCGTTGTTACTGGTCGTGTAGAACGTGGTATCGTACGTACTGGTGATGAAGTTGAAATCGTGGGTATCAAAGATACTGCGAAAACAACTGTAACTGGTGTTGAAATGTTCCGTAAATTACTTGACGAAGGTCGTGCAGGTGAAAACATCGGTGCATTATTACGTGGTACAAAACGTGAAGAAATCGAACGTGGTCAAGTGCTTGCTAAACCAGGTTCAATCACTCCACACACTGATTTCGAATCAGAAGTTTACGTATTATCAAAAGAAGAAGGCGGACGTCATACTCCATTCTTCAAAGGTTACCGTCCACAGTTCTACTTCCGTACAACTGACGTAACAGGTACTATCGAATTACCAGAAGGCGTGGAAATGGTTATGCCAGGCGACAACATCAAAATGACTGTGAGCCTAATCCACCCAATCGCCATGGACCAAGGTTTACGTTTCGCTATCCGTGAGGGTGGCCGTACCGTAGGTGCTGGTGTGGTAGCAAAAATTGTTAAATAATTAACGATTTCAGCAAGATTTTAGGGGGGTATTGAATACGCCCCTTTTTTATCTGATCGTGCCGTAAAACACTGCCCTTTAGGGCGGTGATATAAGGCACAAACGGCGAAGCCGTTTCCAACCTAACTAATCGGGCGTTTGTTGTTGCTCGATATATTGGCGAATAATTGATATTGGCGCACCACCGCAACTACCAGCAAAATAAGACGGTGATCAAAGCTGATTGCCCCAGAGTTTTTTCTATACTTGGAAATAAAAACAGTATAGAATAAGGGGAAATCCTGAACCAACCTAAGCCTATGTTAATTCGCAAAGCCTTTAAATTTGAAATCAGACCAAACGGCGAACAAATCCGCAAAATCAAACAGTTTTGTGGTTGTTCTCGCTTTGTGTTTAATCAGGCGTTAGCGTGGCAAAATGAGCAGTACGAGCAGGATAATCAATTCAAATTTAGCTACACCAAAATCGCCAATCTGTTACCAAGCTGGAAAAAACAATGGGAATGGCTGAAAGATTGCCATAGTCAAGTGTTGCAACAGTCATTAAAAGACCTTGAAGCAGCGTTTAAAAACTTTTTTCAAAAGCGAGCAGATTTTCCTAAATTCAAGAAAAAAGGCTTAAAAGACAGCTTTCGCTTTCCGCAAGGTTGCAAGCTGGAACAAGGAAATAGCCGCTTGTATTTGCCCAAAATCGGCTGGGTTCGCTATTTCAATAGCCAAAAAGTCATCGGTGAGATTAAAAATGTCACGGTCAGTCAAAAGTGCGGTCATTTTTTTGTGAGTATTCAAACGGAATTTGAACAGAAAATTCCAACGCACAAAGGCGGAGAAATTGGCATTGATATGGGTATTGCTCGTTTTGCCACCCTTTCCAATGGCGTATTTTTTGCCCCACTCAATGCGTTCAAAACCTATAAAGGCAAACTAGCGAAGCTACAAAAACAGCTCAAAAACAAAGTTAAATTCAGCCAAAACTGGCAGAAATTAAAGGCGGAAATCGCCAAACTACACCATAAAATCGCCAATTGTCGCAAAGACTTCTTGCATCAAACTTCAAACCAAATCAGCAAAAACCACGCCATGATCTACGTTGAAGATTTGCAAGTTGCCAACATGTCAAAATCGGCAAAAGGCACAGTGGAAGAGCCAGGTAAAAATGTGAGCCAAAAATCGGGGCTAAATCGTTCGATATTGGATCAATCTTGGTTCGAGTTTCGCCGACAACTGGACTATAAAACGCAATGGCGTGGCGGATTTTTGGTTGCTGTTCCGCCACAAAATACCAGCCGAACTTGCCCTTGTTGCGGACTGGTCGCCAAAGAAAATCGGGAAACCCAATCGCATTTTGAGTGCATTGAATGTGGCTACAGCGAAAATGCCGATGTAGTTGGAGCGATAAATATATTAACCAAAGGCAGAACTGGGTTAAATGCTGTCATCTGACCTCTGTCATCTGAACAGGGTAGGACATACCCGTAGAGCTTGTGAAGTGAATCTCATTAGAGATCAGCAACAAGAACCCACCGAGAGTAGCCCCCGAAAGGGGGAGCTAGTAGGAATCCCCGTCCTTTAGGGCGGGGGAGGATGTCAAATTCGTGGTAACTACACTAACCAAAATAACGGTGGTACAGACTTTTATGTCGGTAATACGAAGTACTATAACCGTGGTTTGATGATGTATTTTAACGATGGTGATGATGCACTAATCGTTAATGGTTCAATCGGTAGCTGGGGTGACTCAACACTAGAGAAGTACAACGTCGGGGCTGATATGGGCGATGGTAATGATTTAGTTTATATTGGTGCAGCAGGTAGCAACTCGTTATACCAAAATAAGGAGACTGGTTTATATAGCTGGACTGATGATGGCAATAGTACCCAAGTTAATATTAACGGTAATGATGCTGGTTATGGTGGCGACAATAAGAGCGGTGGTCAAATGGTCGGAGCGGAGATTTATCTCGGCGCTGGTGATGACGTATTAGCCGTTGAAGGTCGTAAAGATAATACAAACTGGGAAAGTGCAGCGATTGCACACAGTGAAGTTTACTTAGGTACAGGTCACGATCAGATTCTTATCGGTAATGGTAATGACTGGCGTGGTATGATCTACGAATCACAGATCTACGGTGACGGTGGTAAGAAAGAAATTACCACCCAAGCAATCCAGAAAAGTACGATTAAATTGGCAGGAGAAGGTGATGATATCTTAACTGTTGAATATGGTACAGAAGGCGGTACTTACGGTAGTTATGATAATACCATTGATCTTGGTGCAGGTTACGATACTGTGATCTTTACAGGCAATAACTCAAGCTACAAGTTAACCAGTGCGGGCAACAATCAGAGCGGTTTATCTAATACGGCAATGTCAGTTGAAGAAGTTCAATTAAACGGAACGGGTCAAAAACTTTCCGTAAGTTTAAGTGATTTGGTTGATTCAAATAATCAATCTGTTGTGGATGGCGGTATTCTACGCATTAACACAAACGGCACGGGTAACTCTGTAACCTTAAGCAGTGACTTCACGGCAACAGATAAAACTGTGACTGAAAACGATAACACCTACAAAGTGTACTCTGTGAACGGACATAGTGAGTTACAGGTTTACGTTGAGAATACGTTAATCTAATCCGTTGTTCAACCTATCGTAGGGAAAATAGGATGTTTTCCCTAGCGTAATAAAAAACAAACCTGCCAGTGTAAATTGGCAGGTTTTTTTGTAGCTGATGTGATTCAGATTAGCCGTCAATAAATAACGACGTAAGATACACATCAAAGCGATGATTTTTGGTTTCTCGGCTAAACTGCGGTGCTTTTTGGGCGAGAAATTCAGCGTAGTCAGGGCGTTTCACCACTACACGTTTTTGTGCTAATTGCAAGGCGGGGGCTAGCAACTGGTCGGCATCTTCATCCGCCCCCACAAGGTGTTGAAACAGACGCATTTCTTTTTTGACCAAAGCGGATTTCTGTTTATGGGGATACATGGGATCGAGATAAACCACATCAGCCTTGTGTTGTTTGGGATCCAGTTCGTGAATACTCGACACTGGCAAAAGCTGCAAATTCTGCTGTAATAGATTGCCAATTTCAGGATCAAGATAGGCACGACGTAAACCATCTTGTAACAATAAGCGTACCACAGGATGACGTTCTACCAGACGAACTTGACAGCCAACACAAGCTAACACAAAGGCATCACGCCCCAAGCCTGCAGTCGCATCAATGACCGTAGGCAATTCACTGCCTTTAACACCAACCGCTTTCGCCACGGCTTCACCACGCCCACCACCAAATTTACGGCGGTGTGCCATGGAGCCATTCACAAAATCCACAAATACCGCTCCCAGTTTAGGTTCGTCTAACTTGCGTAATTCTAACCGCACGTCGTCCCCGACAGCCGTTTGTACCAGTGCTAATGGGCTGTCTGGCGTATGGATTAACCCTTGCTCCGCACAAAGTGCGGTGAAAAATTCGGAATTTTCAGTTTCACAAATCAGTTGAATCATATCAAACCTTGGGCTCTTTCTAAATCCACCACGGATTTGGGCTCTTGATGAATCATAATATCCGCATTGGGAAATAGGGCATGAATTTTATCTTCCAGTTCATCGGTAATGCGATGGGCTTGATATAAAGTTAAACTGTCGTCTAATTCTAAATGCAGTTGAATAAACCGCACCGCACCGGCACGGCGAGTACAAATACTATGAATGCCGAGAATATTACGGTGTTGTTCTGCCATGACTTTAATCTGGTCGATTTCGTCCTGTGGCAACGCCTTATCCAGTAAAATTTGCAACGCATCCCACGCCATTTTAAAGGCGTTATAGGCAATATAAAGTGCAATGCCGATAGCAAAAATCGCATCCGCATAAATAAAACCATACATATTTAACAACATCGCGACTAAAATTGCGACGTTCATTAATAAGTCCGTTTGATAATGCAAACAGTCCGCTTGAATGGCGGGGCTTTCGGTCAGTTTAATCACTTTTTTCTGATAGCCCACTAAGGCAGCAGTAAAGGCAATGGAGATAACACTGACACAAATCCCCATTTCTGAATTGTCGATTAATTGCGGATTGGTTAATTTATGGATGCCTTGCAACAGCAAAAATACCGCTGAACCGGCAATAAATGCACTTTGTGCCAAAGCGGCCAACGATTCCGCTTTACCATGTCCAAACGCATGATTATGATCGGGCGGTAACAGGGCAAAACGCAATACCAAAATGCTGGTAATCGACGCAAATAAATCCACCACGGAATCCGTCATGGCAGCGAGAATCGCAATGGATCCCGTTTGCCACCAAGCAAAGGCTTTAATTAAAATCAGCATACTCGCCACAGCAATGGCAAGCTGGCTAGCACGTTTCACAAATTTAGCGTAATTTTCTTCCATGTTATTTTCTCACTAACCACACACCCGATTCCATATGCTCGGTGTAAGGGAATTGATCGAACAAGGCGGCTCGCTCAATACGATGGGTTTGGCTTAAGGTTTGCAAATTATCGCATAAGGTATGCGGATTGCATGAAATATATAAAATCCGATCATAATGTTGCACCAATTTTAGGGTATCTGCATCAAGCCCAGCACGTGGTGGATCCACAAAAATTGTATTACATTGGTAGGCATTCAAATCAATACCTTTCAAGCGGTTAAATTCACGTACACCATTCATAGCTTGGGTAAATTCTTCTGCTGACATACGGATAATCTGCAGATTATCAATGTGATTAGCCACAATATTAAACTGTGCCGCATTCACTGATGGCTTGGCAATTTCAGTAGCTAATACTTTACGAAAATTTTGAGCCAACGCCACGGAAAAATTGCCGTTACCACAATAGAGTTCAAGCAAATCCCCTTGGCTGTTTTGTGTACAATCCACTGCCCATTCCAACATCTTACAATTCACTTTCGCATTCGGCTGGGTAAAACTGTTTTCCACCTGACGATACACATAATGTTTACCGTTAATTGGTAAAATTTCATCCACATAATCTTGGTCTAAACAAATTTTTTGCTTGGACGCTCGCCCAATAATTTGTACCGAAAACCCTTGATTTTTCAACCGCAGTTTGAGCTGTTTAGCTTGTTCAACCCAGTATTCATCAAGGTTCTTGTGATACAACAGGCTCACGATAATCTGTCCACTTAAAGTGCTTAAATAATCAATTTGAAACAACCTATTTCGCAACACATCTTGCTGTTTTAATAACGGCAATAGGCTTTGCATCATCTGATTAATCAGCTCACTGGCAATCGGAAAACTGTCCACCCGATAACGTTTTTTGCTTTCTTGATCGAACATAATATGATAAAGATCATCCCCATCATGCCACACCCGAAACTCTGCCCGCATACGAAAATGTTGCGTAGGCGAAGCAAAGATCTCTAATTGGGGGGCATGAAAAGGGGCAAAAAGTGCGGTGAGTTTTTCGCACTTTTCAGCGAGTAAATTATCGTATTGTTCAGTGGGCAAGTTCATTTATCGGTTAATTAAATAGCGTAAAAATCTTAGCAAGATTCTAGCACAAAATAACCTTTAAATATATTGTATCAGCACGTTCACCAGATTTTCTGTTTATCCAAAACCTATTTATCAAAGGGAAAAATTGATTAATAAAAACAAATTATACAGTATTGACTGATTAAAAATTTAGTGTTAATTTAATCAGTATATTAATTGAGATAGAATGAGAAAAACAATGAACCTACAAGTTTTTGAGCAACAAGAAATCCGTTCTCACTGGGACGAAAATCAAGAAAAATGGTACTTTTCCGTGATTGATGTGGTGGCGGTTTTAACTGAAAGCCAAAATCCAAGACGTTATTGGAGCGACCTGAAAATCAAGCTACAAAAAGAAGGGAGCGAACTGTACGAAAAAATCGTACAGTTGAAAATGCCATCCCCGGACGGCAAAATGCGTTTAACCGATGTCGCCGACACGGAGCAAGTATTCCGCTTGATTCAGTCCATTCCATCCCCTAAAGCCGAGCCATTTAAGTTGTGGTTAGCCCAAGTGGGGCGTGAACGATTAGATGAACTGCAAGATCCTGAACTCACCATTGAACGAGCGTTGCGAGATTACCAACGACTAGGCTATTCAGATGATTGGATTAACCAACGCCTAAAAAGCATTGAAATCCGAAAAGAACTTACGGATGAATGGAAACGCACTGGCGTGCAAGAAGGGCAACAGTTCGCCGTTCTCACCAATATTTTAACCAAGGCATGGAGCGGTAAAACAGTGAAAGAATACAAACAGCACAAGGGGCTAAAAAAAGAAAACTTGCGTGATAATATGACCAATACCGAACTGATTTTAAATATGCTTGCCGAAGCGTCCACCAAAGATATTTCACATGCAATCAACCCTGAAAATTTTGAGCAAAATAAACAAGTGGCTCAACAAGGTGGCGAAGTGGCACATACCGCTAGAGTGGCATTGGAACAACGCACCGGGCAAAAAGTGGTGAGTGAGCTATCAGCGAAACAGTTGAGAATTGGTAAGAAAAAAGCGTAAAAAGTACCGCGCATTTATGTTTTGTTGTACGGGCGTATGGTTAAATTTCAGTCTGAAACCCATACACCAAAAACGTCTGTAAGCTATCGCCCATATTGGCGATATTGGGATAACGTCCCCATTGTGCAAAATGGTTTTTCTCAAATAAACGGCGGCTAACATGATTTTCTTCAATCACATAAGCCATTAGCGTGTTGATACCACAAGCGACCATTTGGCTTTGCATAAATTGCAGGGCTTGGCTGCCGTAGCCTTTGCCACGAGCGGTTTGATCTAAATAAAGGCTGAGTTCAGCGGTTTGGTCAAAAGCGGCACGGCGGTAAAAAGGGGAAAAACTAAACCAGCCCAAAATTGTTTCATTTTGCACCGCACTTTTTGTATCATTTTCGACCATAACCCATAAAGGATGCGTGTTGTTGTTCAGATGTTCTTCAAACCACGGACGGCGTTGTTGCTCTGTCACTGGCGTGAGATCAGCCGTGATACGACGAGTGGGGATCGCTTGATTATAAATATCCACAATGGCTTGCAGATCTTGCGGTTGGGCAGTTCTAATATTCATATTTTTAGATAAAAATGGCACAACATGTTGTGCCATTTGATTGACGGTTAAAAAATTAAAGATAGCGTTTGCTAACCACTTTCAAGTTATCATCTAATTCATACACTAATGGCTGACCGGTTGGGATTTCTAAATCCATAATGTCTGCATCAGAAATGCCTTCAATGTGTTTCGCTAAGGCACGTAATGAGTTACCGTGAGCGGTCACTAAGACACGTTTGCCAGAGATTAACGCTGGGGCAATTTCATCATGCCAGAACGGAAGCACACGTTCTAAGGTCACTTTTAAGTTTTCGCCATCTGGTACCACGTCTGCTGGTAAATGAGCATAACGGCGGTCGTTATGTGCAGAGTTTGGATCTTTTGGATCTAATAATGGTGGTAATGTGTCGTAAGAACGACGCCAGATGTGAACTTGTTCATCACCGTATTTTTCTGCGGTGGCTTTTTTGTCTAAACCTTGTAATTCACCGTAGTGACGTTCGTTTAAACGCCAGTTTTTGACTTGTGGAATCCAAAGTTGACCAGCTTCTTCTAACACGATGTTACAAGTTTTGATCGCACGAGTTAAGACAGACGTGAATGCGATATCAAATTCAAACCCTGCGGCTTTTAATTTTTGGCCTGCAGATTTGGCTTCTTCCATGCCACGTTCGGTTAGGTTCACATCACGCCAACCGGTAAATAAATTTTTTGCGTTCCATTCACTGAAACCATGACGAATAAAGACTAATTGCATAGGGATCTCCTAGTTAAGAAAAATAAATCAAATTAATACCGCACTTTATAGCAAAAATTTGCAAATTTTGAAAGTGAAAAGCCATGGTTTCCTGATCTTTCTCAAAAATAATGGTATATTTAGTCAGAAATTTGATGATATAAGAGAAAAATCGGAAAAAATATGTTGCTTTGTTCATTTTTTAAAAAATTGCCAAAATTAACCGCACTTTTTTGTGTGGGGCTATTGATTTCGCTTGCTAGCCAAGCCGCCGATTTAACCCAAATAAAAACCCAAATTAAACAGCAAGAACAAAAAATTGCACAACGCAAACAAGAGCAAAATAAACTGCAATCTGCCTTAAAAAGCCAAGAAAATAAGATTAATAATGTGATCGGCACTTTGCGTGAAACGGAAACCAGTTTAAAGGAAACACAGAAGATTATTGCGGAAACTAATCGTCAAATTAAATCCCTTGAACAGCAACAAAAAGCACAAAAAGCCAAATTAGCCAAGCAATTAGATGCCATTTATCGTTCGGGTAATCCCAATTCAGTGGTGGAGCATTTATTGTCTGATGATGCGAAGAATAATGACAGAATGATGGTTTATGCGAAACATATGAATCAATCACGTTTGGCTTTGTTGGACGAATTAAAATCCACCCAAAAACAATTAGAAGAACAGAAAGCCTATTTGTCTGGTCAGCAGCAGGAACAAAAAACGCAGCTTTCTGAGCAGAAAAAGCAACAACAAGCCTTACAAAAAGCCAAAAATGAGCGACAAAGCACATTAAATCAGTTGAACAAAACCCTTGTGCAAGAACAAAGTCGGTTGGACAGTTTGAAAGCCAATGAGCAGGCTTTGCAAAATGAGATTAAACGTGCCGAAAAAGCGGCTGCAGAGCAAGAAAAACGCGAACGTGAGCAATATGCCCAGAAGAAACAAGCCGAAGAAAAACGCACCAATAAAACCTATCAGCCGACGGCACAAGAGCAACAATTATTACGCTCGGGCGTGGGCTTAAGTGGGAAATATGCCTATCCAGTTTCGGGGAAATTGTTACATCGTTTTGGCGAAACCCAAGGGGGGGAAACGAAATGGAAAGGGATTGTGATTTCCGCTCGTTCTGGGACGCCAGTGAAAGCGATTTCGGGTGGACGAGTGATTTTAGCTGATTGGTTAAGAGGCTATGGTCAAGTGGTGATTGTCGATCATGGTAAAGGCTATTTATCGTTGTATGGATTTAACCAAGCGATATTCGTGAAAGTCGGCACATTGGTTAATGCGGGTCAAAAAATTGCCGAAGTGGGTAACAGTGGCGGTCAAGCCAGTTCGGGACTGTATTTTGGGATTACCCAAAAAGGCGTGCCAAAAAATCCGTTAACTTGGTTGAGATAATCGCACGATGGGATTACGCAAAATGGAATTACACAAAATTTTGCTTTTTAGTACCGCACTTTTGGGCGGTATTGTCCAAGCACAACCAGCTAAATTGGCCATTGTGATTGATGATGTGGGTTATCACCAGAAAGAAGATGCCGCCGTTTTTGCCATGCCAACACAAATTTCTGTGGCGATTATTCCTGTGGCACCTTATGCCAGTCAGCGTAATCAACAAGCCCATGCACAAGGGCGAGATGTGTTAATCCATATGCCAATGCAACCTAAAGCGAATTTAAAAATTGAAGAGGGCGGTTTACTGTTAGGCATGTCACAAGATGAAGTGGTGAAACGGGTACAACAAGCGAAAAATAAGGTGTCTTACGCTATTGGCATGAATAATCATATGGGCAGTGCCGCCACTTCCGATCCTACTTTGATGACCTTTTTGATGCAAGAATTGGCAAAACAGCATTTATTCTTTTTGGATAGTCGAACTATCGGCAGCAGTGTGGCGAGCAAGGTTGCCAAAGAGCAAGGCGTGAAAGCCCTCGACCGTCATTTATTCCTTGATGACAGTGATGTGCTTGCTGATGTGCAACGTCAATTTCAACAATCTCTCGCTTATGCTCGTAAACATGGCACGGCTATTGTGATTGGTCACCCACGTAAAAATACCATTGCAGTTTTACAAGCCGGTTTGGCGAAGTTACCCGACGATATTCAATTAGTCAGTATGGGCAGTTTGTGGCGTGAGGAGAAAGTCGTGCCACCAAAACCGTTTATTTTATTGTTTAGTGATTTACCTGCGCCGACCAATATGGTGCCTTATCAACCCGTCCCCACCTTGCGAGGGATACCAGAATAAAGCGCATATAAAAACGCTTTGCCTCCTCAAAGAAAGCAAAGCGTTGCATGGCGTTTTGTTATTGAGCCTGTTTTAATCGATAGGCCACCAGATCTTCAATAGTCAACACTGGGTAGCCAAATTTCTGGGCGAATGCCACGATTTCAGGGGTTCTTGCCATGGTGCCGTCGTCGTTGGTAATTTCACAAATCACGGCGGCCGGTTTGTAGCCCGCTAATACAGCTAAATCTACCGAGGCCTCCGTGTGTCCACGACGTTTTAATACGCCACCGTCTACCGCACGTAATGGGAAAACATGGCCTGGGCGGTGTAAATCTGCGGGTTTGGCCTCCTCTGCCACGGCGGCTTTAATGGTGGTAACACGGTCAGCAGCAGATACGCCCGTGGAGACGCCTTGCGCAGCCTCAATGGTGACCGTAAAAGCGGTTTTATTCACGCTAGTGTTGTCTTGTACCATTGGGGGTAAATCCAACTGCTGACAGCGTTCATCCGTGATACATAAACACACAATACCACTGCCGTAGCGAATCAATTTCGCCATTTGTTCCGTGTTGATGGTTTCGGCAGGGAAAATTAAATCGCCCTCATTTTCACGATCTTCATCGTCTAAAACTAACACGCCGTTGCCTTGTTTAAAGGCATTTAAGGCGTTAATGACACGTTGTTCTGCGGTGCCAAAAGGGGATAATAATGACTGATTCATAGTAAATTCCTTAAAAAATGCAAATATAAGTTACCAGAATCAGGGCGTAAGAAATGACAAAAACAAGCGAAACTTCGCCTGTGGTTTATCGCTATTTCTCTTTCATCCAGACTATACTGTTGGCTTTGGAATCACACCAAATCTGCTGACTTCTCGTTAAACAAGAACGCTCGCGGGCTGTACCGCCAGTAGGGAATTTCACCCTGCCCTGAGAATGCGAGGTAAGTATAGCACCGGTTGAATTTGATTGCTATTGATAAAAAAGGTTTTTATTCTAAGTCAATATTGCATACAATAGACAAAATTAAATAAATTTAAACCGCAGTTTACGGATTTTGCATGACAAAAGTGCGGTGATTTTTTAAGGATTTTCCAATGAGTGACGATTATTCCTATCTCCAACAAAAACGTAAGCAGTTGAATTTACAAGTCAATGAACTTTGTGAAAAAGCCAATATTTCCAGAGCTTATTTTAATCAGTTGGTCTCGGGCAAAATTAAAAATCCGAGTGCGGTAAAATTAGCGGCATTGCATAAAGCCTTAAAAATTGCTAATGCACCCGAACCTAAGCGAGTAGGCGTGATTTTCGGTAAGTTTTACCCTGTGCATACGGGCCACATTAATATGATTTTTGAGGCCTTTAGTAAAGTGGATGAATTGCACGTGATTGTATGTAGCGACACGGAACGGGATCTCAAGCTGTTTTATGACAGCAAAATGAAACGCATGCCGACGGTGCAAGATCGCTTGCGTTGGATGCAACAAATCTTTAAATATCATAAGGATCAGATTTTTATTCACCATTTATTGGAAGATGGCATTCCAAGTTATCCGAATGGCTGGGCGGGCTGGTCAGGTGCGGTGAAAGCCTTGTTTAAAGAAAAAAATGTCAATCCGACCGTGGTGTTTAGCAGCGAGATCCAAGATAAAGCGCCTTATGAAAAATACTTGAATTTGGACGTGGTGTTGGTGGATCCTGACCGTAAATTTTTTAATGTGTCAGCGACTAAAATTCGTAATAATCCGTTCCATTATTGGAAATTTATTCCGAAAGAAGTACGCCCATTTTTCGCTAAAACCATTGCCATTTTAGGTGGGGAAAGTAGCGGTAAAACCGTGTTAGTGAATAAATTAGCAGCGGTATTTAACACCACGTCAGCGTGGGAATACGGACGGGAATTTGTGTTTGAACAGCTCGGTGGTGATGAGCAAGCCATGCAGTATTCCGATTATCCGCAAATGGCGCTCGGACATCAACGCTATATTGATTATGCCTTGCGCCATGCGCACAAAGTGGCCTTTATTGATACGGATTTTATTACCACGCAAGCGTTTTGTATTCAATATGAGGGCAAAGCGCACCCCTTTTTAGATTCCATGATTAAAGAATATCCTTTTGATGTGACAATCTTATTGAATAACAACACAAAATGGGTAGATGATGGGTTGCGGAGTTTGGGCTCAAATAAAGCCCGTCAACGTTTTCAACAATTACTGAAAAAATTGTTAGATAAATATAAAGTGCCTTATATTGAAATTGAGTCACCGAGTTATTTGGAACGTTATAATCAGGCCAAAGCCATTGTGGAAAAAATCCTCAATGATGAAGAAATTACAGAATTGACCCACGACCACAGTCTTTTCACGGAAACAGAGGAAGAATGATTTTATTTGCTGGCGATCCCCATGGTAGTTATGAACACCTGTACCCTTTTGTGCAGGCACGTTCGGATATTAGCTTAATTATCCTCGGCGATCTGCAACTGACCAGTCCGCAACCCTTAGATGACTTAGCCAAATATTGCGATATTTGGTTTATTCACGGCAATCACGACAGCAAAATCGTGGCGGCCTTTGATGCCATTTGGGGCAGCCATTGGAAAGAACGTAATTTACATGGTCGAGTGGTAGATATTGAGGGGAAACGGATTGCTGGTTTGGGCGGTGTGTTTCGTGGGCAAATTTGGATGCCACCGAGTAAGCCGGTTTTTTTCGACCCGATTCATTATTGTCAATATTGTCCACCTGAGGGGTTATGGCGCAACGGTATTCCATTGCGTCATCGGGTGTCGATTTTCCCCTCTGATATTGAAACCCTTGAAACCCAACAAGCGGATATTCTGATTTGCCACGAGGCCCCGAAACCTCACCCCTTAGGTTTTCGTGTGTTAAATCAGTTGGCGGAAAAAATGGGGATAAAACAGCTGTATCATGGTCATCATCATGAGAATTTTGACTACACCAAATTAAACCGTAAAAATACTTTTCAAACCATTAATGTGGGTTTTCGTAGCCTATGTGATTTGGCGGGGAATTATTTATTACAGGGTGTGGATGACCGATAATTGCGCTTATTTTCCCCATTTCTTCTCTACTTGCCTATTTGACGAAATCCCCTATTTTTTATCGCAATATTATTAATTCCTTAAAAAATGCGTGGATATTTTCAACAAAACATCAATTTATCCGCTTAATTTTAATCTATCCCTTTACAAACTGCTGTTTTTCTGACATAAAGGAGCCTAATGCAATACAAAATAACGAGGAGTCGATTATATGCAACACAAATTATTACCATCTTTACTTGCTGGCGCGGTGGCGTTAGCTTTTGCATTTTCTGCCCATGCAGCGAAAGTACCAGAGGGAACGGAGCTTGCAGATGTACAAGAAATCGTGATTAACAACGGTTCAGAGCCACAAAGTTTAGATCCGCATTTAGTGGACGGCGTGCCTGAATCACAAATTTTAAGCCAATTATTTGAAGGCTTAGCCAATACCGATCCTGAAGGTAAAATTGAGCCGGGTGTGGCGGAGTCTTGGGAACATTCCGAAGATTACAAAACATGGACCTTCCATTTGCGTAAGGATGCCAAATGGTCTAATGGCGATCCTGTGACAGCACAAGATTTTGTGTATGCTTGGCAACGTCTAGCCACGCCTGCCACCGCTTCGCCTTATGCGAGCTTTTTGACCTATATGCAAGTGGTCAATGCACAAGATGTGATTGACGGCAAAAAAGCCCCTAGCGAACTGGGTGTAAAAGCGGTAGATGATTACACCTTTGAAGTGACGTTAGATAACGCGGTGCCTTATGCAGTGGAATTTACCACGCACCAATCGCTTTTACCTGTGCCTAAAAATGTGGTGGAAAAATTGGGTAACAGTTGGGTGAAAACCGAAAATATCGTCACTAACGGGGCGTATTTGTTGAAAGAACATGTGATTAACGAAAAAATCGTGATGGAACGCAATAAAGATTACTGGGATGATAAATCCACGGTGATTAACAAAGCCACCTTCTTAATGATTGAAAATCCAACCACGGACGTACAACGTTACCGTGCCGGCGATTTGCATGTGACCAGTTACGCCTTGCCAACGGAGCAGTTTGCTAAGTTGAAAAAAGAAATGCCAGATGAAGTGTTTGTGACCAAAACTCTTGCCACTTATTTCTATGAAATTAACAATAACAAACCGCCATTTAATGATGTGCGTGTGCGTAAAGCGTTAAACTTAGCATTGGATCGTAACATCATCACGGACAAAGTGATGGGACAAGGGCAAACCCCAACCTATGTGTTTACCCCACCTTATATTCACGAAGGGGAGAAAATTAAGCAACCTGCTTATTCCACTCAACCTATGGCGGAGCGTAATGCAGAAGCGGTGAAATTGTTAGAAGAAGCGGGTTTTAGTAAAGCGAATCCATTGAAATTCAATATTTTATATAACACCAATGAAAACCACAAAAAAGTAGCGATTGCAGCGGCTTCTATTTGGAAAGCCAATACTCAAGGTGTCATTGATGTGAAATTGGAAAATAAAGAATGGAAAACCTATGCAGAAAGCCGTCATGCGGGAAATTATGATGTGGCGCGTGCAGGTTGGACAGGTGACTATAACCATGCGACAACGTTCTTGAATAACTATTTGTCAAATTCCAGTAACAATAGTGCATTCTATAAAAGTGCCGCCTTTGACGAGGTGATTTTACAATCGCGTAAAGAATTGGATGCGGGAAAACGTGCGGAAGATTATGCCAAAGCGGAGCAAATTTTAGTCGAGGATGCGGTATTGATTCCGGTGTACACTTATGTGAATCCACGTATGGTGAAACCCTTTGTGAAAGGCTATTCTGGCAAAGATCCGCAAGATAAAATTTTAGTCAAAAACTTTTATATTATTAAGCATTAATCCACATTGGGGGCGGTATTCGCCCCCTGATATTTAAAATTTTTTATTTTTACACCGCACTTTTTGGTAGGGCGGTTTTATTTATTTTGATGGTGTGAACATGTTGAAATTTATTTTCAAAAGACTGCTTGAAGCAATTCCTACGCTATTTCTCTTGATTACGGTTTCCTTTTTTATGATGCGCCTTGCACCAGGGAATCCGTTCACCACAGAAAAAGCCTATCCGCCCGAAGTCATGGCGAATATTGAGGCAAAATATCATCTTAATGAACCTTTGCATAAGCAGTATTTTTTATACTTAGAAAATCTGGTACAAGGCGACTTTGGTCCCTCTTTTAAATATAAAGACAAAAGCGTGAATGAGCTGATTGCCTCGGCGTTTCCTGTTTCTATTAAGTTAGGATTGACCGCCTTTGTGTTTGCGGTCACTATTGGCTTGTTGGCTGGCACGATTGCCGCACTGAATCAGAATAGTAAGTGGGATTATTTGGTGATGAGTTTTGCCATGACAGGGGTGATTATTCCGAGCTTTGTAATCGCTCCGTTACTGGTGTTAATTTTTGCTATTACGCTGGAATGGCTGCCCGCAGGGGGCTGGAACGGCGGAACGGCTTATTATATGACTCTTCCTGTGATTGCCCTAACCATTGGCTATGTGGCAGGTATTGCACGGATTATGCGAAGCTCCATGATTGAAGTGTTGCATTCGCCGTTTATTCGCACGGCAAAAGCGAAAGGTTTGCCTTTATTTCGGATTATTGTTAAACATGCCTTACGTCCTGCGATTATTCCGGTGGTCACTTATTTAGGGCCTGCCTTTGTAGGAATTATTACAGGCTCAATGGTGATTGAGCAAGTCTTTGGTTTACCGGGGATTGGGCAGTTGTTCGTCAATGGTGCGTTAAACCGAGATTATTCTTTGGTGCTAAGTTTAACCATTTTAGTGGGGACGCTTACGATTTTCTTTAATGCCGTGGTCGATATTTTATATGCGGTGATTGATCCAAAATTGCGAGCGTAGAGGACTAATATGTTAAAAATGCAACAAAACAAAGCATTAGCCGAAAAATTGCTGGAGCAATCCAATGCGCTGCCAATGGAAAGTCGCAGTTTGTGGCAAGATGCCAAACGCCGTTTTATGGCCAATAAAGCCGCCATGTTTAGTTTGTTTACGCTGGTGCTGATTGTGCTGTTTATTATTTTTGCGCCCATGTTAATGCCCTTTAGTTTTGAAGATACCGACTGGAATATGATGAGTGCCGCGCCTGAGTTTGAATCGGGCCATTATTTAGGTACGGACGGTTCAGGGCGTGATTTATTAGTGCGGATCGCCGTGGGTGGACGCATTTCTTTGATGGTGGGCATTTTAGGGGCGTTAATCGCGGTGTTAATTGGCACAGTTTATGGCGCAATTTCTGGCTTTTTCGGCAAAACCGTAGATATGCTGATGATGCGTGCCTTGGAAATTCTGAGTTCTTTCCCTTTTATGTTTTTCGTGATCTTGTTGGTGACCTTTTTCGGGAAAAATATTTTACTGATTTTCGTGGCAATCGGCATGATTTCTTGGTTGAACTTAGCACGGATTGTGCGCGGACAAACGTTAAGTTTGAAAAATAAAGAATTTATTGAGGCCGCAATTGTGTGCGGTGTGCCACGCCGTAAAGTGATTTTCCGCCACATTGTGCCAAATGTGTTGGGGATTGTGGTGGTTTACGCGTCGTTGGAAGTGCCGTCATTAATTTTATTTGAATCCTTTTTAAGTTTCTTAGGTTTAGGTATACAAGAGCCAATGAGTAGTTGGGGATCCTTGTTAAATGACGGTGCAGCACAAATGGAAAGTGCACCTTGGTTATTGATTTTCCCTGCGGCTTTTTTATGTTTAACTCTATTTTGTTTTAACTTTATTGGCGATGGATTGCGTGATGCACTCGATCCAAAAGAGCGATAGGAGTGACGATGAATAATTTGCTTGATGTACAAAATTTATCGGTAAAATTTTCTACCCCAGACGGTGATGTCACCGCCGTGAACGAACTTAATTTCACCTTGCAACAAGGGGAAACCCTTGGCATTGTGGGCGAATCAGGTTCGGGCAAATCGCAAACGGCGTTTGCCTTAATGGGATTGCTCGCCAGCAATGGGAAAACCTTTGGTTCGGCCAAATTTAATGGACAAGAATTATTAACCCTGTCCGAACGTCAGTTGAATGAAATTCGTGCCAGAGATATTGCCATGATTTTCCAAGATCCCATGACTTCTCTTAACCCTTATATGAAAGTGGGCGATCAATTAATGGAAGTGTTGCGGATTCATAAAAATATGGATAAACGCACCGCATTTTCCGAATCCGTGAAGATGTTGGATGCGGTGAAAATGCCCGAGGCAAAAAAACGTATGGCCATGTATCCGCACGAATTTTCAGGCGGTATGCGACAACGGGTGATGATTGCCATGGCGTTATTATGCCGTCCGAAATTATTGATTGCTGATGAACCGACCACGGCGTTAGATGTGACAGTACAAGCACAAATTATGACTTTGCTAAATGAATTAAAACGAGAATTTAACACGGCGATTATTATGATTACCCATGATCTCGGCGTAGTGGCTGGGATTTGTGATAAAGTGCTAGTAATGTATGCTGGACGAACCATGGAATATGGCAGTGCGGAACAGATTTTCTATCAACCAACGCACCCTTACTCTATGGGCTTAATGGAAGCCATTCCGCGTTTGGATAGCCAATCTCACGAGTTAAAAACCATTGCTGGCAATCCGCCAAATTTGCTGCGTTTACCACAAGGCTGTCCGTTCTCACCACGTTGTCAATATGTGCATGAACAATGTTTAACTGCTCCGAAATTAAGCCAATGGCAGGATAACCGTTTACGCAACTGTTGGATTGATGCCAAGGAGTTTGTCGCATGACCGAAAAGCAACCCATTCTTGAAGTGAACCAACTGTCGGTAAATTTCAAAATTAAAAACAAAAAATCGCTGTTTTTTGCCAAACCGTTAACCCTAAAAGCAGTAAACAATGTGTCGTTCCAGCTTTATCAAGGCGAAACCTTGGGTGTGGTAGGCGAATCCGGTTGTGGCAAGTCCACCCTTGCACGAGCCATTATTGGCTTGGTAGAATCTTCTGCCGGCGAGATTTTATGGCTAGGCAAAAACCTTGCTCACCAATCGCAAAAGGAATGGAAAGACACCCGTAAAGATATTCAGATGATCTTTCAAGATCCGTTGGCTTCACTGAATCCACGGATGAATATCGGTGAAATTATTGCCGAGCCATTGGAAATTTATCAACCCCATTTATCCAAAGCGGAAGTGAAGCAAAAAGTGCAAGACATGATGATTAAAGTCGGTTTGCTGCCAAACGTGATCAACCGTTATCCGCACGAATTTTCAGGTGGTCAATGTCAACGTATCGGTATTGCTCGAGCATTAATTATCGAACCAAAAATTATTATTTGTGACGAACCCGTTTCGGCGTTAGATGTGTCGATTCAGGCACAAGTGGTCAACTTATTGAAATCATTACAGAAAGAAATGGGATTAAGCCTGATCTTTATTGCGCATGATTTATCCATTGTAAAACATATTTCCGATCGTGTATTGGTGATGTATTTAGGCAATGCCGTGGAGTTAGGTACCGATGAACAGGTATTTAATCATACCCAACACCCTTATACGCAAGCCTTAATGTCCGCCGTGCCAATTCCTGATCCGAAGTTGGAACGCAATAAAACCATTCAACTGTTGGAGGGTGATTTGCCGTCGCCGATTAATCCGCCATCAGGTTGTGTATTTCGTACCCGTTGCCCGAAAGTGACGGAGAACTGTGCGAAAGTTACGCCTACGCTGAAAAGGGAAAAAGAGCATTTTGTGGCTTGTTTGAATTTGTAGTTTTAGATATTAGGCTTATAAAAAAGAGCAGAAGAACTCTGCTCTTTGATTAATCATTATTGACGTGTGGCACCGAAACCGATGTTAGTACCTTGTCCAACACCATATACTGAGCCCACCACTTCTTGTGCTTTGTCTCCTGCAAAAACACCGTCATACTGTCCTACACGATTTTCTCTGTCAACTCGATACGCCTCACCACCGAAAGTAATCATGTTGTTATCCGTTTTAAGATCGGTTTGTTTTAACACAATATCCGCTCCGCCATTTTCACGTTGATCGATTTTCCCAGAAATGGTGGCATCGGAGAAATTGACGTTTAATTCCACATTAGCCATCCCCACTTTTGTTGCACCTCGGTGCTCAATTTGGTTCTCATCTTCGTAAAATTCTCCGATAGTATCAATGGCTTTACCTTTATAGGTGGCGGCGTTGCCATATTGAGCCAAATCCTCTTTTGAATAAGCCGTGGTTGCTTGTTTGATGACATAATCAGAATAGACACGACCTTCAACATCTAGCCCTGTATCTAAATTCGGCGACCACACCATATAGCTAGAATATTGTTGGTTAGTAAAGTATAAATCACCCGCTTTAAAATCGGTTCGGGTGTCTCTACCATCTTTACTTTCAACCAACGTTGCACTCACCGGCACTTGATGTACTTCACCAGAAATATCATACAGGGTAAGTTCAATAATATTGTCTTTATAAATTACTTTATCGTTAATCTTATTGCCGTTTTTATCATAAAATGATGATTGTTGTCGCCCTAGCCCTTGCATCCAACCTGTGCCTTGACGAGTAAAGCAGTCCCAGCAATCTCTGCTCACAAATTCTTTAAATCGCCAGCTCGTGTCAGAAAGATGTTTAGTGAGATTATCCAACTGATGCAGTAATTTTTCGGTTTCCTTTTGTGTCGCTTGTAACGCATTTAACTCGGTTTGGGTTTGGGTTAATTGATTTTGCGTGTCGGTTAACTGTTTATTGAGTTGTTCGTTGGATTGATTACTGTTAGCAAGTTGGCGAGTTAGCTGATTGTATTGGGTTTGCAACTGCTGATAATTGTCTTGCGTGGCTTTGATTTGTGCATTGAGCTGTGTATCATTGGTGGAGGCTTGTTGCTGTAAAGCAGTTAATTGGGTCTGGAGTTGGGTTAATTGATTTTGTGTATCTGCTAGCTGTTTATTGAGTTGATCGTTGGATTGATTGCTAGTATTAAGCTGTGTGGCAAGCGTTTCATATTGTTTTTGTAAGGTTTGATAATTGCTTTCAAGTGTATTGATTTGTGCTTTTAAGGCAGCATTTTCACTTGTGTTAGAAGTGGATGGCGTCGGTGCAGGTGTAATTTGATTGATTAAATTTTCTTCTGTTTTTGCTTGACTTTGTGTAGATGGCGTGCTACCCCCCCCCGGAACTGCTACAAGCAACAATACCCAAGGAAATCAATAAGCTAAGTGCGGTTTTTGGAATAATTTTGTTCATAGGATACCCTCTGATAATTAGGATGAAAAAAGGTTATAACAAGAAAAGCGGTTTTCATCAATCATGACTGAAAACCGCTTTAATATATCAATAATTCGTTTAATTTCCAATATAAAACAAAAAAAGTGCGGTGCTTTTTTTCGTTATTTTCTTAATTTAACTAATTCCACCGCATGATCTGCCCCTTTTTTTAGGATCAGATTGGCACGTTCTCTTGTGGGTAATATATTTTCTCTTAAATTTAATCCATTGATATTATCCCAAATGTTACTCGCCGTTTGAATCGCCTCTTGTTCGGACAAGTTAGCGTAATGTTTAAAATAGGAATCTGGATTATTAAACGCACTTTGACGGAGTTTGAGGAAACGATGAATATACCATTCTTTGAGGCGTTCTTCTTCCGCATCCACATAAATAGAAAAATCCACGAAGTCGGACACAAAGGTTTCCGCTTTGGTGCTGATTTGTAATACGTTAAGTCCCTCTAGAATCAGAATATCCGGTTGTTCAATGGTCATAAACTGATCGGGAATGATGTCGTAAGTGATATGTGAATAAATCGGGACAGTGATATTGTGCTTGCCAGATTTAAGATCCGCCAAAAACTGGAGGAGTTTTGGGGTGTCGTAGGAAATCGGAAAACCTTTTTTATCTAAAATATGCTTTTCTTTTAGGATATCAAGGGGATATAAAAAGCCATCCGTGGTGATAAGATCGACTTTGCGTTCCTCTGGCCAGTGGCTGAGTAAGGATTGAATAATTCGGGCTGAAGTGCTTTTTCCTCCCGCAACGCTCCCCGCAATACTGATAATGTAAGGTACGTTGGGCGCTTGTACGCCGAGAAAACGGTTTAATACGGTTTGGCGACGGATATTTTCTTCAATGTAATAGTTTAGCAGACGCACCAAAGGCAAATAAATCGTGCTGACCTCGTCTAAAGACAGTTCTTCATTAAACGCTAATAAGGGTTTTAAATCTTGTTCGGTCAATTTTAAAGGCACCGCTTTTCGTAGCTCGGCCCATTGTTCACGCTGAAAGGTTAAAAACGGGCTCAATGATTCCGTTATAGGAGAAATTACATCCGTCACAATAATATCTTTAATTTGGTAGAAGAATAATAGGGTGAAATATACCTTAATTCGTGATCGTTTTGCAGAAATTTTTCTAAGAATGTTGAGATTTAAGGGTAATTTCTATTATTCTGCTTGTTTATTAGTCGAATAAGTGTAATTTTTTATTTTTTTGATAAAAAATACTTGTCAGGGCGTAAAATTTCCCTATAATACGCACCACTTGCTTACGAATGCCGACTTAGCTCAGTAGGTAGAGCAACTGACTTGTAATCAGTAGGTCATCAGTTCGATTCCGATAGTCGGCACCATTCTTCGTAAACAGGCAATTCATTTAGTGGAGGGGTTCCCGAGCGGCCAAAGGGGGCAGACTGTAAATCTGTTGGCTCAGCCTTCGAAGGTTCGAATCCTTCTCCCTCCACCACTTTCAATGAATTTGTTTGATGGACAGATGAATTTAGGACTGCGGGCATCGTATAATGGCTATTACCCTAGCCTTCCAAGCTAGAGATGCGGGTTCGATTCCCGCTGCCCGCTCCAAGTAAGCGCTGATATAGCTCAGTTGGTAGAGCGCACCCTTGGTAAGGGTGAGGTCGGCGGTTCAAATCCGCCTATCAGCACCACTTCTTAATTTCAACTTCCTTTGATATAAACCGAATTTTAGTTACATTAGGTTAATGTGGTGTTATTGTACCATCAATAACCGTGTTTTTTAGAGGGACTTCTTAACATGTCTAAAGAAAAATTTGAACGTACAAAACCGCACGTTAACGTGGGTACAATCGGCCACGTTGACCATGGTAAAACAACTTTAACAGCAGCAATTACTACTGTATTAGCAAAAAAATACGGCGGTTCAGCTCGTGCATTCGACCAAATCGATAATGCACCAGAAGAAAAAGCACGTGGTATCACCATCAACACGTCACACGTTGAATACGATACCCCAACTCGTCACTACGCACACGTTGACTGTCCGGGACACGCCGACTATGTTAAAAACATGATCACTGGTGCGGCACAAATGGACGGTGCAATCTTAGTCGTTGCAGCAACTGATGGCCCAATGCCACAAACTCGTGAACACATCTTATTAGGTCGCCAAGTAGGCGTGCCATACATCATCGTATTCTTAAACAAATGCGACATGGTAGATGACGAAGAGTTATTAGAATTAGTCGAAATGGAAGTACGTGAATTACTTTCACAATACGATTTCCCAGGCGACGATACCCCAATCGTACGTGGTTCTGCCTTAAAAGCCCTTGAAGGCGAAGCAGAATGGGAAGAAAAAATCGTTGAATTAGCGAACCACTTAGATACTTACATCCCAGAACCAGAACGTGCAATCGATCAACCGTTCTTATTACCAATTGAAGACGTATTCTCAATCTCTGGTCGTGGTACCGTAGTTACTGGTCGTGTAGAACGTGGTATCGTACGTACTGGTGATGAAGTTGAAATCGTGGGTATCAAAGATACTGCGAAAACAACCGTAACAGGTGTTGAAATGTTCCGTAAATTACTTGACGAAGGTCGTGCAGGTGAAAACATCGGTGCATTATTACGTGGTACAAAACGTGAAGAAATCGAACGTGGTCAAGTGCTTGCTAAACCAGGTTCAATCACTCCACACACCGATTTCGAATCAGAAGTTTACGTATTATCAAAAGAAGAAGGCGGACGTCACACCCCATTCTTCAAAGGTTACCGTCCACAGTTCTACTTCCGTACAACTGACGTAACAGGTACCATCGAATTACCAGAAGGCGTGGAAATGGTAATGCCAGGCGACAACATCAAAATGACAGTTAGCCTAATCCACCCAATCGCCATGGACCAAGGTTTACGTTTCGCTATCCGTGAGGGTGGTCGTACCGTTGGTGCTGGTGTGGTAGCAAAAATTGTTAAATAATTAACGATTTCAGCAAGATTTTAGGGGTGTATTGAATACGCCCCTTTTTTGTACCCCGCACTGGCGTACGGGGTTAAGCCAATAACGATGCTCAGCATCTTTTATTATACCTAGTGTTAGGGGATTATCCCACCAACTCATCCCCCAACACTTCCGCCTGTTCTAGCACTCGTGCGATGGCCTCTTGCTCTAAATCAGGTGGATAGCCATTCTTTTTCAGGGTTAAACGGATAATATTTCGCATGCGAGCTTTCACTGCAGGTTTAATTTTCCAATCCAGCGTTACGGATTTTTGCAATTGATCGGTGATTTCTTGAGCCAAGCGTTTTAATACCAAATCTTGCATAATTCGCACCGCACTTTCGTTGCGAATTAAGGCATCATAAAACGTCAATTCCGCATAACTCAAACCGAGTTGTTCACCTCGTTTTTGCTGTTCTTCAAACTCTTTTGCCATATCAATTAAGGCTTTCAATACATCAGCAACACTTAAACTTTGATTGTGATATTGATTCATGGTTTCTTTGAGTTTATCTTCAAAGGTTTTTTGCAAGGTGATATTGCTGCCTGCTCCTTTGCGGAAATTCTGCTTTAAGTATTTCGCAATGCGTTCTGCCCACAGATTTTTGGTACCGCTTTTTTGTACCCGTTCCAAGAACTCATCAGATAACAAGCTGATATTGGCTTGATGGTCGTCCAATTCGTCCAGCAAATTCACTACACCTTGCGATTGCACCGCTTGGTTGAGCAATTCCACTAAGCGAATTTGACGTTCACGATCGGCGGTTTTGGTTGGTGTGTCTTTGCCTATGCGTTGGCGGATACTGTCAAAAAATGCCAATTCTCGTTCAAAACGTTTCACGGCAGGATCCGAACCGCACAACGCATAGCCTTTTTTCGCACTCCGCACGGCACGAATAAACGCCGTTTTTCGTGGGGTTGGATCTTTTTTATCGTTGGATTTTTGCTCGTAATCCAAGGCTAAAATATGTTCTGCGGCTTGATTAATGGCGTGTAACAACAGCTCAACGCTAGTATGGGAAAGTGCTTCTTGCAAATCAAACGCCTTGCCTTTAACTGGGGTGGCAAATTGCTTGTGGATAATATCCATATTTTCCGCTAATTTTTGTTTCACTAAGGCAATATCCACCGCCACCGATTCGCCGCCAGTTGGGTTGCGACCATACATCGCCGCGGCTTCACGCAACGCCGCCGTTAGCCCGATATAATCCACAATCAAGCCACCGTTTTCATTGCTTTTATTGCGGAATACCCGATTCACCCTTGCAATGGCTTGCATTAAATTATGCTCTTTCATCGGCTTGTCAATATACATTGTGTTGCAACAAGGCACATCAAAGCCCGTCAGCCACATATCCACCACAATCACCATGCGAAGACTATCATTCGGATCTTTAAAGCGTTTTTCCAACAATTTGCGGTCGTCTTTGCTGGGTACAAAGCGTTGCAAAGATTCAGGATCGGAAGCCGAACCTGTCATTATCACTTTCAACGCCCCAGAATTGACATCATCAGAATGCCATTCAGGGCGAAGTGCGGTGATTTTTTGGTAAAGTTTTACTGCAATGTCACGACTCATTACCACCGTCATTGCCTTGCTTTCAATGCTTTCACAGCGTTTCTCAAAATGTTTTACAATGCTGTCGGCTAACAAATTTAACCGTCCATCGGATCCTACTAATTTTTCCATCAGCTTCATTCGGGCATTTTCGCCAGCGTCATACACGGCTTCTGCTTCTCGAATCACGTTATCAAACTGCTCCGATTCGCCCAGTTTAATTTGCAACGCCTGATAAAAAATTGGCACCGTCGCCCCATCTGCTACCGCATCTTCCATCGCATAAATCGACACATACCGCCCAAATACATCTTGCGTGTCCTTGTCTTCCTGCGAAATCGGCGTGCCGGTGAAACCAATAAAAGACGCATTGGGCAAGGCTTCACGCAAATATTTAGCAAACCCAGTGCGATATTGCCCATTTTTGATTTGGGTGTTAAAGCCATATTGCGTGCGGTGGGCTTCGTCTGTCATCACGATAATGTTGGCACGGTCGTTTAACATTGGATGATGTTGTTCACCGTCTAACAACGCAAATTTTTGAATGGTGGTGAAAATCACGCCCCCTGTTTCACGTTTTGCTAATTCATCACGCAAATTTTCCCGATCTTCCGCTTGCACAGGTTTTTGCCGAATAATGCTTTCGCCAGCGGAGAACGTGGCGAACAGTTGCCCATCTAAATCATTGCGATCCGTCACCACCACAATGGTCGGATTTTGCAATGCAGGCTGAGCCAACAAACGCCCAGCATAAAACAACATCGACAGCGACTTGCCCGATCCTTGCGTATGCCACATTACGCCAATCTTGCGATTGCCGTTGGGGCTAGCTGCCAACAGCGTACAATCCACCGCTTCATTCACCCCATAAAATTGGTGATAAGCAGCGATTTTCTTAATCACATTGCCATCATCATTCTCAAATACCACGAAATTTTGTACATAATTCAGCCAATTTTCAGGCGTGAGCAGCCCGTGCATTAAGCCGACCAATTCATTTTCAAAGGTAATCCGTTGCGAGTCATTTTTTTCATCTACCACACGCCACACCGTAAAGCGTTCAAAATTCGCCGTGAGCGATCCGAGTCTGGCTTGGGAAAAATCGCTAATAATCAAGGCTTGATTAAACACAAACAAATCGGCGATTTCGTCTTTATAGGTCTGCAATTGATGATAAGCATCCAAAATATCCGCCTGATCGGAAAGGGGATTTTTTAACTCAAACACCACCAAGGGAAGACCATTGACAAACCCAATCACATCAGGACGGCGATTGCCCTTGCGACCTTTAATGGTGAGCTGATTGACCATATCAAAACGGTTATTAGAGGGCGTTTTGAAGTCAATGAGATAGGCGTTGTAATGAATAGTTTTGCCGTCTTGTTTATAGGACACAGGCACGCCGTTACGCAACAGCTGATACGCTGCTTGATTACGTTCGGAAAGACTTGCCCCTGACACTCGCACCACCTGAGCCACCACATCCGCCACCGCCATTTCAGGCAAATCAGGATTCAGCCGCTCCACTGCGTCCTGCAAAATCCGCTTAAATATCACATCAGACGGATTGGCACGAGAAAACTCACTGTTTTCCTCAATTTGACGAGCATCGGTATGCTCCCAACCGAGAGCGGCTAGATGCTCAAGGGCAAGGTTCTCAATGGCTTCTTCGTTGATGTTGAGTGGCATAAGTTTTCTCCTTATTGGTTTTACCCTCACCCTAGCCCTCTCCCAAAGGGAGAGGGGACGAGCGTTGTATTAATCACAAATTTTACAATTACCCTCTGTGCAACCCCCTCTCCCTTTGGGAGAGGGCTGGGGTGAGGGTTTTATTACATCGTTATTTGCTTAACCCTGTACGTGAGTGCAGGGTGGTTCTTCTACTTCCGCATATCCCTTTCACTCGCTCCTGCCCAATAATGCTTTGCAATTTTGGTGCTTTCCCAAGGGGGACCGACTTCGTGCATTGAGTGTAATGGCTCACGATCACTTTCAATATGCTGTTTACTAATACGGCGAAAAGAACGGTTAAAACGCTGTTTAAATGCCCGATCCGTATCACCGCCACCATAGCCGAAAAATTTATGTTTACGATAACTGTGGCTCATTGTTATTTTCCTTTTAATTCCCCCCGCACTTTCGTACGGGGCTACGCCTAGTCTCGCTACGCCGTAGCTCCAGTAAGATGCGGAGCATCGTTATTTGCTTAACCCTGTACGCCAGTGCAGGGTGGTTTTTCCCTATTTTTTTCCAAAAAATGTGATCTCCATTCCAAAATCACATTTTGCTCCTTTGCAGCACTTCAAACTGCGGTGATAATTCAGTTAATTTTTATCATCTTGCTCATCACATTAAGGCGTACTACAATGTATCTCACTTCAACAGCACTCAAGGGCGATAATATGCTTATTGAATTACCAAAACGCTACGAGCAACATCTCACGCAATTAGCGGCTCAATCGGGGCAAACCAACAGTGAATATTTGGTTGCTTTGCTTGATCACGCTTTAAAAATGCGGTCTTATGTTGATGTTCTCACCCCCAAAAAAACACAACCCCAAGACAGTTTAATGGCAGTACAAGGCTTATTAAAACATCGCCACATTGACGGTTTGGCTTATCAAAATCAACTAAGAGATGAGTGGGAATAATGTATCACGCTGATTTAATTAATAATCTCCACTTTTAAGCATTTTTTGTAGATCTGAATTACATTTCTGTATTGCACCTTGTAAATCAGGGAAAATAGTTTCTTCTGTAAAACCTAAATGCTCCAAATATTCTAATATTTTGTTTCTTAATCTGCTGTGTATATAAAATTTTGTAATAACTCTATTTCCATAAGATACTCTTTCATCATTTAAACCTTCTATTATTGATAATGTTTCATTAATTTTATCTTCTATCCCCCAATAGGTAAGCAATCCTTTTTGAGCAGTTAGTCTTTTGTAATTATCAGCTTTAGGTATAACCAAATAAGAACCACCTAATTTATCACTTTTAAAGAAATCAGAAGCTAACTGATATATTGATCGATATTCTGATTTTCCATATATATCATCATTTGAGCGTTGATAGTCTTCTTTATAAAAAGCAAAAAATAACGCTATGTAAATTGATTTAGTCCAATCAATTAATGGTGTTGATAACCCTAGATGTTGACCAATAGCCCATAATTCATTATTCACATCTAAATTATTTTGTAGTAATAATACAGATTGTTCTTTAAGTTTTCCTTTGATTAATTCTTTGAAGTTTTCTAATTGCTTTTCAGAAATTTTTCTATAAGTATCTTGTGTAATTTCATTGATATCTATGTTCTTGTTTATTTCCCTTTCTAATGTACTTTCCAAATCCCAATTAGAATTAGACTGTCCACGAAAATATAAATCTCTCTTCCTTTCAATTCGAATTATCTGTTTAAATAATTCTTCTAGCTGGCTATATTTCTCAATCCTTAGTGATTTTATTCTTTTTACTCGACCATCTGAATATTCTTCAACTATACCGTTACCATTCAGTAAGTTTTCTTTTGAATATAAAGGTATCTCTCCTATGTTTTTAACAATAATTTTATCCGATCCACTCATAACTCAATCTCCCCACTCAACAATTTCGGCAGCAAATAATCTCTCATTTCAATCAACTGATCATTCTCTTTTAAATTATTCTTCCTTTTTTCAAATAAATCAGAAACATACTTTTGATGAAGTTCTAATAATTCAAAATTAGGCACTAATAATGAAATTTGTTTTAAGTGCATAGGTCCAAAATTTCGTTGAGCAGAACCTGACGCTCTCATTTCCAATTCTTGCTGTAATTGAGTACTTACAAAGCCTGCAATAAATGCTAATGTACTTTTATTTTCGATTGGTCTAAATCTTAAAACAGACGTATTTAAACATAATGGTAAATGTTCATTCCTTACAAATGCAAAGCGTCCCAGCGTGCCTGATGATGAAATTACAATATCATTTTCTTTTAACTGAAAATGGTTATATTTTCCAAATGCTTCTTCCTTGGTAATTTTATTTGCAGTTTCTAATGACAAATCGCCGTCTTTAATACAACGGATATTGATAAATTTTATACCGTCATCATTCTCTGTATATTGCCAATTACGAATACCTGGTCCTTCAAGAAAATCAATAAGTTCGGGTAACGGCTTCATCTCCCACCTCAACGGCACCCCATCTTCCCCAAAACCACTCGGAAAAACTCTCGCCATTTCCACCGCACTTTCGCCCCCAATCACTTCGGCGGCGGCTAAATTGGCTTCTTGTTCGCTTTTCCCGTCTGCCAAGGCTTCGGCTTTGGCTCGCACAGGGTCAAAATCAATAAACCAGCTTTTAAAAATCGTTTGGGCGATTTGTTCTAGGGTTTGGTTGGTTTGGGTGTTTAGGGTGATTTTATTTTCAAAATTATTTATTACTTTAGCGATTTCTTTTTGCGTATTAATTGGTGGTAATTTTATTTCTATATTATACAAGTCACTAAATTTTATGGCTGGCATAGTCGTAGATGATTGAGCAGACATTAAATAATCATAAATTTGTTTTTGAGATAGAAAAAAGTATAAAAACTCTTTATCAAGGATATTTTCATCTAATATATGAACGTGAAATAAATTATTAGCTATGTAACCTTGAATACCACGGACAACTTTACCTGCGGTTGCAGATCCATACCTAATCATCACGACATCATTTTTTTTAACAATATATCTATCTTTGATTTTATTTATAAATCTAGGTTCTTCATTTGGATTGGTATAATCTACAATGCGAATGAAACGAACCATATTTTTATTTTGGATTACATATTGTTCATCTATTGGTACTTGGATACCTTGCGAACAAGTTACCAAATCTTTTAATTTATAGGTTTTCCAATCACTCATACCCCAACTCCCCCAAATTCGCTCTAATCTTCTCTTCCAACTCCGCCCCCAATTTAAACTGTTCATTCAAAACTGCGGTTAATTTTTGCATTTTTTCCGCAAAAGGCACGCCGTCATCCTCAAGTTCTTCTGCACCCACATAACGCCCTGCAGTCAGTACAAAATCATTGGTGGCGATTTCATCTAAACTGGCGGCATAGCAATAGGCAGGCACGTTTTCATAATCCTTGCCTTGTTGCCAGCTGTGGTAGGTTTGGGCAATTTTCGCAATGTCGTCCGCAGTGAAATCCCGTTGTTTACGGCTTTTCATAAAACCGATTTTGCGAGCGTCAATAAACAACACTTCGCCTTGGCGAGCCTTGGCTTTGTTTAAAAACCAAATACAAGCAGGAATTTGCACGTTGGCGAACAGTTGGCTTGGCAAGGCGACCATACATTCCACCAGATCGGCTTGAATAATATTTTTGCGAATTTCCCCTTCATTGTTGGTTTGCGAACTCATTGAGCCGTTTGCTAGCACCATTGCCATTCGTCCTTTAGGGCTTAGGTGATAAATCATATGTTGCAGCCAGGCAAAATTGGCATTGCCTTGTGGCGGAATCCCGAACGCCCAGCGTGGGTCGTCAATCAGCTTTTCTTGCCACCAATCGGACACATTAAAGGGCGGATTTGCCATAATAAAATCCATTCGCTGGTCTAAATGGCGTGGGTTGGTGAGCGTGTTTGCCAGTTCAAAATTGGCTTCAATGCCCCGAATCGCCATATTCATAATGGCTAGGCGATAGGTGGTGAGATTGGCTTCTTGCCCGAAAATGGACACCGCATTGCGTTTGCCCTGATGTTCTTGAATAAAGCGGTCGGTCTGCACAAAAAAGCCGCCCGACCCCATCGCTGGGTCGTACACTCGCCCCTGATAGGGTTCGAGCATTTCCACAATCAGCGACACAATGGATTTCGGCGTAAAAAACTCGCCGCCCCGTTGCCCTTCCGCCATCGCAAATTTGCCTAAGAAATATTCATAAACGTGACCCAAAATATCTTTGGCACTGAGCGAAATCGGCTGACCGTTATACATCGGTTTGGAAAAATCCGTGCTGGAAAACAGGTTAATCAGCTCCGCCATTGTGTGATCGTCCACCCGAAATTCGCTGATATGTTGCAGATTATTTTTCAATACAGGGTTTTCACGCTCAATGGCATCAAGGGCGTTATCAATCAAGGCAGATGCACCATTAAATTTTCCACCCCAAGGTAATTCATCACCACGGTTATAGGTGATGACCGTTTTGAGATTGTCCCAACGAGATTCAACAGGCAGCCAAAAGACGTTATTTTCGGTGAAATAGTCCCGATTTTCGGCTTCTTCGGCAATTTGCTCAGGGGTGAAATAGGCAGGATCGAGATAATATTCGCTGTCGGGATTGGTAAAGTTTTGTTGATTTTTTTCTTGCTGAACGCTGAAACTGTCGGAAACGTATTTGAGAAAGATTAAGCCAAGAATGACATATTTATAACTGCTCGGGCTTAATTGCTGACGGAGCTTATCCGCACTCGCCCAAAGGTTTTTGTCTAGCTCATTGAGAAAGGCGTTGTGCTCGGCTTGTGTTTGGTGGTCACCAGATGTGGTGCTGTGGTGCTGTGGTGCTGTGGTGCTGTGGTGCTGTGGTGCTGTGGTGCATTATACTATCTCCAGTTTAATTTGTCAATGTTAACAATGAGTTATGAAATGGTTTGGATGGGGTTATTTTCGCATAAAAATGGGGGGAATTAAAGGGGATTTTTACCCTCACCCTAGCCCTCTCCCAAAGGGAGAGGGGACGATCGTTATATTAATCAAAAAAATCTAACTTTCCCAAGATCAATTCCCTATCCCTTTGGGAGAGGGTAGGAGTGAGGGTAAAATCCCCTCTCCCTTTGGGAGAGGGTTAGGGTGAGGGGAAAATCCCCTCTCCCTTTGGGAGAGGGCTAGGGTGAGGGTAAAATCCCCTCTCACTTTGGGAGAAGACTGGGGTGAGGGTAACCACATTAAATCTCAGGCACATATTCCCCATTGATACACAAATAAATTGTTTCCAATACATTATCTATTTGACGATTAATTTCGTTATTATCAAATCGTAAGACTATAAATCCCAATTCATTTAAATACAGCGTTCTTTCTTTGTCATATTGCATTTGTTTATCTTCGTAATGTTGTGAGCCATCTAATTCAATAATCAGATTTTTCTCATAACAAATAAAATCAACAATATAAGGTTCAATCACACGTTGTCGATAGAATTTCAATCCACAAAATAATCTATTGCGTAAATGTTGCCAGAGTTTATGCTCTTCCTCGGTATCACGCTTTCTTAATTCACGAGAAAACTCTAATAAAATCTTGTTGGTAAATGTATTCATTTTATTCCCCTTTTTAGCGATGGGGATTTATTTTACCGACAGGGTGTAATGTATTGAAACGTTTCTTTGCGATTTTGGAATGGAGATCACAAAAATAGGGTTTACCCTCACCCCAGCCCTCTCCCAGAGGAAGATGGGATTTTACCCTCACCCTAGCCCTCTCCCAAAGGGAGAGGGGACGATCGCTATATTCATCAAAAAAATCTAACTTTCCCAATATTAACCCCCTCTCCCTTTGGGAGAGGGCAGGGGTGAGGGTAAAACCCAAATTTTCCGTTATTTTTCCCCTAATCTATGCTATAATTCCCCCAAATTTTCACCAAATTGAGAAACCCTATGACAGATAATATCCAACCAGAATCACAACAAGGCGAATACGGTGCCAGTAGCATTAAAGTATTAAAAGGCTTAGATGCCGTGCGGAAACGCCCCGGCATGTATATCGGCGATACCGATGACGGTACGGGCTTGCATCATATGGTGTTTGAAGTGGTGGATAATGCCATTGATGAAGCCTTAGCTGGGCATTGTAAAGATATTATTGTGACGATTCATGAAGATAATTCTGTTTCCGTGGTGGATGATGGACGTGGTATTCCTGTGGATATTCACCCTGAAGAAGGGGTGTCGGCAGCGGAAGTGATTATGACTGTGTTGCACGCTGGCGGTAAATTTGATGATAATTCTTATAAAGTATCAGGCGGTTTGCACGGCGTGGGCGTGTCGGTGGTGAATGCCCTTTCCGATAAATTATTGCTCACCATTCGCCGTCAAGGGCATGTGTATGAACAAACCTATCGTTTAGGTGAACCGCAAGCACCGCTCGCACAAATTGGCGACACCAGTAAAACAGGAACGACAGTGCGTTTTTGGCCGAGTTCAACCATTTTTAGCAAAACTGTCTTTGAATACGAAATTCTGAAAAAACGTTTACGTGAGTTATCATTCTTAAACTCTGGCGTGTCAATTAAATTATTTGATGAACGTGATGGCACGCAAGATCATTTCCATTATGAGGGCGGTATTCAAGCCTTTGTGGAATATTTAAATCAAAATAAAACCCCAATTCACCCAAAACCGTTTTATTTTTCCATGGAAAAAGACAATATCGGTGTGGAAGTGTCATTACAGTGGAATGATAGCTATAACGAAAATATTTATTGCTTTACTAACAACATTCCGCAACGAGACGGCGGTACCCATTTAGCCGGTTTCCGTGGTGCCTTGACCCGAACATTAAATAGCTATATGGAAAAATCGGGCTTAAATAAAAAAGGGAAGAGCGAAAAAGATAAAGTGGAAACGTCAGGCGATGATGCTCGTGAGGGGCTAGTGGCGATTGTCTCAGTGAAAGTGCCTGATCCGAAATTTTCTTCGCAAACCAAAGACAAACTGGTTTCTTCTGAAGTGAAAGGGGCGGTGGAATCCGCAATGAATGAGCGTTTGCAGGAATATTTAGAAGAAAATCCGAACGATGCGAAAATTATTGCCACTAAAATTGTGGATGCGGCTCGGGCCAGAGAGGCGGCTCGCAAAGCTCGAGAAATGACCCGACGTAAAGGCGTGTTGGATATTGCAGGTCTGCCGGGTAAATTAGCGGACTGTCAAGAACGCGATCCGGCATTTTCTGAACTTTACCTCGTGGAGGGAGACTCTGCGGGCGGTTCTGCGAAACAAGGGCGTAACCGTAAAAATCAAGCAATTTTACCGTTAAAAGGGAAAATCTTAAATGTGGAAAAAGCCCGTTTTGACAAAATGCTGTCTTCGCAAGAAGTGGGAACATTAATCACCGCACTTGGCTGTGGTATTGGGCGTGATGAATACAATCCTGACAAAATGCGTTACCACAAAGTGATTATTATGACCGATGCGGACGTGGACGGTTCGCATATTCGCACGCTTTTATTGACATTCTTCTATCGTCAAATGCCTGAAATTATTGAACGTGGTTATGTGTATATTGCACAGCCGCCATTGTACAAAGTGAAAAAAGGCAAGCAAGAACAATATATTAAAGATGAACCTGCGATGATCGAATATGAGTTGGCGATTGCGTTAGATGATGCGGCGTTATATATCAATCCGAATGCCCCAGCGATGACAGGATTACCATTAGAGAAATTAGTCACGGAATATAATAATGTCACCCAAATGATCGCACGTTTACACCGCCGTTACCCAGAGGCCTTGCTAAAAGAATTGGTGTATTATCCAATACTGACGAATGAGTTAATGAAAGATCAAACTGCGGTGGAAAATTGGGCAAATTTATTGGTGGAACGTTTGAAAGAAAAAGACACCAGTGGTAACCATTATTCGCACCAAGTGCTATTCAACCAAGAACGCCAGTTACATGAAATGTTATTAACCGTGCGTACTCATGGTATCGACACCAATTACAGCTTAGATTATGCTTTTGCGAATGGTAATGAATATGCTCGTATCGTCAAACTGGGTCAACAGTTAAGTGGTTTGTTGGATGAGGGGGCATATGTGACTCGTGGCGAACGTCGTTTAGAGGTGAGCAGTTTTGAGCAAGCCGTGGATTGGTTAGTCAAAGAATCTCGCCGTGGTTTGACGGTACAACGTTATAAAGGGTTAGGCGAAATGAACCCTGAGCAACTTTGGGAAACCACAATGGATCCTGAAGCACGCCACATGTTGAAAGTGACCATTAAAGATGCGGTGGAAGCGGATCAGTTGTTTACCACGTTGATGGGGGATGAAGTGGAACCACGTCGTGAGTTTATTGAGAGTAATGCGTTAAGGGCGAATTTGGATATTTAGCTTTTCACCCTCACCCTAGCCCTCTCCCAAAGGGAGAGGGAAATGAACGGTGAAAAAATAACAATTTTTATATACTCAAATCGTTCCCTCTCCCTTTGGGAGAAGGCTAGGGTGAGGGTAAATTTTTTAAAGGAGATTATTATGCCAAACCCAATCGCCATTATCACCGGCTCCACCCTCGGCGGTGCCGAATACGTCGCTGATCATCTCGCCGATTGCCTTGAACAACAAGGTTTCGACACCCAAATTGAAAACAACGCCACCTTTGCCGATGTAGAAAATCAAAAACGCTGGCTTATCGTAACGTCCACCCACGGTGCAGGCGAATTGCCCGAAAATATCCAACCTTTTATCGACGAAGTGAAACAACAAGATCTCACCGGCGTGCGTTTTGCAGTAGTCGGATTAGGCAATTCCGATTATGATACTTTCTGCTATGCCGTGGATACGGTGGAGCAGGTTTTGACGGCACAAGGTGCGGTGCAAATTTGTGAAAGTTTACGTATTGATGTGTCGCAAGTGGACGATCAAGATCAAGCGGCGGAAGATTGGTTGCCAACAATGTTAAACGCCTTGTAATCTACCCCTTTTGAGTGAATAAAATTTGACAGTTCTTCTGTTAATGGTAGAATACACCCCGCTTTAGATTTTGCAAAAAACTAAGGGAAGTCAAATGTTTATATTTTGTAATTATATTGTTAAATATTTGTTACGTATATAGATATGATTAATTTTTAATATTCTTGGAGCCTATTATGTCAGGTATTTTTCAACAAACTGAACCATCACGTCGTCGTTATGGTTTAGCAGTATTTGTCGGTATTATTGCAGGTATTATCTCTGCATTCGTAAAATGGGGGGCTGAACATCCATTCCCACCACGTAGTCCAATTGATTTATTTAGCGCAGCTTGTCCACAACCGGTATTAGATGCGTTAAATTCTGGTGCGATTGCCATGAACGGTGCATTAGATCAATGTTCACGTGCTTTCTTAAACCCACCACATGTTTTCTTACGTGATTACATTGGTATCGATCCAACTGAAGCCGCATTCACTTTCGCAGATCACGCATTCAACTGGATCGGCGTCACACACATGATTTTCTCATTAGTGTTTGCTATTGCTTACTGTGTGGTTGCAGAGCGTTTCCCTAAAGTGAAATTCTGGCAAGGTATCGGTGCAGGTATTATCGCAGACATCGGTGCACACTATATCGTTTTCCCAGCGTTAGGTTTAACACCACCTGTGGCAGATTGGCCATTATATGAACACATCTCTGAATTAGTGGGTCATATCTTCTGGTTCTGGACCATTGAGGTCATTCGTCGTGATTTACGTAACCGTATCACGCACGAACCCGATGCAGAAATCCCATTAAGCCAAGGTCATCGTTAATTATAACGATCGCATTCAACATAAACCCGAACAAATGTTCGGGTTTTTTGTTATTCAAATACCGTTAACACCGAGAGCGGATAACGTTTTCCGGCCAAATAATCTTGCAAGGCTTGAATAACCAAGGGGTTACGTTCGCATTGCCCCTCTTGTTGAATGTAGTCATGAAATTCCGCTAATGTGAGCCATAACCCTCGGGTAATGTCACTGTCGTGAGGCGTAATGGGAACGCATTCATTCAGTTCCACCACAAACACAAAACGCAAATAATCCGTTTGACTACGGGGTGCATGCCATTGATAGATTTTCAGTAACGACTGCATTTCCGCCTGAATGCCCGTTTCTTCATAGAGTTCACGGCTTGCGCCTTGTAAAAGGGTTTCTTCTTTTTCTAAATGGCCTGCGGGTTGGTTGAGGGTACGTTTACCGTATTCGATTTCTTCCACAAATAAAAATTTGCCGTTGCAATGGACAACGCAAGCCATGGTGATATTGGGTTTGTGCATAATCTTATTCCGTCGTTAATTTTAACATCGCAAAAAGTTGTTGTTTTTCGCTTTCATTTAATAATCGATATTCGCCATTCGCCAAATGGCTGAGGGTTAATCCTGCCGTGGCATAACGCACCAAACGTAGGGTTGGAAAGCCAATATGCGCAGTCATACGGCGTACTTGGCGGTTTTTTCCCTCGCTAATTTTGATTTCAAGCCAACGGGTGGGAATGGCCTGACGTTGCCGAATCGGTGGCTGTCTTGGCCATAAAAACGGCTCAGAAATACACCGCACTTTGGCGGGCTTTGTCATGCCGTCTTTTAACTCAACGCCGTGCCGTAATGGTTCAAGATCTTGTTCCGTGGGGACGCCCTCGACTTGCACCCAGTAGGTCTTTTCGGTTTTGAACTTGGGATCCGCCAAGCGGTGTTGTAGTTCGCCATGATTGGTTAACAGCAACAACCCCTCGCTATCCCGATCTAACCGCCCTGCAGCGTAAATCTGCGGAATGGGAATAAAATCTTTCAAGGTGGCTCGACCATCTTCACCACTAAATTGGCACAGCACATCGTAAGGTTTGTTAAATAACACCACGACCGTGTCGGCAAGTGAGCGTTGTTTTTGGGGCCGTTGATTTTTTTTATTCGCAAAAGCTGTTTTTTTATACTTATCTCTTGCAACTCGTTTTAAGTTCATATATGTTGTTCAAATAATAAAAATATTGGGGGCGAAAGGTTTCTTTTTTATTTTTGTTGTCCATTAAAAAGACCTGCTTCTTATACTACCAGTAAACACCACAAAATATAAGGAGAAAGTATGACATCGAAAGTGATTATTCCACAAGGTGAGAAAATTCAATTAAATGCGGACGGTTCATTGGCTGTGCCGAATCAACCCATTATCCCATTTATTGAGGGTGATGGCATTGGGGTAGACGTGACCCCTGCGATGCAAACGGTCATTAATGCCGCTGTGCAAAAAGCCTATGGCGGTGAACGTAAAATTGCGTGGTGTGAAATCTATGCAGGTGGTAAAGCTAATCAACTTTATGGCGAAAATACTTGGTTACCTGATGAAACTTTAGCGTTGATCAAAGAATACCATGTGGCGATTAAAGGCCCATTAATGACCCCCGTCGGTGGTGGCATTCGTTCCTTAAATGTGGCCATGCGACAAGGCTTAGATTTGTATAACTGTTTACGCCCTATCCGTTATTACGAGGGCACCCCAAGCCCTGTTAAGCACCCTGAATTAGTGGATATGGTGATTTTCCGTGAAAATTCAGAAGATATTTATGCCGGTGTGGAATGGAAAGCGGGTTCTGCCGAAGCCGATAAAGTCATTAAATTCTTGCAAGATGAAATGGGCGTGAAAAAAATTCGTTTCACCCAAGATTGTGGTATTGGTATCAAACCGGTATCAAAACAAGGCACACAGCGCTTGGTGCGCGCAGCGTTACAATATGTGATTGACAACGACCGCCGTTCCCTCACCTTGGTACATAAAGGCAATATCATGAAATTTACCGAGGGCGCCTTTAAAGAATGGGGTTATCAAGTGGCCAAAGAATTTGGCGCCACCCCGTTAGACGGCGGCGATTGGCATAAACTGACCAACCCGAAAACAGGGCGTGAAATCATTATTAAAGATTGCATTGCCGACGCTTTTTTACAAGAGGCTTTGTTGCACCCAGCCGATTATGATGTGATTGCCACCTTGAACTTAAACGGTGATTACATTTCTGACGCGCTCGCTGCACAAGTGGGCGGAATTGGTATTTCACCGGGGGCCAATATTGGCCAAGAGGCGGCTATTTTTGAGGCCACCCATGGCACCGCACCGAAAATCGCCGGTCAAAATAAAGGTAACCCCGGTTCCTTAATTCTGAGCGGTGAAATGATGTTGCGTCATTTAGGTTGGACGGAGGCGGCGGATTTGGTCGTCAATGCCGTGTCTAAAACCATTGCCAATAAAACCGTCACCTTTGATTTCGCTGATATGCTTGAGGGTGCCACTTTGCGTTCTTCTTCCGAGTTTGCGCAGGATATTGTGGGGAATATGTAAGTTAATAATTAACTCAAGATGCGGCGCATCGTCACATTCCTAGCCCTGTACGCCAGTGCAGGGCAATGCCTTTATTTTTAATAAAAATTCCCCTACATTTCACCGCACTTCGATCTAGTTCATAAACACAATATCTTGTGTTTCTTTATCCCTCAAACCCATAGATATACGCATTAAAAAATTTTAAAATTTTTTTCCTTTATAAATCAAAACCCTAATCAAAAGTGGTGAAAATTGCCGTTTGTCAAGTCTTGTTATGTATTTTTTTTTGTCTAAAATAGAGCCTAAATATTAATTTAACCCTCCTTAAAAGTGAACGCATTATGTCCAGAAATCTTTTTGAAAAACGCTTGAACATCAAGCCTTACGAATACCCTGAATTGCTTGAGTTCAAAGATGCCATTCGCCATTCCTACTGGCTGCATACCGAATTTAATTTTACCGGTGACATTCAAGATTACCGCACCACCATTAACGATCACGAACGCCAAGTTCTCACCCGAGCCATGTTGGCGATTTCCCAAGTGGAAGTGAACGTGAAGCGTTTCTGGGGCGAGCTGTATCGCTATTTCCCAAAACCAGAAATGGACGATGTGGGCGGGACCTTTGCCGAATCCGAAGTGCGCCATAAAGATGCTTATTCTTTCTTATTAGAGAAGTTAGGGCTAAACGAAATGTTCAGCCAAATTCAAGATATTGAACCGTTGATGAACCGTATTCGTTACATGGAAAGTTTCATGAAAGACAAAGATGCGGGCAAAGGCGAATTTGTGTTGTCATTGGTGTTGTTCTCATTGTTTGTGGAACACATATCCTTGTTCGGTCAATTCTTAATTATGATGTCTTTCAACAAGCATAAAAACCTGTTCAAAGGGATTTCTAATGCGGTAGAGGCCACCTCAAAAGAGGAAGAAATTCACGGTAAATTCGGTATTGCGTTATACGAAATTTTACGTGATGAACATGCAGATTTATTTACCGAAGCATTTTTTACCGATCTAAAAACCTTGTCAGACCAGGCATTTGAGGCAGAATGTGGTATTTTAGATTGGATTTTTGAGGGCGGTGATTTAAGTTTTATCACCAAAGAAACGGCGTTGAATTACATTAAAAGCCGTTACAACAACTCATTAACCATACTTGGATTGACGGCGCCACACAACATCAATCCAGCATTATTAAAAGAAACCCAGTGGTTCGATATTGAAATCCTTTCCACCAAAGAAAACGATTTCTTCTATAAACGTAGCACTGATTACAGCAAAAAAATGAAACAGATTACCGCCGATGACTTATTCTAATCCAAACCGTCCAGACTTCGCTTGGTTAAACGAAGACAGCCGTTTGTTCTTGCAACGTGGTTACTTGCTCGAGGGAACAAACGCCCTAGAACGCATTCGCTTTATTGCCGAACATGCTGAACATAAACTCGGCATTGAGGGCTATGCGGAGAAATTTTATCACTACATGGCTCGTGGCTATTTTTCCCTTTCTTCGCCAATTTGGTCAAACTTTGGCTTAGATCGTGGTTTGCCGATTTCCTGTTTTGGGAGCTATATTGGCGACTCCATTCATGAAATTATGGTGACCACTGCTGAAGTGGGCATGATGAGCAAAATCGGCGGCGGGACGTCGGCCTATTTCGGCGATATTCGTCCACGTGGTTCGGTGATTAAAAATAACGGCAAGTCTGATGGTTCATTCAACTTTACCAAGTTATTTGATACCGTGATTGATGTCATTTCACAAGGCACCTCACGTAAAGGACAATTTGCCGGTTATATTGATATTGAACATGGCGATATTGACGAATGGTTAGACATTCACACCGAGGGCAACCCGATTCAATTAATGTATTACGGCGTGTGTATCGGCCATGAATGGTTACAAAGCATGAAAGCGGGCGATCCTTATAAACGCCAGCTTTGGGCGAAATTATTACAACGTAAAACCGAAACCGGTATTCCGTATTTGTTCTTTAAAGACAACGCCAACGCAGGCCGTCCTGATGTGTATAAAGAAAAAAATATGGTGGTACACGCCTCTAATCTTTGTACGGAAATCATGTTACCAGCTTGTCATGATGAAAGTTTCGTCTGTTGCTTGTCGTCGATGAATTTACTCTATTTTGATGAGTGGAAAGACACTGACGCCCCTGAAGTCTTAACCTACTTCTTAGACGTGGTTATGAGCGAATTTATTGAGAAAAGCCAACATATTCCGTTCTTACACCGTGCCAATAAATTTGCACGTCGTCACCGTGCATTAGGTTTAGGCGTGTTAGGCTGGCACAGTTATTTACAAGCGAATAATATTGCGTTTGATAGCTTTGAGGCCATGCAGAAAAACAATGAAATTTTCCGCACGCTGAAAGAAAAAACCTTACAAGCCTCGCAAGAATTGGCGCAACGTTTCGGCGAACCAGAAATTTTAGAGGGCTACGGCCGTCGCAATACCACTTTAATGAGTATTGCCCCAACCAAATCCAGTAGCTTTATTTTAGGCAGTGTTTCACCGTCTGTTGAACCGTTTAAATCCAATTATTATGTAAAAGATTTAGCCAAAATCAAGACCGTCTACAAAAACCCATTCTTGGAAAAATTATTACAAGAAAAAGGCTTAGACAAAGACGAAATTTGGGACAGCATTTTATTGCATGACGGTTCTGTGCAACATTTATCCCAATTAAGCGATCAAGAGAAAGATATTTTCAAAACATTCTCGGAAATCAGCCAGTTAAGTGTGATTCAACAAGCGGCACAACGTCAGAAATATATCGATCAAGGCCAAAGTATTAACATCATGGTTCACCCTGCGACCCCCGCAAAAGATTTGAACCAATTATACTTAACCGCCGAAGAATTGGGCTTAAAATCCATTTATTATCAATACAGTATGAGTGCAGCGCAAGTGTTTAACCGCAACTTGCTCAGTTGCTCAAGCTGTGAGGGCTAGTTAGCTAGTTAGTCAATTAACCGATTGAAGTGCGGTGAAAAAATCAACCTTTTTTCACCGCACTTTTTTATTGATAAAACCTATTTCAGGGTCAAGATCAAAGTGCTCTCCAAACGACCACTTTATCCGCTCTTTAATTAGCGGATATGCCATTTTATGTTGATGATATTTTAACTAAAATGGAGGGGCGGATCTATGTATCCGCCCGTTAAAAACGGAGCGTGATTTTCGGGCGGATACATAGATCCGCTCCTACGTTGTTTTTTCCTGCCTTTATCCCATTTCATTTTCGCTATCGCCTAGCGGTAGCTGGTCATGTCTACTTGTCTTTCGGTTAAAAAATAGGCGAATAAACAATCAAGTATTGTGCAAAAAAAAAAACAATGTTAGTATGAAGTTCGTTTAATTTTCGCGGAGGTATTTCTTAATGAAAAAACTATTAAAGCATGTTGGCTTAATCCCTAAAGCCACTTTTAAATGGAGAGATCCAAATTTTAATTCGCTGAAATTTTGGCTTTCTTCTTTTTCTCTTGTTGTATTAATATATCTCCCAGTTATATTAGATACATTCTACCCAGATCTTCCATGTCTAGATGAATATTTATCATATCATCCTTATATAATTGGCTTTTTATTTTTATCCTTTATTGAAAGTTGTTTCAATTATATCTTCCAGAAAGTTGAAACCACTGCAGAAAAAGTATGCTCGAAGTTATTTCAGGGTATAGTACTTTCGGCTTTGGCATTATATTTACCAACGCTAACATCTTTTATTGCCAATCTGGCTGGTTTTTTACTCTCAAGTTTTCTATTCCGAATTTGGGGAAGTTGGGAAAAAAAGAGTATTTGAGCCGTGTTTAACCAATGTGTTGATATACCCATAAAATAAGGCTTTATAAACAAAGCCTTATTGGGTAAATAAAACACAAAATTTGTATATTTTCTGAATTTAAATTTGCTATTTTTTATTCAGAAAAAATTACTAAATTTTAATTAAAAATCTATTGTATTTATTTTTATCTACGATAACATCCAAATAAAAATAAATATAATAATAAAGGAGTTTATATGCTCAAAAATAAAATTAAATTAGGTTTGTTATTAAGTTTCTTATTTATTTCTCAAAATGCTTTTGCCTATGGTTGTCAATATATCTTTTATGGAAAAAAGGCTGTATATTGCACCCCAGATGGTTCAAGATTATATTCCTATGGTGAAGTCACCAAAGAAATGAAACAAATTAAAAGCACCTTTAGGGGAAAAACTTATACTTATAAAGATTTAATTAAACCTTTAAATCCTGATGAGTTAATAGGATATAAAGAATTTAAAAAAGATTTAAATGGTTTCTATTTAGAATTAGATAGAAAGTTAAACAATTTAACTGAAGAACAATTTATGCAAGTTTTGCAAATTCGTGGTGATTACTTAGAAAAAATATTAACTAATAGATATTATAATCAAGGAATAGTTAATATACTAATAGGAATTGATAAAAGAATTATTTCTCTTTTTGATAAATTTAATGTCAGCAAAGAAAATCAGAATTTATTTAAAAAAGGCTCTTCTGAAAAGCATAAAACTTTAGAGATTATGTCTGACTACATACAAGTTGAGACATTTTAAAACATAAAAAGCAATAATTTAATAAAATTATTGCTTTTTATGTTTTAACTGTTAAGGACACTACTATAATTGACTTCTTCCTGTTTATTATAATTGTTATTACTATAACTTTCTACTGCTTCTTTTGATTTTTTAATATCTGCAACTGCCAAAATTTTCTTTTCACTTTCACTCATGTGTTCAAATTCAACTTCTTTTGGCTGATCATAATTTTGTATTAATTGATCAAGTTTTTTTGAATCTAAGTGAGTTGCATTATTAAATTTATCTAAAATATCACTATTCTTAACCCTTACTATATTTCCATCAATTAAAATTTCATTTCTCTTGTGTGGTTCATCTTGCAAACTCTTAATGTGCATCAATATTTCAATATCTTTTTCAGTTAATTTTTCCCCATTATTTAACCTATTAAACATATCATAAACATCAAGAGATTTAATCCCTTCATCTTTACTAATATAATTTTCTACAGCCATTGCAACAGTGTAATAATTATCCTTTTTTTCCTGATAATGTTTAAAAAATTCCCTATTTATTTTAGTGTGATCTGGATTGATAGCAGGATTATTTTCCAAGTCTTTATCCAATAGGCTGATGATCCTTGCTGTGGCTGCTTCATCAAAGTTCATACCCTCAAGCACTGTTTTAAACAGATAATGATCATTGCCATAGGCTTGGCTTTTGGCATATAAATTCCTAAAAAAGGCATTATTGATCACATCTTTTTGGGCATCTTTATCACCAGCCATATAAAGAATTAATTGAGAATTTAATAACTGTCCAATTCTAGTATCTTGTTCAGATTTGACTATATTGATAATATCCCATTTTGAGACAGAATCTGCACCAAACTTTTTATAAATATCAAAAGCCTGATCCAATCTATTGCTTAAATTATGGTAAAGTTCATCAGCAGGTTTATTAAATAATTCATTCTTTTTAAAAGGATATGAAAAAACATCTTTAATAAAACCACCCACATCCTTAACATGCTTAATTTTCCTAATTTTCTTACTATCATCAAAAGTTTTATTTCTCTCTATTTCTTGCTTAATCATTTGGGCAGAAATATGTTGAAATGCTTCTTTAACTTGAGGGTCTTGCTCTGTTGCAATTTTTTTATCTAATATTTTTTTATATTTTATTCTTGATTCTTCATCATCAGGATCAGTTCTTATGCTTCCATCTTTATTTATCTGGATCTTAACACCATATTGATCTCCAATCTCTGTAGCAGTAATAAAAATTTGAGAATAATAGTCTATTTGTTCTTTTGTTGCATTCTCTATGCCAAAATATTGTTTACAAAAATCTTTATTCTTAAATTTTTTGGATAATTTATGACTATGTGTAGGATGTGTAGGTTGGAAACTTTGTAAATCATTTAGGGCTTTATTAATATTTTCTGTATTGGTTGCATTTACTAATATAACTTTAGCAAGATTTTCTGTATTTTTTTCAGTTGGATTTTTTAGAAAGGCTTTATAAGTTTGTTCAGAAACTTCTTTTTGTTGCTCTTTGGTCATTTCTTTCCATTGACTTGGATTAGTCATATTATCCATAACATACTTATATAACTCATATCCCTTCAACATATTCAACTGCTGCAAATTAAACTGCTGACCAGTTTTAATTTCCTGCTGTTGCTTTTTAGCATGTTCCTTTTTCTCTTCCAAATTCTGCACCAAATTTGCCATCACCTGCTGCATTTTTTCCACTTGTGGTTTATGGCTATCTGCAATCTCTTGAAATTTAGGATTATCCTTTAACTTGCTTTCCATCTGATTTAATAAAGCAGTTTTTTGACCAATAGGAATAGACAAATTAGCCACCACATTCATCACATTAAATAAATTTTCAATATCTTTTTCATCATTTATTTGTGGAATGGTGGCAAGATAATTTTGCAAGTCAAATTTTTTATCCATAATTATTTTTATCTGAGGAGTTTATTAATTATTACTTCTATTGTAAAAAATTAACAAAATTTTTATTATAAACTGATGTAATTTTGAGCAATTTAAATGGAAATCTCATCAACACATTGGTTAAACACGGCTAAGAGATTTTAGCTTGAACTTTTCAGCACAAAACCTATCATAATAGGGTAGACGAACAACAAAGAGAAATTATGACGATACCATTTATTCAACCACGCTTGGATCAACTGTTGGCCGATATGCAGGCGCAAAATGATCCTTTCGTGTTATTGCAAACCTTTTGCCAATATTTACGTGACGGCGGACAATGTCAAGCCAATGAACGGGTGAACTTATTTATTGGGCTATTACAACAACATCCTGACTTTGCCAATAGGATCTCTCGCTTGCTGTGCCGTTGGTTATGCCAAATGCGGTTGTATCCCTTGTTGGTGAGCAGTGGCATTTTAAGCCGTGATGGCTTTGGCAAGGAGATGAAACAACGGCTGTATGAAAAAATGAATCCCGCCTTTAAGGACAGCAAAGATTTACGTGATGTGTTCTTTATGTTATTTCATGATCGCCGAGATCTGGCGTGGCTTAAGGCGATTTCGGTGAAAACTTGGGTAAACCTGTTTGCCACCTTTCAGCACTACACAGAACAAGCCGATCAAAATTGGTTGCATCAACATCTTTATCATGAGGGCTATTCCGCCATTGAAATGTTAGCCATCTGGTTGGCGGCGGAAGATTTGGAACCCGAATTAATGCGACTTGATCCCAATTTATTAGACGCCCATTCGCCATTTGTGGCGTTGCAAAAAGAAGTGGCACAATGGTTAAGCGCTCAACAACAGGGTGAACATTATGACGATAGCCATTTGCAAGTCATGCTGTCGCAATGTCGCAAACAAATTGATCGCTTTCATAAACGTGGCGTGGTGGCGGGTTCTTCCTTAGGTGTGGCGCATTTGTTGGAGCGGTTAACCCAAACTTTGGATCGCTTGGTGTTGCTCAAAGGGTTGTTCAGTACCTCAAAATTATCCTTATTGCGCTTATTACAAGCCACCGAAATATTTGCCGAGGCCGCTACCGATCAACATAATATTGCGGTACTTTGGAAACAAAGCGCAAGCATGCTTTCTCGCACCATTGCACAAAACACCAGCGACCATGGCGAGCATTATGTGACACGCAGCAAAAAAGAATATTTTGCCATGTTTTACTCTGCGGCGGGTGGCGGGATTTTAATTGCGCTGATGGCTTTATTGAAAATTTATTTGGGTGATGTGATTGAGGATAAGCTCTGGAAAAGTGTGGCTTATGGCTTGAACTATGGTCTGGGCTTTATGCTGATTTTTATGTTGCATTTTACCGTCGCCACCAAACAGCCCGCCATGACCGCCGCCCGTTTTGCCGAGGCCGTGGAACGCAACCCGCAAGGGCGAGCGGTGAACATGAAACTGGCACAATTATTGATTGATGTTGTGCGCTCTCAAACCATTGCCGTGCTAGGCAATGTGGCGTTCGCCATGGGATTAAGTGCGTTAATCGCCCATTTTTATGCGCAACAAAAAGGCGTGGCGTTGTTGGATCACGCCGCCATTGACTACCAACTGCACGCCATTGACCCCACACAAGGCGCTTTATGGTTCGCCGCCATTGCGGGCGTGTGGTTATTCTGTTCGGGGATTATTTCGGGCTATTTTGATAACCGCAGTAATTACCTCAACAGCAAAATGCGCTTGCGTTATCATCCCGTGTTGAAATACCTGATGCCTGAAAAATGCCGGATTGGCATTGCAAATTATTTACATGACAATTACGGCTCCTTAATGGGAAATTTCTGTTTCGGTATGCTGTTAGGATTAACCGGTCTGGTGGGCTATTGGCTAGGCTTACCCCTTGATATTCGCCATGTGGCCTTTTCCTCGGCCAATCTTGGCTATGTGGCCGTTAGCGGTGAATTAAGTCAGCCATTAATTTGGCAAAACCTCGGCTTTGTGTTGTTGATCGGTGTGGTGAATTTATTGGTGAGTTTCACCTTGGCACTGCGTGTGGCATTGAAGTCGCTCAACACGGAAATCGACAGTTGGTGTGAAATCGCACGTTGCCTTTGTGAGATTATCCGTAAGCGCCCTCTGAGCTTGTTCTTGCCGCTGCAGTTGGAGAAATAAACGAAAACTGCGGTGAAAATAATCTGCACCCCAAAAGTTGGACTAATAACCAGCTAAGTAAGGTGCAGATTTTTATGACTAAATACAACCAAGCGTTTAAACAACAAAAATGGGGCGAATGAAAACGGAGCATTTTTATGGGAAATCCTCGCTATTATAATGAAGAGGGTATTCAGTTAAAATTAAAAGGACTGACTCCGATACAATATCGTCTTCAGTCCTTGATGTAAGTCTCTAACTTTTTTGGGGGAGATCATTTTACCGCAGTTTACAAAGCTCAGATAGCTATTGATCAAATGATCAAAAAACGGATTAGATCGCTCTTGTGCCTAACTGAAAGATCACCACTTCGGCTTGACAGCTAAAAGTGAAATTTCCTGTCAATCGGAACCCGCCCTCTACGGGGGTAATATCACTTTCAATTTGACAAGGTTCATCTTCACTTTCTGTATCACGAGCTTTTTGTACCAATTTTGCTAATGCTTTTTCTGCCTCTTCTTGAGTCACATAAATTTTATCAAATTGTGCTGAACGTTCGCTATTATCAATAATTGAACCAACGTCAAAAGTATTACAACCTACGCATTCAATGGGTTTATCTGATTTCATGGCTATTCCTATTTTAATAATGAAAGACTGGGGTTACTTTAATACTAAATGCTTTGGGGATCAACCTTTTCCACTCAATAACAATAAAAAACCCTTGTAAATACAAGGGTTTTGTTAAAAATATGTTATTTTAAACTGCGGTCATTATTTCACAAGTTTCGGCTTAATCACAGAATACAACACACCAGTTACTAATGAACCGACTGCAATTGCACATAAATACATCAATGGTTGTGAAACCAACGGCACCACAAATACCCCACCATGCGGTGCAGGTAAGCTGATATTTAAGCTCATTGAAATTGCCCCCGCTGTCGCCCCACCGAGTACGCTTGATAAAATCACACGTAATGGGTCAGCCGCCACAAATGGCAAAGCACCCTCAGAAATAAAGCAAAGTCCTAACACAAAACCGGCATTACCTGCGTTGCGTTGAGCGTCGTCAAATTTACTGCGAGCAATCCATGTGGCAATGGCCATCCCAATCGGTGGCACCATACCTGCAGCCATCACCGCTGCCATTGGTGTCGTAATACCGGATGTTATCAAACCCGTACCAAACACGTAAGCCGCTTTATTGACTGGGCCACCCATATCAATACACATCATACCGCCGAGCAAAGCACCAAATAAAATGGCATTAGTTGAACCTAAACCGGCTAACCAACTTTCTAACCATTTCATGGCAAAAGCCACCGGTGGATTTAAATAATGAATCAACAACCAACCCACAATAGCAGTACCAAACAACGGCAAAATTAAAATCGGTTTTAACGCACTCATGCTGGCCGGTAATTTGATAAATTGATTTAACCCTTTCACCACATAACCTGCAAGGAAACCAGCGATAATCCCGCCTAAAATCCCAGCACCAGCACTGGCGACAAGTGAACCACCGACTAAACCGACTGCCAATCCGGGACGGTCGGCAATGGAATATGCCACATAACCGGCGAACACGGCAATCATCAAACCAAATGCCGCACCACCCAATGTCATCATATCGTGACCAAAGGTACCTACATTTTCTTCATTACCTACATAAATACCACCAATGGCAAAAGCAATCAATAAACCACCTGCGACGACAATCGGCAACATGTGTGACACGCCTGTCATTAGATGTTTATAAAATCCTTTGCGTTCAGTTTTAGCCGTTTCGTTTTTCTCTCCACTGGCTGACTGATAAATTTTCGCCTCCACAAAGGCTTTTTCAAATTCCTGTGCGGTTTTCTTTAAAGCTAATCCCGTAGAAGTGCGATACATCGGTTTGCCTTGGAATTTATCCAAATCCACATCAATATCCGCTGCCACAAAGACTAAATCTGCTTGCGTCAGTTCGTCATCAGTAATCGGCGTGCCTGCCCCCACTTGACCTCGAGTTTCCACTCGCACATTCCAACCCATTTTTTTACCATAGGCTTCAATGGCTTCGGCAGACATAAAGGTATGTGCCACACCGGTTGGGCAAGCGGTGACCGCTACAATATTACGTCCAGAAATTGTGCCATTTTGCACCGCAGTTTGTGCTGGTGCAACATAATCCACCGCATTATTGTGTACCTGTTCTAAGGCTAACTCAGGAGATTGGAAAGCGGTTTCTATCTCCACTAACGCCACTTTTTTACCTGAAAGTGCGGTTAAATTGGGTAAGGTTTTCCCCACCACTAAGGCTACATCCGCAGATTCTGCTTGTTCGACGAGCTCAACACCTTGAGTTTGAGCGATTTGAGTTAAACGTTGGCGAATTAAAAAGGCTTTGGCCTGTCCAACGTTTTCAGAAAATGTAATAAAAATACGCATAATTTATCCTTCAATAACCGTGATTTTAACTTGTTGCAAAATAGGATCGAGCAATGTTGGATCACTCACGCCCACGTTACTTTGCGATACAGCAAAAGCAGATACCGCACTAGCAAATGCCAAAGTATCGGCTTGTGAAAGCTGATTCACCGCACCATAAATTAACCCTGCCACCATGGAATCGCCTGCCCCCACCGTACTCACCACATTTTCACAACGTGGTGGTTCGGCTCGCACAATGCCTTGTTCACTTAACCACAATGAGCCTTTTGCTCCCATAGAAATCACCACATTCGCAATGCCTTGTGTCTGTAATTTCTTCGCAGCTTGAATAATTTCATCAAGAGAATTTAACGGCTGACCGATCCAAGCCTCCAATTCACGGTGGTTAGGTTTAACCAACCATGGATTAGCCGTTAGTCCTGCTGTCAATGCTGCATTGGAACTGTCTAACACGACTTTCACACCGACGTTAGCTAATTGTTTTAACCAATCGGCAAATTGTTCAGGACTCACACCACGTGGCAAACTGCCACATACCGCCACAATGTCAAACTGGCGGCAATAATCTAAGGATGAAATCACAAAGGTTTGCCAATCTTGCGGTTGCACTTGATAACCTAAGAAATTCAGGTCGGTTACATCTGCCTCGGTTTCAGTAATTTTGACATTAATTCGTGTTTTGCCTGCAATACGTTGAAAGCGATCTTCTAAGCCAAGGCTTTGGAATAGATGTTCAAAATCGCCCACATTATCTTCGCCTAAAAAGCCACCTACGGCGACGTTCACGCCTAAATCATTGAGGACTTTGGCGACATTAATGCCCTTGCCCGCAGGAAATAACCCGAGCGTTTCCACTTGGTTGACTTCGCCCAATTCAATACGAGCCAAACGTCCGACCAAATCATAGGCGGTGTTGAGCGTAATTGTTGCTACTTTTTTGCTCATTATTACTCCCCTAAGCCAGCCGCAATCGCCGCACCGATACCGTCAATGGCTTGTTGAGCCTGTTCGCCCGTTGCCACAAAACGTAAACGATGCCCTTTAACGGCACCTAAAGACACAATTTTCATCGCACTTTTCGCACTCACTAAGGCACCACCACGATCTAGATTTTGCACAAGCACAGTCGCATTATATTTTTTCACTTCATTAACTAACACGGCTCCAGGGCGAGCATGTACACCATGTTCATTTTTAATCGTAAATGTCCCTTCGACTTCTTGGGCAGAATTTGTATCCGCTACGTTTACAGGTTCAACAACCACCGTTTCGCCATTTAATGCGGATACGATTTGTGTCGCCGAACCTTGCAATAAACATTGTTGCACTTGTGGATCTAGCAAACGAGCTAACACTTGATTTACACCATCATCTTTAACAGACACCGTAATTAGTGCTAATGGATGATTTTTTGCACGGCTCACGGCTAACCCATTTTTCAGATTTCCTTGCGAACTGTCAGTTAACCATAAACCTTGTCCTAACGGTAACGCAGATGAACTTACTACATCAGAAACAAAGGATTTTTCCACCGCACCTTGACGTTCTAAATTGCCGGCATTAATCGCCGTTAACGTCAACAGATTATCGGTTTCCACATTTAGCATAATCGTTTCAGCAGACACCACTAAATTTTGGCTTTCACCTAATAATAATGCACGGAATTTGTTTACATCAGGCTCTTTGGCCAATCTTGCCGCAGTATCTTCATCCCCTAAAATTTGGGTTAATTGACGCAACAAGGTTAAATGTTCATCAGTACGGGCCGCAATAGCAATCACCACGTAAGCGATATTGTCCTCACTCCATTCAATCCCTTGAGGGAATTGAAACACCGCCACGCCAGTTTGTTTCACCAAGTCACGAGTTTCCAATGTACCGTGAGGAATCGCAATCCCGTTGCCTAAAAAGGTAGAAGTTTGTTGTTCACGAGCCAGCATACCTTGTACATAACCAGCTTCAACCAAGCCAGCTTTGTTCAACGCATCAGCCGCCATCTCAATGGCTTGTTGTTTATTCTCCGCCGTTTGAGCGAGATGAATATAATTTTCAGGTAAATTAAACATTCAGCATGTCTCCTTAAAAATAAAAAAGAGTTAGGCACTCAGCGCACCTAACTCACCACGTTATTTACAAACACTGAGCAATTCTTCACTGCCTTTACTCAAGTATTCATCATCTTCCGATTTTACACGATCTTTTTGCAGATCACGCATCGCATCATAAATCCCTTGCGTCATACTTGGGCGATCAATTTTGGACCAACAATCCGCACTTAAACGACTAAAATTATTCTGCAAATCAGAGGCAAACACCACGCCGCTATAATACGCATGCACATTGCTATCAATACCCGAAGCTAATTTCGCTTTGATCTGATCGATCGATACTAAAATTCTGCCCAAATACCAATCATTTACCCCACTGGTAAACGAATTGACATCATAATCGTCTTTCACCGAACCTTTATAGGTTTGTGCCGTCGCAGAATAGGCTACCGCATAAGATTTCTGATCAATTTGTTCTTTATCCAAATTAATCACGGTTTTTTCACTGCCCATAAAAGGAATATAAGATGTCACTGATGAACAAGCGGACAAACAGGCTAACACAAGTACCAGTGATAATTTTTTGAACATAGGATCTCCTCAAATAAATCCAATCCTACTATATTATACCGCTTGTTGACAAGATGACCAGTAAAAAGAACAAAATTTGTCATCTCCAGCCGATAATAATATAGAAAATGTATTTACCCGAAAAAAGCCACTTTTTCGTTTGTTTTATCCCCATTTTTCCCCTAAACTATGGCAATATCATTTTCTTTCATCAATAGGGTGACTCACAAGATTATGCGTTTATTAATTGTCCTACTCACGGCCGTTTTAATGCTATTCCAATATGATTTTTGGTTTGGCAAAAACGGTTATTTTGATTACCAACATGCGGCTGAAGATATTGCAGTAAAAAAGGCTCAAAATACTAAACTTTCTCAACGTAATCAACTTATTATGGCAGAAATCAAAGATCTAAAAGAAGGCGTCAATGCGATTCAAGAGCGCGCTAGACAGCAATATGAAATGATCAAACCCAATGAAACCTTTTACCGTATTGTGAAAGAAAATAAACAATGATCCAAACGCCCCAAAAATTCACCGCGCTAACTGACACTAGCACACGCCGACTGGTGGCCGTCGTCCCTGCTGCCGGTATTGGTTCGCGTATGCAAACGGATAAACCGAAACAATATTTAACCATTCAAGGGAAAACCATTTTAGAACACAGTTTAAACGTATTACTCACCCACCCAGCCAATATTGAACAAATCATTTTAGCGGTGGCGCCACAGGATTCTTATTTATCGGAATTAAACTGTTTAAAGCAGCCGAGAATTCGTATTATTCAGGGGGGCGAAACTCGCGCGGATAGCGTGTTAAACGGATTAAATCACATTCCCTCAAGCGACAATACATGGGTGTTCGTGCATGATGCTGCCCGTCCTTGCTTAACCCATGGGGATATGGATAAATTACTGGCCGTTAATGATATCAACGGCGCGATTTTGGCCACTCCCGCAATCGACACAATTAAACGTGCGAACAATCACAAACAAATCCAACAAACCGAAGATCGCAATCATATTTGGCTCGCCCAAACGCCACAATTTTTCCCCGCAGATTTATTACGCCATGCCTTACAAACCGCCTTACAACAAGGCCTCGCGATCACTGACGAAGCCTCCGCTATGGAACTGGCTGGATTTCAACCGCACTTAGTGCAAGGCAGAACAGATAATATTAAAGTCACACGCCCCGAAGATTTGGCATTGGCGGCGTTTTATTTATCACAACAGAATACAAAGGAAACACTATGATCCGAATTGGACACGGCTTTGATGTACATGCGTTTGGGCAAGATCGGCCATTGATAATTGGTGGCGTGACTGTCCCTTATCATACCGGATTTATTGCTCACAGTGACGGTGATGTGGCCTTGCATGCGTTGACAGATGCCTTGCTGGGTGCGGTGGCATTAGGCGATATTGGGAAATTATTTCCCGATACGGATATGCAATTTAAAGATATTGATAGCCGCATTTTATTACGTGAAGCCTTTTCACAAGTGCAACAAAAAGGCTATAAAATTGGTAATGTGGACGTCACCATTATTGCTCAAGCACCGAAAATGCGACCGCATATTGATGCCATGCGTGCCGTGATCGCCACGGATTTACAATGCGAACTTGAGCAAGTCAATGTAAAAGCGACCACCACCGAAAAACTCGGTTTTACGGGGCGTGGTGAAGGCATTGCAACGGAAGCGGTCGCATTACTGGTGAAAGCCTGATGTTGGATTTAGCTTATTTACAAACGCAACCCAAACAGACCGCACGGTTAAAAGCCGAATATGCGGATTTCGTGGTAAAAGAGCAACTTGGTTATGACATGTCGGGCGACGGTGAATTTGTGGCGGTTAACGTGCGCAAAACCAATGCAAATACCTTGTTTGTGGGCGAAAAACTGGCCACATTTTGTGGCGTGCATGTACGCAATATGAGTTATGCGGGATTAAAAGATCGCCACGCCGTGACAGAACAATGGTTCAGTATTCAAATGCCGGGCAAACCAACCCCTGATTTTCGCCAATTTCAATTAGAAGGCGTGGAGATTTTAGCGGTCACTCGTCATCATCGAAAAATTCGTATCGGCAGTTTAGACGGCAATCATTTCGAGATTTTATTGCGTCACGTCGTAGAAACGGATGAGCTAACACAACGGTTAGAAAACCTCAAACAGCAAGGTTTCCCGAATTATTTTATGGAACAACGTTTTGGGCGTGACGGTCACAATCTCACACAAGCAAGACGCTTGGCAAAAGGAGAAATTCAAGTCAAGGATCGTAAAAAACGCAGTTTCTATTTATCCGCTGCGCGCAGTGAAATTTTTAATTTGGTGGTATCCAAACGGATAGAGATGGGGGTAGCGAACCAAGTTTTACCGCAGGATATTGTGCAATTAAAAGGGTCACAAAGTTGGTTTGTGGCGGAACAAAACGACGATTTATCCGCCTTACAAGTGCGGTTAAAAAATCAAGATATTTTATTAACTGCGCCCCTTATTGGAGAACAACCTCAACCGGCTTGTGAATTAGAAAATGCGGTGCTTGCCGAACATGTTGAGTTACAACACTTCATGCAACAAGAGCGCGTAAAACCGGCACGCCGACCGCTGTTAATGCAAGCGCAAGAGTTATCTTGGCAATTTGTAGAAAACGGGCTAAAACTGTCGTTTTATTTACCGGCCGGCAGTTATGCTACCGCGTTAGTGCGAGAATTGGTGTTAACCGAACAAGAACAATAGGAAAGCAAATGAATATATTATTATCCAACGACGACGGCTATCACGCCGAGGGCATTCAAATTTTAGCCGATTATTTACGTCGGTTTGCCAATGTGATTGTGGTCGCACCAGACCGTAATCGGAGTGCCGCCTCTAATTCATTAACCTTAGTGGAACCATTGCGCCCACGCAAATTAGACAATGGCGATTACTGCATTAACGGCACGCCGGCCGACTGCGTTCATCTTGCCTTAAACGGCTTTTTGTCTGGGAAAATTGACTTGGTGGTTTCCGGTATTAATGCGGGGGCTAATTTAGGTGATGACACCCTGTATTCTGGTACGGTCGCCGCCGCCATGGAAGGACGTCACTTAGGCTTGCCCTCAGTGGCGGTGTCTTTAGATGGGCGTCAACATTATGAAACGGCCGCCAAAGTGGTGTGCGAACTGGTGCCTCGCTTACATGGTGAACTCTTAAGAACCCGTGAAATGATCAATATTAATGTTCCTGATTTACCTTATGATGAAATCAAAGGGATACAAGTTTGTCGCTTAGGACACCGCGCTTCAGCAGCAGAAATTATTCAACAGCAAGATCCTCGCAATGAAGTGATTTACTGGATCGGCCCCGCCGGCTTACCGGAAGAAGCGGGAGAGGGAACAGATTTTTATGCACTACAACAGGGGTATGTCGCCATCACGCCGATTCAGCCTGATATGACGGCCCATCATTCAATCACTGCTTTACAAAATTGGCTAGACAGTGAATAATAAAGCTCTTTGCTGGTATGATAAAAACAGGATAATTATTTGAAAATTTTCGGTGCAATGTATGATAAAACAATGCAATGGTCAAGGCATCGTTTTGCGACATTTTGGTTGTGTTTGGTGAGTTTTATTGAGGCAATTTTTTTCCCCATTCCACCGGATGTCATGTTAATTCCAATGTCAATGTCAAAACCTCAAAGTGCCTTAAAATTTGCTTTTTACACCGCACTTGCTTCTGCTGTTGGCGGGATGATTGGTTATGGCTTAGGTTATTATGCTTTTGATTACGTTCAGGAATATATTGTTAAATTAGGCTATCAAAGTCAATGGGATAAAGCCATTTCTTGGTTTGAACAATGGGGTATTCTCGTGGTGTTTGTGGCAGGCTTTTCACCGATTCCCTATAAAATATTTACCATTGCTTCTGGTGTCATGCAAATGGCCTTTTTGCCCTTTGTACTCACGGCATTTATTTCACGTTTTGCACGCTTTTTAGTGGTCGCCAAATTAGCCGCTTGGGGCGGTGAAAAATTTGCGGCGAAATTACGTCGTTCTATTGAATTAATTGGCTGGTCAGTGGTTGTGCTGGCCGTCATTGTTTATTTGATGTTGAGATAAGGAAAATGATGAAAAAATTTATTTTTGGACTGACCGTTATCTGTGGCTTAATGGCCTGTTCTGCGGAACCGGTTCAACAACCGAAGCCCAAGGATCCCAATGCCTTACCTGATGGCATTATGCAACCCGTCGCCGGTACTGGCGCGGTAGGTGGGGGCAGTTTTACCCCTGAAATTCAGCAAACGCAAATGCCATCCACGATGAAATAATGAAGAGATTTTATGATGAAAAAGACATTTTTATTACTGCCATTAACGGCATTGATGTTAACCGCTTGTTCAAGTTCTAACCATTCTGCACCTGTTGAAAATGCAGGAGGAACCTTAACACCGGGCATTATGCAACCGGTCGAAAATAATACTTGGGAACCTCAGGTGCAACCAAGCAGTATGCCGGTTGGCATGAACGATCAAGTGGTCGCTCAACCGGTGGCAAATCAAGCGGGTACTTATGCCAATGTGGCGAATACCGCCACCGCGGCAACAGCGACGACAGTCACCGCCACAGCCACTGCACCACAAAGCAACGCGCCAACCTTACAGCAAGTACAACAAACAGCCCAACCGGTCACCACCACAAAAACCGTTTGTAAACCGGTTACGGTAACCAAACAGGTGGCGGCGCCAGTTAGCCAAAATGTCGACATTCCGCGTAACAGCACAACGAACGCACCGGATTACAGCAAAATAGACAAAGGCTTCTACAAAGGCACCAGTTACACAGTGAAAAAAGGCGATACCATGTTCTTAATTGCCTACATTGCAGGACTTGATGTCAAAGAATTAGCTAACCTAAATGGCATGAGCGAACCTTATAAACTCAGCGTGGGACAAACTTTAAAAACCTCAAATGTGCCACACACCACCACGAAAACCGAAACCAAACAAGAATGTAAAGAAGTGACGGTTACTCAGCAACCTGAAGTCACTTATACCACCGCGGCTAATGGCACACAATATGGTTCAGATGGCACCGTCACAGGGCCGGTGAAAGCCGTTGCGGGTTCAGCCGAACAAGCTGTGTCAGGCCCTGTTAAAGCCACGGCCGCATCAGCCACAAGCGCTACCACCATGGCAACCACCGCCACCTCAACCGGTGTCGTGGCAAGTACCGCGGCCAGCTCTGGCGTTGTTGCCAGTGCAAGCAGCAGTTCTCCAGCTACTCCACAGTCAAATATTGCATGGCAATGGCCAACCACGGGCAAAGTGGTGCAAGGATTCTCCAATTCAGATGGTGGTAACAAAGGGGTCGATATTAGTGGCTCAAAAGGCCAAGCGGTTTATGCGGCTGCGGCTGGACGCGTGGTGTATGCAGGTAATGCTTTACGTGGTTATGGTAACTTAATTATTATTAAACATAATGATGATTTCTTAAGTGCTTATGCTCACAATGACAGCATTTCAGTGAGCGATCAACAACAGGTCAAAGCGGGTCAGCAAATTGCCAAAATGGGCAGCTCTGGTACCAACAGCGTGAAACTTCACTTTGAGATTCGTTACAAAGGTAAATCGGTGGATCCAACACGTTATTTACCTAAACGTTAAAAATAACAATTTTCTCTCCGCATTTTTTCTAACAAACCGCCTGATGATTTAGGCGGTTTGCTTTATCTTGATTATTTTATTTGATCTCAATCAAGAAAAAGCCTGAATTTCTCGATAAATACCCCCTTAGGGTAATAATAAAATCACCCAAAACGATTCATAATTAGCCACTATTTAATTTGAGTATATAAAGAGATTTTTTTGCTACACCACCAACCGTCCTTGCCACGCCGTGCTTTCCTACAGGGCAAATTTTTGCAGAGTCTGAAAACCGAACAGCAAAAAATGCAAGGTTATCAGCCAATTCGTCCACCTTGGGCGAAGTTGAATGAATTTTTGGAAAAATGTACGGCATGCGATCACTGTCTCACTGCTTGTGAAACCCAGATTATTATCAAAGGCAAAGACGGATTGCCTGAAATTGATTTCACTCGTGGTGAATGTACTTTTTGCCAACGCTGTGTAGAAAGTTGTACGGAACAGCTATTTCGTTCCACCGAGGAAACTCCTTGGTTACATAAGGTTGAGATACAGGATAGCTGTTTATTAACGCAAAAAATTGAATGCCGTTCCTGTGGTGACAGTTGTGAAAGCCGAGCGATTCGCTTTCGTCCCCAACTGGGTGGCATTGTGGCATTACTTTTAAACTCAGACAGTTGCAATGGCTGTGGGGCGTGCTTGTCAGTTTGCCCAACGCAAGCTATTCATATTTTAGACATGAAATAACCCATAATGAATAACCTAAATCAAAGCGAAAACTGGTATGTGTGTAGCCTTGTGGTGCAAGCAAAGCCCGCCAAATTCGCACAAATAAAAGCCGATATATTAGCGATTCCGCATACCGAGATTCATGCTGAAAATGCCAAAGAGGGTAAGTTAGTGGTGACGATTGAAAGTGATCGCCAGCTCGCTTTAGCGGATCGTATTGATGACGTCAAAGAGATAAATGGCGTTATTGTGGTGTCTTTGATCGCCAATTATCTGGATGAACAATAACTTTTTAACTAATTATTTTTCTTTTAAGAACGTAGAAAAACGTGGGACAAAACAATGGAACTCAATCGTAGAGATTTTATGAAAGCCAATGCCGCACTGGCTGCTGCGACGGCTGCTGGCATGACCATTCCGGTGACAAACGTGTATGCTGATGATACTGGCATTAAATGGGACAAAGCCCCTTGCCGTTTTTGTGGCACAGGTTGTAGCGTGTTAGTGGGTACCAAAGACGGACGAGTGGTGGCCACACAAGGCGATCCCGATGCGGAAGTGAACCGTGGTTTAAACTGTATTAAAGGGTATTTTTTATCCAAAATTATGTACGGTGCTGACCGTGTACAAACCCCATTATTACGCATGAAAGACGGTAAATTCCACAAAGAGGGGGATTTTACGCCAGTCTCTTGGGATCAAGCATTCACCGTCATGGCGGAAAAAGTCAAAGATATTTTGAAGAAAAAAGAGCCGAATTCCGTGGGCATGTTTTCATCTGGGCAAACCACCGTTTTTGAGGGTTATGCCAAAGTGAAACTATGGAAAGCAGGCCTACGTTCCAACACCATTGACCCGAATGCTCGACATTGTATGGCATCCGCCGCAGTGGCCTTTATGCGGACTTTTGGTATGGACGAACCCATGGGCTGTTACAACGATATTGAGAAAACTGATGCCTTTGTGCTTTGGGGATCGAATATGGCAGAAATGCACCCCATTTTATGGAGCCGTATTTCTGACCGCCGTTTATCCAATGACAATGTGAAAGTGGCGGTGCTTTCTACCTATGAACATCGTTCCTTTGAATTAGCCGATATTCCGATTATTTTTACACCGCACTCTGACTTGGCGATTTTGAATTATATTGCCAATTACATTATTCAACAGGATAAAGTGAATTGGGATTTCGTCAATAAACACACCAAATTTAAACGCGGTGAAACGGATATTGGTTATGGCTTGCGTCCAGAACATCCATTACAACAAGCCGCTCAAAATGCCAAAAGTGCGGGGAAAATGCACGATTCTTCTTTTGAGGAATTTAAGCAAATTGTTGCCCCTTATACCTTAGAAAAAGCCCATGAAATTTCAGGTGTACCCAAAGATCAGTTGGAAACCTTGGCAAAAATGTATGCGGATCCTGAACAAAATATGGTGTCTTATTGGACCATGGGCTTTAATCAACATGTACGTGGCGTGTGGGTTAACCATATGATTTACAATGTGCATTTATTGACTGGAAAAATCTCTAGGCCTGGTTGTGGACCATTTTCCTTAACCGGTCAACCATCCGCTTGTGGTACGGCTCGTGAAGTAGGGACATTTATCCACCGCTTACCGGCGGATATGGTCGTTACCAATCCAAAACATGTTGAAATTGCAGAAAAAATCTGGAAATTACCGAAAGGAACGATTCCAACCAAATTAGGCTATTCAGCGGTGATGCAAAGCCGTATGCTGAAAGACGGTAAACTCAATTTCTTATGGCAACTTTGTACTAATAATATGCAAGGTGGCCCGAATATTAATGATGAAATTTTCCCAGGTTGGCGAAATCCTGAAAACTTTATTGTGGTGTCTGACCCTTATCCGTCCGTGTCTGCGGTGGCTGCTGATTTAATTTTGCCAACCTGTATGTGGGTGGAAAAAGAGGGGGCTTATGGCAATGCGGAACGCCGTACTCAATTTTGGTATCAACAGGTAAAAGGACCGGGCGAGTCAAAATCTGATTTATGGCAAATCGTGGAATTTTCTAAATATTTCAAAACCGATGAAGTGTGGGACGAAGAGTTATTGGCTCAGATGCCAGAATATCGGGGCAAAACCCTTTATGAAGTATTGTATTTGAACGGAGAAGTGAATAAATTCGATACGCCAAAAAATATCCCTGGTTATCTCAATGATGAGGCAGACCAATTTGGTTTCTATTTACAAAAAGGCTTATTTGAAGAATATGCCAGCTTTGGACGTGGTCATGGCCATGACTTAGCGGATTTTGAAACCTATCATCAAGTGCGTGGTTTGCGTTGGCCAGTGGTGAATGGCAAAGAAACCCTATGGCGTTATCGTGAGGGCTATGATCCTTATGTAAAAGCAGGGGAAGAAGTGGCGTTCTATGGCTATCCCGATAAAAAAGCGGTGATTCTTGGGGTGCCTTATGAGCCACCGGCAGAAAGCCCAGATGATGAATATGATTTATGGCTTTGCACAGGACGTGTGTTGGAACATTGGCACACTGGCACCATGACTCGTCGAGTGCCAGAATTACATCGTGCGTTTCCGAATAACTTAGTGTGGATGCACCCTGAAGACGCTAAAAAACGGGGGTTGCGTCATGGCGACAAAGTAAAACTTATCACTCGCCGTGGTGAAATGTTGTCACACCTTGATACAAGGGGGCGTAACAAAGCACCGAAAGGGTTAATTTTTACCACGTTCTTTGATGCGGGACAGCTTGCTAATAAATTAACCTTAGATGCGACCGATCCGATTTCAGGTGAAACCGACTATAAAAAATGTGCGGTGAAAGTGGAAAAAGCAGCCTAGTTTGCTTGCCATGTTAATGCCGTAAAGTGCGGTGATTTTTACTGCACTTTTCAAAAGGAACACTATATGAAATGGGATCCAAATCGCCGCCAATTTCTCAAAAACGCCACTCGAACCACTGCAGGTTTGTGTGGTGTGGGGGTGATTTTGGGGTTACAACAGCATCAAGCTAACGCCAAGCAAGGTGTCGCCTTACGTCCACCCGGTGCATTGAGCGAAGATGATTTCTTGAGTGCTTGCACACGTTGCGGACAATGTGTACAGGCTTGCCCTTATGATATGTTGCATTTAGCGTCCTTGTTATCACCCATGGAGGCTGGCACGCCTTATTTTATTGCACGTGATAAACCCTGTGAAATGTGCCCTGATATTCCTTGTATGAATGCTTGCCCATCAGGGGCATTAAGTGAATCTTTGCAGGATATTAATGAGGCCAGAATGGGCTTGGCAGTGTTGCTTGATCATGAAACTTGCTTGAATTGGCAAGGCTTGCGTTGTGATGTATGTTATCGGGTTTGTCCGTTGATTGATAAAGCCATCACCTTGGAAAAAGTGCATAACGACCGCACTCAAATTCATGCAAAATTGATCCCAACGGTGCATTCCGATGCTTGCACAGGCTGTGGCAAATGTGAACAGGCTTGTGTATTGGAAGAGGCTGCTATCAAAGTGTTGCCCATGGATTTAGCCAAAGGGATGTTAGGTCGCCACTATCGCTTAGGTTGGCAAGAAAAGCAAAATGCCGGTAAAGCCTTATTGGAAGAAAGACATCCCGACGGTTTGCGTCCAGCACTTGATGCCAGAATGCCAGATGGGCAAGTGGAGCCGACTTATCAATTTATGCCAGTGAAACCCGATAGCAAAGTGGCGACACCGAATCGAGCGACTTATGATTACCAACCGAGTTCAACCACGGTGCCAGAGGCAGAACATTTTCCAAATTTGGATTTAAATATTAAAGGGGTGAAATAATGGCAAGCGTAAAATTTCCCCCAAATAAACCCCAAAATGCGGGCTTGGAGGCTCGTCAAAAATTAGGTTGGTGGCGAGCTTATCGCTTTTTATTGTTAAGACGACTCAGTCAGTTAAGCATTATTTTGCTGTTTTTAACTGGGCCATTATGGAATATTTGGATTTTAAAAGGAAATTACAGTGCCAGCTTGTTGTTTGATCGGATTCCTTTAACCGATCCGCTCATCACGTTAGAAAGCCTTGCCACAGGCTATGTGCCAGAATGGACGACCATTTTAGGGGCATTTATTATTGTGGTCTTTTATGCGTTGATCGCCAGTAAAGCCTTTTGCAGTTGGGTTTGCCCAATGAATATGGTCACCGATTTATCGGCTTGGTTACGTCGAAAATTAGGCATTCGACAAAGTGCCAAACTACCACGCTCATTACGCTATGGTCTTTTGTTGATGATTTTAATCGGCAGTAGTATCAGTGGCACCTTGTTATGGGAATGGATTAATCCTGTGGCCGCCTTGGGGCGAGTGTTTGTGTTTGGACTGGGGGCGACGCTGTGGCTAGTAGCAATTATCTTTTTATTTGATTTATGGGTGGTGGAACACGGTTGGTGCGGTCATCTTTGCCCAATAGGGGCGTTGTATGGCGTAATTGGGGTGAAAAGCATCATCAAAGTCAATGTGGTGGATCGTTCCGCTTGTGATCGCTGTATGGACTGCTACAACGTTTGCCCAGAACCGCAAGTGTTGAGACTACCACTGCATGGTTCGGCACAAGATAGCCCGATTATTTTAGATAAAGACTGTATCAGTTGCGGACGTTGTGTTGATGTGTGTGCTGAACAGGTTTTTGCTTTTGGTTCTCGTTTTGAGAAACCGATTCCGATTAAACAAATTTAAACTTTACGACTTTTATTACGGAGTGAATTCAAGATGAAAAAATATCTTGCTTTGATTTTAACCGCACTTTCAGCATTGGCAAGTGCTGATGTACCAAATAACCTATCGAATGCCATAGGTTCTATCGATCAATTAGAAAATATTCCAGAAAATGTGGCACCTGCTTATACAACACCACCAAAGGATGTGGGCAATATCCCTGTGACGTTTCCCCATCAACCCCCCTTGGTGCCACATAGTATTCGTGGCTTGCAAGTGACCAAAAATGCCAACCAATGTTTAGCTTGTCATGCACCTGAAGTATCACCGACCACAGGGGCACCAAGAGTACCTGAAAGCCACTTTAAAGATCGTGATGGCAATCCAACAGGCGAAACGTCGCCACGCCGTTATTTCTGTTTGCAATGTCATGTTCAACAAGCCGAAGTGGATCCAATCATTCAAAATAAATTCGATACCATTCGTGAAAATCAAGGGAAATAGGGGGAACGATGTTTGGTTTAATCAAGAAAATTCGTGAGCGTTTATGTCGCCGTAGTAATATGGCAGTAGGAAGTGTCATTGTCTTAACAGCGATTGCGACTTTATTGGTGTGGGGCGGCTTTAACAAGGGATTGGAATCTACCAATACCGAACAATTTTGTTCCGATTGTCATATGAATGATGTGGTGCCAGAATACCACGCCTCTGTGCATTATTCTAACCGTTCTGGGGTAAAAGCGGTGTGTTCTGATTGCCATGTGCCACATGATTTTGGCCCTAAAATGATTCGTAAAATGCAAGCCAGTACGGAAGTGTTAGCCCATGTGACAGGCAAAGTGGATACCAAAGAAAAATTTGAGGCCCATCGTTTAGAAATGGCTGAGCGTGAATGGGCGAGAATGAAAGCCAATAATTCGCAGGAATGTCGAAACTGTCATAATTTTGAAGATATGGACTTTACGCAACAAAAAGCGGTCGCCCAACAAATGCACGCCATGGCACAAGAACAGGGCAAAACCTGTATTGATTGCCATAAAGGCATTGCCCATCAGTTACCGCAAATGAAAGATGTGCAAAAAAGTTTTGTACCTGAAGATATGTTGAAAAAAGAACAATAAAATTCAATAAAAAATCACCGCACTTTTTTATCCATAACAATCCATACGTAACAGTATGGATTGTTATTATTCCCCCCGTGTCTGATACAACCGATACCCCACCATACCCGTAATTTTTTCCTTTAACAACTGCCAATTTTCTGGTGTTGTTAACTGTTTTTCTTTTTCGGTTTCCACATAAATTAAAGCGTTTTCTTTTAGCCAGTTATTTTGCTCTAATAAAATTATTGCTTGTTCCGCCAAACCAAAATGAAATGGTGGATCCAAAAATACCACATCAAACTGCGGTGTTTTTTGCGGTTGTTTTAGGTAATCTAAACTGTTTTGGTTAAGTACAACAGATTGATCTGTATCGCATTTCAAGGTGGCGAGATTTTTTTTCAGTTGGTTGGCAACGGTTTTATCCAACTCCACAAAAGTCACCTGTTTCGCTCCTCTTGATAGGCTTTCAAAACCCAGTGAGCCGCTGCCCGCAAAGCAGTCTAAACAGTGGCTATTCACAATGTAAGGTATTAACCAATTAAACAGCGTTTCTTTCACTCGATCACCCGTAGGGCGTAAACCTTGGGCGTTGAGTACGGGCAATTTTCGCCCCCGAAAACGGCCTGCGATAATGCGAACTTCGCCTTTCGTCGATTGAGTGGTCGATTTTGTGCTTTTTTTCATACAGATGTAAATAAAAAATGATAAACTATATAGATTTTGTATAGTTTAACAGATATTGAGAGATTTTTATGGCAGATGAGAAGAAAAAGGGCGGATTTTGGTCATGGTTGGGGCTTGGGAAAAAGCAACCTGAAAACCATGTTGATGAACCAATATCACCAACGGAAAAACAACAAGCTGTTGAAGAAGTTGTTGAGCAAACCACCCAACAAACAGAAAATATTGTTGATATCATTGAAGAAAAAATCGAAAACATCAGCGAAAATATCGATCATGCCATTGAAACGGTAAGCGAAAATTTAAGCGAAGACACCTTAAATTTAGTCGAAAATTTTGTTCATTCTGAAACCGCATTTATTTCTGAACAAAATAATACCGCACTTGAACCGGTCAAAACGGAACAAATTATTGCAGAGGTTATTGCTCCAGAAGAAAAGGATAATGCAGAAGATGGTGTTGAAGATATTGTTAAAGAAAGTGCGGTGGAATTTGAGCCTATTTTAGCGCAAGTTGAACAATCAGAAGAAATCACCGAACAAGAAAATAAAAGCGCTAAACCTGACATTCCAGAAACTGCCGTTACCCAAGAAAAACCAAGCGAGGGCGGTTTTTTCAGTCGTTTACTCAAAGGGTTAGTGAAAACCAAACAGAATATCGGTTCGGGTTTTCGTGCTTTCTTTTTAGGCAAAAAAATTGATGATGAACTGTTTGAAGAACTCGAAGAACAACTATTAATTGCCGATATTGGCGTGCCGACCACCAGCAAAATTATCCAAAATTTAGAACAACATGCCACTCGTCAACAGTTGAAAGATGCGGATTTGTTGTATCAACAACTCAAACAAGAAATGGCGGATATTCTTGCTCCAGTAGCACAACCTTTGCACATTGACACCAACAAAAAACCTTATGTGATTTTAATGGTCGGCGTGAACGGCGTGGGCAAAACCACCACAATCGGTAAACTCGCTCGTCAGTTCCAACAACAAGGTAAATCCGTGATGTTAGCGGCGGGTGACACGTTCCGTGCGGCGGCGGTAGAACAGTTGCAAGTGTGGGGCGAGCGTAATCATATTCCAGTGGTGGCACAAGCGACTGGCTCGGATTCAGCATCCGTCATTTTTGATGCCATGCAATCAGCGGCAGCGAAAAATATTGATATATTGATTGCTGATACTGCAGGGCGTTTGCAAAATAAAAATAATTTGATGGACGAGTTGAAAAAAATCGTGCGTGTGATGAAAAAATATGATGACACCGCACCGCACGAAATTATGCTCACTTTGGACGCAGGCACAGGGCAAAATGCCATTAGTCAGGCAAAATTATTTAATGAGGCTGTAGGACTGACTGGACTTTGTTTAACCAAATTAGATGGCACCGCCAAAGGTGGCGTGATTTTTGCTATTGCGGATCAATTTAATTTACCCATTCGTTATATTGGGGTGGGTGAAAAAATTGAAGATTTACGCACGTTTGATGCCAATGAATTCATTGATGCGTTATTTACGCAAGAAGATTAAGGGAAAGCCAAATGATCTATTTTCAAGATGTGAGCAAAGCCTATTTAGGGAGCAAACAATCTGCGTTACAAGGGATAAATTTTCATTTACCTGTGGGCAGCATGACCTATTTAACTGGGCATTCTGGAGCGGGTAAAAGCACGTTGTTAAAACTCATTATGGGCATGGAACGTGTTAATGGTGGGGAAATTTGGTTTAATGGTCATAAAATTTCTCGCCTTTCTAGCCATGAATTGCCATTTTTACGCCGTCAAATCGGCATGGTTCATCAAGATTATCGTTTATTGCCCGATCGTTCTATTTTAGATAATGTGGCATTGCCTTTAATTATTGCAGGCATGCACCCCAAAACGGCAAAAGAACGCGCATTGGCCATGTTAGACAGAGTGGGATTATACGACCGAGCCAATCATCAGCCGTTACATTTATCGGGCGGTGAACAGCAACGTGTCGATATTGCTCGAGCGGTGGTGCATAAACCGCAATTATTGCTGGCTGATGAACCCACTGGAAATCTTGACAATGCTCTTTCTTTTGATATTTTTAGCTTATTTGAAGAATTTAATAAAACCGGCATGACGGTGTTAATTGCCACCCACAATATTGGCTTAATTCAACAAAAACCAAAACCTTGCCTTGTGTTAGAACAAGGCTACTTGCGAGCATAGGGGAAAGCAAATGAGTTCAACACAAAAAGCCCCATTTTGGGTACAAATGCAATATGTTCTACGCAATGTGTGGGCCGATCTCTGCTTGAGAAAATACGGTACCTTATTGACAATTTTGGTGATTGCCGTGTCACTGACCATTCCGACCGTGAGTTTTTTACTCTGGAAAAACACCCACTTAGCCACCACCAAATTCTATCCAGAAACCGAATTAACGGTCTATTTGCATAAAAATCTGAATGCAGATGACGCTAACAATGTGGTGGAAAAAATCCGTGAGCAAAATGGCGTAGAAAGCCTAAATTATGTGTCTCGCCAAGAAAGTTTAAAAGAGTTTAAGGCTTGGTCTGGCTTTAATGAAGAGTTGGATATTTTAGATGATAACCCCTTACCGGCCGTGGTGATGATCCATCCAACATCAGAATTTCAAGGTTCCGAAAAACGTCAAGAATTACATAATAATTTAATGAACATCAAAGGGGTAGATGAAGTCCGCATGGATAATGATTGGCTGGAAAAACTCACGGCGATTACATGGCTGATTGCTCATGTGGCGATTTTTAGTGCGGTGTTAATGACCTTGGCGGTCTTTTTAGTGATCGGGAACAGTATTCGTTCTGATGTATATAGTAGCAAGGCGAATATTCAAGTGATGAAATTACTGGGTGCCACCGATCAATTTGTGCTACGTCCTTTCCTGTACACAGGCATTATCTACGGCTTTTTAGGTGCTTTATTTGCCTGTATTTTCAGTAGTTTCGTCATTGGTTATTTCACTAGTGCGGTGAAATATGTGACCGATATTTTTGCAGTCCAATTTGAATTGAATGGCTTAGGATTCGTAGAATTTGTATTCTTGTTGATTATTTGCTCCATTGTAGGTTATGCGTCAGCATGGATTGCGGCGACACGGCATATAAAAATGTTAGGAAAATGATAAAATATCTAATTTTTAAAGCCTAGTTTTAAAAATTGTTCTAACATAAATACTTATTTAATGATGAAAATTAACCAAAACCTAATTTTCATCATTTTTTATATAAAAAATACTTGATTTTATCAAGGTTATCTGTAATTTTATAACCATCAAACACAACATAACTTAAAGGAAATGCAAATATGAAAAATGTCGGTTTTATCGGTTGGCGTGGTATGGTTGGCTCGGTGTTAATGGATCGTATGGTTCAGGAAAACGATTTTGCCAATTTAAATCCTGTGTTCTTTACCACTTCGCAAGCAGGGCAAAAAGCCCCTGTGTTTGCAGGCAAAGAGGCAGGCGAATTGAAAAATGCCTTTGATATTGATGAACTCAAAAAATTAGATATTATCGTCACCTGTCAAGGGGGCGACTACACCAATGAAGTCTATCCAAAATTAAAGGCGACAGGTTGGGACGGCTATTGGGTGGATGCGGCATCCGCATTGCGTATGCAAGATGATGCGATTATTGTATTAGACCCTGTAAACCAACACGTGATCACCGACGGCTTGAAAAAAGGCATTAAAACTTTTGTAGGCGGTAACTGTACCGTGAGCTTGATGTTAATGGCAATTGGTGGCTTATTTGAAAAAAATTTAGTGGAATGGATTTCGGTCGCCACTTATCAAGCGGCTTCTGGTGCAGGGGCGAAAAATATGCGTGAGTTACTTGTACAAATGGGTCAATTAGAAGATTCAGTGAAAGCTGAGCTTGCTGATCCAGCGTCGTCTATTTTAGATATTGAACGCAAAGTCACCGCCAAAATGCGTGCTGACGATTTCCCTACGGATAACTTCGGGGCAGCGTTGGGTGGTAGCTTAATTCCATGGATTGATAAATTGTTACCAGAAAGTGGACAAACCAAAGAAGAATGGAAAGGTTATGCGGAAACTAATAAAATTTTAGGATTAAGCGATAATCCTATTCCTGTGGACGGTTTATGTGTCCGTATCGGCGCATTGCGTTGCCACAGCCAAGCGTTCACCATTAAACTCAAAAAAGACTTGCCATTAAGCGAAATTGAACAAATTTTAGCAAGCCATAATGAATGGGTGAAAGTGATTCCAAATGATAAAGAAACCACCTTGCGTGAGTTGACACCAGCGAAAGTCACAGGGACATTAAGCGTACCAGTAGGACGTTTACGTAAATTAGCCATGGGGCCTGAATATTTAGCGGCATTCACCGTGGGCGACCAATTATTATGGGGTGCGGCAGAGCCAGTACGCCGTATTTTAAATCAGTTGGTTTAATTTGACTTCTGGGGCGATATTCGCCCCTTTTTTAGAGAGGATAACAAAGATGAAAACAAAAATTAAGCATTTATTGGCCGCAGGTTTGGTGGCATTAACGCTAACGGCTTGTAATGAAGAAAGCAAGGATTATAGCGGTTCTTATGTGAATGAAGATACGATTATTACGTTTTCCAAATTAGGTAATAATGAATACAAGATGAATTTTAAATCAGATTTTGTAGATGTTAATAATTCAGGGTACGTGAAAGATAATAAATTCTACCATAGTAATAATTCCGTAATGGGTACTTTTAATAATAATACTTACGAGGTATTAAACGGAAAAACATACACAAAACAATAAAATCAACGTTACCAAAACAATGCAACGAGAACCCCATTTTTGCCAATTTGCGTTAGCTGAACTGTATCCTTTTGCACAACAATTCCCCATTCAATATCTTGTTGGAAAAAGGCATTGTCAGCTAGCCTATCGTCATTTTACCCAACCCCAAAGCGATCAACGAAAGTTGATCGTTCTGGTCAATGGTCGGGCTGAAAATATTTTGAAATGGTCTGAACTTGCCTATGATTTTTATCAGCAAGGGTTTGATGTCTTGGTTTTTGATCACCGTGGACAAGGTTATTCACAGCGGTTATTAACCGATCCTGAAAAAGGCCATTTAGATGAATTTCGCTTTTATGCAGACGATATGGCAAAAATTATCGAAAAATGCACCGCAGATTTTGCTTATCAACACCAATATATTGTGGCCCATTCTTTAGGCTGTTTAATTTCAAGTTATTATCTGGCCAACTATGATCACCAGATTAAAAGTGCGGTGCTTTCTTCGCCTTTTTTTGGCTTACCCTTAAAAAAACCGTTACGTGATGAAATGTTATTGAGTTTGATGATATTATTGGGCATGGGAGAACGTTATGTGTTTGGCAAAACAGCTTATAAACCTGCGGATTTAAAACAAAATGAACTCAGTTTCTGCAAAACTCGCATGAAATGGATGAATCGGATTAATCGCAAATTTAAACAAATTCATTTAGGCGGTCCGACTTTCCGTTGGGCACATTTATGTTTGCAAGCGATAAAACGCTTGCCTAAAATTCTGCCACAAATTGAAATTCCTGTGTTGATCTTGCAGGCGGAAAAAGACAACATTGTGGAGAATAAAAATATCGAAAAATTCACCGCACTTTTGCCAAAAGGGCAATTAATTCCAATCAACCAAGCCAAACATGAGATTTTATTTGAACGTGATGAGATTCGAAATGTGGCGTTAGAGCATATTTTTCAATTTATTCGTTAGTGCGTTCATCAATAGACAAAAAACCGCACATGATTTCTTAATCTAACAAGCATAAAATGTGCGGTGATTTATTTGCGATTAATTTAATTTTCCTTAATCAAATCGTAAATCTCATTATCTTTACGATCTAAATAATGGGTTGAAATAATCCGACGAATGGTGCGAGATTTGCCTCGGATTAGCAAAGTTTCCGTGGTCGCCAAATTACCCTCTCGTTGAATCCCTTTTAGCAATTCACCGTTGGTGATGCCGGTGGCTACAAAGGCAAGATTGTCATCTTTGGCTAAATCTTCTAAACGTAGAATCTGATTCACGGCAACGCCTTGTTGTTCACAACGGCGAATTTCCTCCTCGCCAATTTTTCGATTTTCGGGGCTGTCGCCTTTCACTTGATGACGTGGCAATAAACGGGCTTGCATATCGCCACCCAAAGCACGCACCGCTGCTGCTGTGACCACGCCCTCAGGGGCGCCGCCAATGCCATAAAGCATGTCCACACCGCCATTGGGCAAGCAACATAATAATGCGCCCGCTACATCACCATCAGGAATCGCAAACACTCGGGTGCCCACTTGCTGAATTTTCTTAATCACCTCATCATGACGAGGTTTAGCCAATACCATCACGGTTACTTGGCTCATGGATTTCCCCAATTTTTGCGCCACACGGCGGAGGTTTTGTTCAATCGGCAGACTTAAATCAATCATGCCTTGCATTTCCGGCCCCACCACCAATTTTTCCATATACATATCGGGCGCCCGCAAGAACGTCTCTTTTCCACCCGCTGCCAACACAGAAATGGCGTTTGCTTGCCCCATGGCGGTCATTCGGGTGCCATCAATCGGGTCTACCGCAATGGCCACTTGCTCGCCTTTTCCTGAGCCTAATTTCTCGCCAATATACAACATCGGCGCCTCGTCAATTTCACCCTCGCCGATCACCACTTCGGCATCCATCTCCATTTGATTCAGCATAAAGCGCATGGCTTTCACCGCTGCGTCGTCCGCCGCATTTTTATCCCCTCGCCCTAACCAAGCAAAAGCAGCCAGTGCGGCGGCCTCGGTAATACGTGAGAATTCAATCGATAATAATCTGTTCATGTTGCCATTTCCTCTGTTGGATTAAATTGCCGTTATTTTAGCACCAGTTTGCGCCCTGTGTTCTGGTGAGCATGAAAAAATTCGCTGTTCTGACCATTTTTTCTCATTTGCCACTTTTAAAAACGGGCATATATGGGTAGAATACCAAGCAACACTTACATTATTTTTTAAAGGAATTTATTATGTCATTAGAAATTTTAGATCAGCTAGAGGGTAAAATCCAACAAGCCGTTGAAACCATTCAATTACTTCAATTAGAAGTAGAAGAATTAAAAGACAGAAATCAACAAGCTCAACAAGCCTATGATGCGTTACGTAATGAAAATGAGCAATTAAAAGTCGAACATGATAGCTGGCAAGAACGTTTACGTTCATTGTTAGGACAGATTGATAACGTTTAAATATTATCTCAAAAATGAAAACCCACTTTCGTGGGTTTTTCTTTATGCTTAATACACCCCAAATACCGCCCGCAAATAACTGGCTACGGCTTCATCTTTATTCAAGCCGATTTTTTCGAATTGCGGTAAAGCGGTGAGTAATCTCGGATCAGCATTGGCCATAATGCAACCTTTGCCCACTTCTTCCAGCATTTCTTTATCATTCATGCCGTCGCCGAAAGCGATACATTGGGATAAATCGTAGTCACGTTGCTTTAATAGCTCGGAAAGTGCGGTGGCTTTTGACACGTTTTTATTCATCACTTCTAGGCATTGTGGTGTGGAATAAATAATGGCGGTTTGGTCGCCGTATTTTTCTTTTAAGCGTTGTTCTAAAGGCAATAGGTCTTCCAATGTACGTCCGATAAAAAAGATTTTTTGGCAATGTTTGCCATGATGTTTGGCAAAATCTACCACCTGATAAGTAAAGCCACTTTCTTGGTGATATTTGTTTAATTCGGGAATATCCACATTGATAAACCAGTCCTTGCCTTGATAGCTATTTAAACAAATTTTGTACGGATCAAAGGGTTCTTGCATTATGTCGAACGCCAGTTGTTCAGGTAAATAGTTGCTGTAAATTAACTCGCCTTGCAAATTATGCACTTCCGCACCGTTGGAGGTGATCATGGCGGCGTTTTCGATGTTCATTTTATTTAAAATAAATGCCACATCTGGATAGCCACGTCCTGTGGCGAGAACAATATCCACATTTTTAGCCGCCACTTTTTCAAGGGTCGCAGCGGTAAATTCACCGACCACATGATGAGCGTTTAACAAGGTGCCATCCATATCGGACACCACAGCACGGTAAGGCAAGTTTTGCATTTTTTATCCTTAAATCTGGTATTTTTTGAAATTATAGCAAAAATCACTAAAAAATGACCGCACTTTTCTCAATAAATAGTGGGAATAATAAGAAAGATCGTTATAATGAAGAAGATTACACTAAAACAATAACGAATTTGCAGGTACAACAATGAATGGAGCAAGATTAGTCACTGAATGTCTGAAAGCTCAGGGGGTCAACATTGTGTTTGGTTATCCCGGTGGAGCGATTATGCCTACGTATGATGCCCTTTATGATTGTGGCATTGAACATTTTCTGTGTCGTCATGAACAGGGTGCAGCCATGGAGGCCATTGGTTATGCCAGAGCCTTGGGCAACGGCACCGTGGGCGTGTGTATTGCCACCTCTGGCCCCGGTGCAGCCAACCTTGTCACCGGTTTGGGGGATGCGTTTATGGACAGCATTCCGGTGGTCGCTATTACAGGGCAAGTGGCTAGCCACTTAATCGGCACGGATGCGTTCCAAGAGGCGGACGTGTTGGGGTTGTCATTGGCTTGTACTAAACACAGTTTTATTGTGCAATCCGTAGATGAATTACCCGAGATTATCGCCAAAGCCTTTCAAATTGCTCGCAGTGGTCGCCCCGGTCCTGTCTTAGTGGATATTCCTCGTGATATTCAATTAGCACCCACCGAGGCGAAACCGGTGGTGTATCCGGCGTTAGCCCCACAAAAAGTCCCGACAAGTAAGCTCGAAAGTGCGGTGCAATTATTAAAAAATTCAAAGAAACCAGTGCTGTATATTGGCGGTGGAGTGGGTATGGCAAATGCCACAACGGCCTTACGTCAATTTATTGCGACGACCCAAATTCCTTGCGTGTCAACCTTAAAAGGCTTAGGCACGATTCCTGCCAATACCCCTTATTATATGGGCATGATTGGCATGCACGGCACGAAAGCCGCCAATTTAGCGGTGCAAGAGGCGGATTTATTGGTGGTGTTAGGGGCAAGATTTGATGACCGTGTGACAGGCAAATTAGACACTTTTGCCCCCCATGCCAAAGTGATTCATGGGGATATTGATGCGGCGGAAATTAATAAATTACGCACCGCAGATGTGGCGTTGCAAGGGGATTTAATTCAAATTCTGCAAGGTTTGAGCCAACCGTTAAGCATTCAACCTTGGCGTGACAATATTCAGCAGTTAAAACAACAATTTGATTTTACTTATGGAAAAAATCAAGGGGCAGGACATATCGAACCGACGTGGTTGTTGCATGAATTATCTGATAAAAAAGCCCCAACGGACATTATTGTGACTGACGTGGGACAACATCAAATGTGGTCAGCACAACATATTGATTATTACGCCCCAGAGAATTTTATTACTTCAGCAGGGTTCGGCACCATGGGCTTTGGCTTGCCGGCGGCTATCGGTGCCAAAATGGCACGTCCGCAAGATCAGTCGATTTTAGTTACCGGTGACGGCTCAATTATGATGAATATTCAAGAATTGGGGGCCGTGAAATCCTATAACGTGCCAGTGAAAATTGTGTTGTTAGATAACCAACGTTTAGGCATGGTGCGTCAATGGCAATCCTTATTTTTTAATGAACGCCACAGTTCCACGATTTTAGACGACAACCCAGATTTTGTCACGCTAGCGAAAGCCTTTGATATTGCCGGTGAACGTATTGAGAAAGCCAGTGAAGTAGATGCGGCGTTAGATCGTTTATTGCAATCACCCACCGCCTATTTCTTGCATGTTTGCATTCCACCTGAAGAATGTGTCTGGCCGTTAGTGCCACCGGGTGCATGCAATGCGGATATGTTAGAAAATTAATCGGGGAGGAAATATGTTATTACATGAATTAACCATTGTGGCTAATCCAAGTCCTGAAGTGCTTGAACGCATTTTACGTGTTGTCCGTCTGCGTGGGTATAGCGTGACCAAATTAACCATGAAATTGGAAAACGATAAAGTTTGGTTAGATTTTTGTGTGACCAGTACGAGAGAAATTCATTTGTTGATCAACCAATTAGCGAAATTGCATGATGTGGTTGATGTAAGTTGTGATTAATTAAAGGTTTTAACCCTCACCCCAACCCTCTCCCAAAGGGAGAGGGGGTTATACAATACAGTTCCCTCTCCCTCTGGGAGAGGGCTAGGGTGAGGGTAAAATTTCATAATATTTAAAAATTTTGGAGAGATTATCTATGCCTAAATTACGTTCAGCGACCTCAACACAGGGTCGCAATATGGCTGGTGCACGTTCCTTATGGCGTGCTACTGGTATGAAAGAGGGCGATTTCGGTAAACCGATTATTGCTGTGGTGAACTCGTTTACTCAATTTGTCCCTGGTCACGTTCACCTAAAAGATTTAGGGCAATTAGTGGCGGCAGAAATTGAAAAAGCAGGCGGGGTGGCGAAAGAATTTAATACGATTGCGGTGGATGATGGTATTGCCATGGGACATGGCGGTATGCTGTATTCTTTACCAAGCCGTGATTTAATTGCCGACAGCGTCGAATATATGGTGAACGCTCACTGTGCCGACGCCATGGTGTGTATTTCCAACTGCGACAAAATCACCCCAGGGATGTTAATGGCTGCCATGCGGTTAAATATTCCGGCGATTTTTGTCTCTGGCGGGCCAATGGAGGCGGGCAAAACCAAATTATCCGATCAATTAATTCGTTTGGACTTAGTAGATGCCATGATTGAGGCGGCGGATCCGAATGTCAGTGATGAGCGTATTGATGCCATTGAACGCAGTGCTTGCCCGACTTGTGGATCTTGTTCAGGTATGTTTACCGCAAACTCCATGAACTGTTTAACCGAGGCGCTTGGTTTGAGCTTACCGGGGAATGGCTCTTGTTTGGCGACGCACGCTGACCGTAAGGAATTATTCTTAAAAGCAGGTCGTCAAATTGTGGAGCTATGCAAACGTTATTATGAACAAGATGATGAAAGCGTGCTACCACGTTCCATTGCCACCTTTGATGCCTTTGAAAACGCCATGAGTTTAGATATTGCCATGGGCGGATCCAGTAATACCGTGTTGCATTTATTAGCCACGGCACAAGAGGCAGGGGTAGATTTTACCATGGCGGATATTGATCGCCTTTCTCGCAAGGTGCCTTGTTTAAGCAAAATTGCCCCGAATACCAATAAATACCACATGGAGGACGTCCATCGTGCTGGTGGGATTATGGGGCTTGTGGGCGAGTTAGATCGTGCAGGCTTAATTCATCGCCACACTAACACAGTGCTAGGTTTAACCCTTGAAGAACAGTTAAATCAATACGATATTATCCGTAACCGTGATCCAGAAAACTTAAAATTCTACCGTGCAGGTCCTGCGGGGATTCGCACCACTAAAGCATTCTCGCAAGACACTCGTTGGGATACGGTGGATGATGACCGTGTTAGTGGTTGTATCCGCAACAAAGAAAATGCCATTTCACAAGAGGGCGGTTTGGCCGTGTTATTCGGTAACATTGCCCAAGATGGTTGTATTGTGAAAACCGCAGGGGTGGATGAATCCATTTGGAATTTCACTGGCGAGGCCATTGTGTTTGAAAGCCAAGAAGACGCCGTATCGGGTATTCTTGGTGGCAAAGTCAAAGCGGGCCATATCGTAGTGATCCGTTACGAGGGGCCAAAAGGCGGCCCAGGTATGCAAGAAATGCTTTATCCGACGAGCTATTTAAAATCCATGGGATTGGGCAAAGCCTGTGCCTTGTTAACAGACGGCCGTTTCTCAGGTGGAACATCAGGGCTTTCCATTGGTCACTGTTCCCCAGAGGCCGCATCTGGCGGTGCCATTGGCTTAGTGCGTGATGGGGATAAAATCGCCATTGATATTCCAAACCGTGGCATTGAATTGTTGGTGTCTGAGCAAGAATTAGCCCAACGCCGTATTGAACAAGATGCCAAAGGCTGGCAACCTGCCAAGCGTGAACGTGAAGTGTCCTTTGCCTTAAAAGTATTCGGGCATTTTGCGACGTCAGCGGATAAAGGGGCGGTGCGAGATAAAAGCAAACTGTAATTTCCTTTCTTCGTTCCCTCTCCCTTTGGGAGAGGGCTAGGGTGAGGGTAAAATCATTTAAACAACCCTCACCCCGACCCTCCCCATAGGGAGTGGGGGATTTTTTTATAATAATTAACAATAAAACTGCGGTGAAAAAATGACAAATAATTTACCCAATCAACCCACAGGTTCAGACTATTTAAAAGCGGTATTAAGTTCCAAGGTCTATGAATTAGCACAAGTTACCCCCTTGCAACCCATGCAAAAATTATCGGAAAAATTGGGCAATCAAATTTTGGTGAAACGTGAAGATCGTCAACCTGTGCATAGTTTCAAATTGCGTGGTGCTTATGCCATGATTGCCGGTTTAACCGAACAACAAAAAGCGGTCGGCGTGATTACCGCCTCTGCAGGCAACCATGCTCAGGGTGTCGCCTTATCTGCTCAACATTTAGGTCTAAAAGCCTTAATTGTGATGCCACAAAATACACCCTCCATTAAAGTAGATGCAGTGCGTAGTTTTGGTGGCGAAGTCTTTTTATATGGTGCCAATTTTGATGAGGCTAAAGCCAAATCCATTGAGCTGTCGCAAACCAAACAAATGACCCTGATCCCACCATTCGATCACCCCGCTGTAATCGCAGGACAAGGTTCATTAGCCATGGAATTATTACAGCAAAATAGCCATATCGACCGTATTTTCGTCCCTGTTGGCGGTGGTGGTTTAGCGGCGGGAATTGCGGTGTTAATCAAGCAACTTTTACCTGAAATTAAAGTCATTGGTGTCGAAAGTAAAGACAGTGCTTGTTTATATGCCGCATTAAAAGCTGGTGAGCCAACAGACTTAGAGCGTGTCGGTTTATTTGCTGACGGTGTGGCGGTCAAACGTATTGGTGATGAAACATTCCGTCTTTGCCAACAATATCTTGATGATGTGGTGCTAGTGAACGGTGATGAAATTTGTGCGGCCATGAAAGATATGTTTGAAAATGTCCGTGCTGTGTCTGAACCCTCAGGGGCGTTGTCGTTAGCGGGTCTAAAAAAATACGTTAAACAACATAATATTCAGGGCGAAACCTTAGTCAACGTGCTATCTGGTGCTAACTTAAATTTCCATACCTTGCGTTATGTGTCTGAACGTTGTGAGATCGGCGAAAAACAAGAGGCATTGTTTGCCGTCACCATACCAGAACAACAGGGCAGTTTCTTGAGATTCTGTCAAATTCTTGGGCAAAATCCGGTGACGGAATTTAACTATCGTTATGCAGATGAAAAACAGGCCTGTATTTTTGTGGGCGTGCGTATTACCGGTGAACAAGAAAAACAAGCGATACTCAAACAGCTCCGTGATAATGGTTATAATGTACAAGATTTATCCGATGATGAAATAGCCAAAACCCATATTCGTTATATGATCGGTGGGCGTTCAAGTAGCCAGTTAAACGAACGTTTGTATAGTTTTGAATTCCCTGAACAAAAAGGAGCGTTGCTCAATTTCTTAGCCACCTTAAACACCACTAATACCAATATTTCACTTTTCCATTATCGAGCCCATGGTGCAGATTATGGCAATGTGTTAGCGGGTTTCCAAGTGGGAAAAGACAATCTTTCAGTATTTACGCAACAGCTCGAAAAAATCGGTTACAGCTATCAAGATGTGACGGAAAGTGTGGCTTATCGATATTTTTTGGTGGGCTAAAAACTGGCTGAAAAAGCACCGCGGTTTGTATCGATATTGCAAACAAGAACCACGCTGAATAGCGTGGTTCTTTTCTTTTCACGGTAACGTAATTAGAAACTGTATTTTGCAGTGGCGTAATAAGCACGACCTGATTCGTTGTAAGAACTTGCACCACTATTAGAACGTAAAATTTGTTTATCAAATAAGTTCGTTACACCAATACGAGTATTGAAATTTTTGGTAAATTGATAACCTGCATTTAATCCCCAAATAGCATAACTTCCTACGGTTGTAGTAGACATGCCCTCTAGATCCGTTCTTCTTTCAGGATTTGTACGAGGACGCTGTTTACCATATTGTGTGTAAGTTAAACCAACATCGAACGCTTCTGTCATCTGATAATTTACGTTGGAGTTAACAGTAAATTTTGGAATGATTGACAATGGGTTACCTGTGTTTTTGTTTTTAGAATGAATCATATAAGTCGCATTAGTCGACCATTTTAATTTATTATCCAATAAATTAAAGGTAAGATTCCCTTCCAATCCCTCAACAAGAGCATGTTTAATATTGACCCATTGATAAATTTCATTTCCAAGTTTAGAAAACCCGATTGCTTCATCACCTGCCGTGATTTTATTACGATAATCATTATGGAAATATGCCAAAGACGCATTGATATCACGATTATCAAATTCTAACCCAATTTCTTTATTCCAACTGGTTTCAGGTTTAAGATCATCATTACCTAATAAATAACAACTCACACTAGAATCCATTGCACAGCCACGTCCTGTACTTGCCAACAAATAATTTGAGTTACTTTGATAAAGGTTTGGTGCTTTATAGGCACGTGCAATACCCCCCTTCAATTTTAAGTTATGGGTAAGGTCATGGCTAAGGTTTACGCCACCACTCCAATTTGAACTCGAATTGGTATTGTAATCAAAACGCAAAGCAGGCGTTAAGAAAGTACGCTCAGATAAAGCAATATTATCTTCAACAAATGCCGCATATTCAGATTGGCTTGTATGTCCAGAACGAACCGCTGAAACACCAACGATACTATCTACCGCTCTCGTTCTATTATTCGTAATAAAACCTTGCGATGTTGATGCCTCATCATCTAGGCTAGAGTGAACCGCTTCTACGCCCAATGTGATGACTTGCGGTAACCCCCATTGTACAGGGATATGGAATTCACTGTTAAAGCGTGTATTTTTTAATTTGCTTTCTACAAAAGATTGGTTACCGTCATAAATGCCTTCAACCCCACCGGTTAAACCTTCTGGTAAACGACTGTTGACCGTTTGATCGAAACTAACATAACTATTAGAATCACCCCAGCCGTACTGACCTTTATGCGTTAAAGCATAAGATTGGCGATAAAGTCTAGCTGTTTCTGATCCTGCAAGCCCTGCAATACGAGGAATGAAAGTAGCACGTTGTCCAACATTACTATATTGTGAATCGTTGTTATAAATATTTCCTTGACGACTAAAACTGGCGTCTAAGGTTAATTTATGATTTGCGTTGATATTCCAATCTAATTGTCCTGCGATATCCTTATTACGAACACCTTCTTTACCCGCAACATAATTACTATTCGCTTCACTTACGACAGGCGCGTTAATGTCTGTCGCGTCTGCTTTTGTTTTATTCCAGTTACCATATAAGCGGAAAGATAATACGTCTTTAATAATTGGACCACTTAACGTAAAGCCCACACGGTTCGTATTACCTTCTTTTGAGTTTTCTGGCTGATTGATATAATAAGTTAAGCTACCGTGAAATTCGTTTGTCGCGGGTTTGGTTTTAATATTGACCACCCCACCCATTGCGCCTGAACCATAACGTGCAGCAGCTGGACCACGCAAGACTTCAATTGAATCTATCGCTTCCACAGGAACCCAGTTACTGTCACCGCGAGAGTTACGTTCACCATGCCAAGAATAACGCTCACCGTTACGAGAGGTAACCGGTTTACCATCTACCAAAATTAAGGTATTTTCAGGTCCCATACCACGTAAATCAATTTGGCGTTTATTACCACGCGCCCCCGTTGGAGAGTTACCGGTTAGATTAACCCCTGGCATGGTTCTCAAAATTTCAGATACATCATTCACCACAGGACGTTTTTCTAAATCTTGGCGAGTAATACGTGACACACCAAGAGATTGTTTCACCTGATCTTCCGCTGTCACATTGATTTGTTCTAATTGTGTTTCTGCCAATACAGCATTTACACTTAGCGTTCCGAGTATGGCTAAAGCAACATTGCTTTTGTTTAAAATTTTCATTAAAGTTCCTTAAAAAGAGTCAATAAAATCGGCTTTTTGCTTAGCTAAATCGATAAAGCAAAAAACAAGAATTATTATCGTTTTTTTTTGCGTAGTTAGTCAAGAACTAAATAAACAAAAATCAAAGAATTTGCATAAAAAACAACCCCCACACAATGTGTATGGGGGTTGTTAGTTGAAGAAAGATCAGAATGGATTATAAATCAGGAGCTTGAATATAAGGCAACATCCCTTTATCTAACATGCGCACAATACCACTACGGTGATCGTTGGCACCTAAGCCACGCAATTCAAAGGTCACGCCGATACTATGATCATATAGGGTATCTTTTTCATCACTATATTGACGCTTTGCATTTTCATTCACTAAGTAACGGCGCACACCAACACCCACCGCCCAACAACAGCTGTTATATTGCACGCCCGCATATTGTTCAACCGGTTTGTTTAAGGCCACATCATGATAATAACGGCCGACCGCCGCCCAATGATCCGCCACTTCCCAAGCGACTACCGCACCGATTTGTTGAATGTCTTGATGATATTTGTTTACGCTAGACGTCAAGTTTTGATTAATGTATTCCTGACTGGCGTAACGATAATTTAACTGCACCAGATTGTTACGTTCTGGATTATATTCTAAGGTGGAATTCACCAACGAAGTGGCATTTAAACGCGTATCATATTGATAACTGCCTTTCCAATGCCATTTATCATTGAATTTCCAGTTGCTTTCTAACGCCCAAGAAGATGAACGCCCTGTGGTGCTGTTATCAGTGCTATCGTCAATCCGAGAATCATTCAGATAAATAATTTGCCCTAAGGATAAATTAAAGCGTTCTTCTGCATTTTTATCGTAGAAACGCGTGGTGCCACCTAAAGTAAATTGATTAGCCGAAGCAATTCTATCCAATCCACTATAACGGCGATCACGGAACAGAGAATAATAATCTTGCTGTAACAAGGCAGAATCATAGCCTAAACCTAAATAACTGGAGTTTTGTTTTGAACCAATATTACTTTGATCTTTGTAAGGACGATATAAATATTGCACATGCGGTTCAATGGTTTGTGTATAGCCTTTAAATAAGGTTTTTTGGCTGGCTAATACGGTTTGTAAATCTACCTTGATTTGCGGTAACACACGATTCGCCGAACTTTGTGTATTCGCGTCTACGCCTGTTCCCGCTTTCTGCTGATAATGGGTGGCATAAAGTTTGGTTTCAATATTTAAACTGCCGTAACGATTGGATAATGGCACATTTAAACTCGGTTCCACATGATAACGCCATGCGGTTGGCATGCTTGAACTGTCATTATCAAAATGCACCGCCTGAGCAAATAATTTGAAATCTGCCCAACCGTTGGCTAACCCATTTTTATAATAGTTAAAATCAATTTGTGGTAAGGCGCGATAAGGGCCGATATCTACATCATCAAACACTTGGAATTTTTTAACAGAAACGGCAAAATTCCAGTTCGGTTGATAATAAGCCAAACGTGCGGTTTGATCCGCATAACCGTCCGTACTGCTGCCATACTCGGAATCAAAATCACTGAAATAACGTTTATCACTGACCTTGGTGTAATTCACGTTTAACCGCCAGTTATCCCATAATTTTGCGTTGTGAGCCCAATAAAATAAATGCCGTTTACGGTCATTATCGGATGTGGCATATTCATTGTAGCGATCTTTGCCTAAGTATTCACCGGCGATTTTGCCTTGTCCCAACACATTTAAATAACGAAACTCACCGTTCATTTGCCAGCCGCGGTGCGACATATATTTCGGGGTAAAGGTGGCGTCATAATTCGGGGCAATATTCCAATAAATCGGTTGAGCGTACCAATAACCGTCACGGCTCGAACTGCCGGCACTTGGCATTAACAAACCTGAACGACGGCGGTCACCAATTGGTAATTGTAAATAAGGCGTGTAGAAAATCGGTACGCCGGCCACTTTAAAGCGAGCATGCCACATTTCCGCATATTCTTCTTTCACATATTGCTTCATCTCGCTGGCATCCACTTGCCATGCGTTATCATCCGGTAAACAAGAGGTAAAGGTGGCATTTTTCAATAAACGATAGCCTTCTCGCATTTCCGAGCTTTCAGCTGTACCACGTCCCTGACGCCCCACTAATTGATAATGAGCATTGTCAATATCCGTATCTTTACTGTTTAAATGCACTTTGGCATTGTCGCCATTTATCTTAATTAAATCATCTTGATAATCAAAATTACCACGTGCATAAGCATAACGCTGTGCATTATCTCCCTCACCCGATTGCGTCACTTCCACTTCATTAGCTTGTAAATGACGCGCGCCTTGTTTGAAATCCACCGCACCGCTATAAAGCGCGCGACTTGGATTAACAATATCTGCTTGATCCGCCTCAATATACACTGGCTGATTGTTTGGATCGCCTTGCACGGTTTCGCCCGAAATTTGCGGTACGCCAGCCAAGCAACGCAAGCGTAAATCATCAATATTCGCCAAGCTACTGGTGCTGTAAAGTGCGGTCAAAATTGATAAAGAAAGGAATGTGTAGTAATTTTTCTTCATGGGTTAACCATTTTTATTTGATTAAAATTGGGTTGATTATACAAGAAAATCCCCCTAAAAAACACGCTATTTACAAAAACAATCATTCAAATGATCATTCACCAATCCCATCGATTGCATAAACGCATAGCAGGTGGTTTCCCCCACAAACACAAAGCCTTTTTTCTTCAGTGCTTTTGACATGGTTTTGGATATTTCGGTTTTGGCAGGTACCGCAGCCAAATTCGGCACATCATTGATTTGCGGTTGATGATCAACAAACGCCCAAATAAAATCGGCAAAATTTTCACCGCACTTTTGCATGGCTAAATAGGCTTGGGCATTTTTCACAATGGCCTCTAACTTGGCTCGATGACGAATTAAGCCCGAATTTTGCATTAAACGATCAATATCCTTTTCCGTCATAAGTGCAATCTTTTCCGGATCAAAATGATGAAAGGCTTGGCGATAATTTTCTCGTTTTTTTAACACGGTTATCCATGATAAACCCGCTTGTTGTCCCTCTAAGCAAAGTTTCTCAAATAATTTCTGCGGATCAAATTCAGGCTTGCCCCATTCCTTATCGTGATAATCTTGATAAATTGGCAAGTTCCCCGCCCAATCACAACGTTTGATCATTTTCATCCGCCAACTCCTGTAAAGTATTAAAATTGCGAAACGCCGTTTTCTGCTCAGAAAAATCCACCGCAACCGCCCCTTGTTCACACATAAATTGCAACATTCGCCGTTCACCTTGATCTAAATAAGCCGAAAGTGCGGGGCATAATTGACGAGAAACCAAACAAAATGTGGGATGTTCACGTTCGCCATCCGTGGCATACGCCACTAAAGGTTGTGAAATTAACACCGCACTTTTTAATTTCTCCAGTAAATTCAACGGCAAAAAAGGGCAATCGCAAGGCACAAATAACACATAATCGCTCGTTGCTCGTTTTAAACTGGTTAACATACCGCTTAATGGCCCTTGAAAATCCGCCAATTCGTCAGCAAAAACCGGTAAACCAAATTGCTGATACAGTTCAATATGGCGGTTTGCATTGATCGCAATCTCCGCAATTTGTGGCTGTAAACGGCGAATAATATGCACAACCAATGGCTCGCCAGCCAGAATTTGCAGCCCTTTATCCGCCCCTTGCATACGTCTTGCCTTGCCACCTGCTAAAATTACCGCACTTATCGTTATCATTGTTTGTCAATCGCCTTTAATTCAAGTATTATTTGCCAACCATTCTATATTAAGGAAAAGATTATGAAATGTCATCGTTTGAATGAAGTTTTGGAACTTTTACAACCCTATTGGTCTAATAAAGACCCTGACATGAGTTTAATGCAAATTTTACAAGCCATTGCAGATGAATCTGGCTTTGAAAAACCGCTGACTGAGTTATCTGATGAAGTGATTATTTATCAACTCAAAATGCACGGCAAAGACAAGCATGAACCCATTCCGGGGATCAAAAAAGACTATGAAGAAGATTTTAAAACCGCCTTGCTAAAAGCTCGTGGGATTTTAAAATAATATTGTAAGGAAACGGGAACATGAAAAAATTTCTTATTAGCGTAATTGCGGCTACCATGGCCATTGCCAGTGTGAATCTGTACGCCGCAGAATTAAAAGACGGCGAACAATACGTGACATTAAGCCGTCCACATTCAGAAAAAGCCGAAGTGATCGAATTCTTTTCTTTCTACTGTCCACATTGTTATGCCTTTGAAATGCAATATGCCATTCCAAAGAAAGTGCAAGACAGCTTGCCAGCAGATGCGAGCTTTAAACAATATCACGTGAATTTCTTAGGGCGTCAATCGGAAAACCTCACTCGTGCTTGGGCGTTGGCCATGGCATTAGGGGCAGAAAGTAAAGTGAAAACCGCTTTATTTGAGGCGGCACAAGCCGATAAATTAAGCAGTATGGCCGATATTCGCCAGATTTTTGTGGATAATGGCATTACAGCGGAACAATTTGACGGTGGTATCAACAGCTTTGCGGTCACCGCTTTAGTCAAAACCCAAACCAATTTAGCGGAACAGCTTGATGTGCGAGGTGTGCCGGATATGTATGTGAACGGAAAATTCCGAGTGAATCCAGAGGGATTATCTCGTGATGATTTCGTGGCAGATTATGTAGAAACTGTAAAACAATTATTGAAAAAATAACCGAGGAGTAGAGTATGGCAGAAAGTTTTAGTGTAGAACGTCGTTTTTTTGACGATAAAAATTACCCACGTGGTTTCGCTCGTCATGGCGATTATACTATCAAAGAATCGCAAGCCTTAGAGCAATATGGTCAAGCCTTTAAAGCCTTAGATGAAGGCACTCGCAAAGCCAAAACCGCTGAAGAAAAAAATTTCGTGGCCTTTTGTCGTGGCGAACGCCCGGCGGAAACCTTTTTTGAGAAAACGTGGAACAAATACCGCTCCAGAGTAAACACCATTAAACGTGTTTACACCCTTTCAGGCGTGGTGAGCGATAACTTAGATGAGTTTAATGCCAACGATTAATATACACAAGGCTTGAGCAATCAAGCCTTTATTTTCCCTGTTTTTTACCAAAAAGTGCGGTAAAAAAATACCGCACTTTGGAGTAAAATAGATTACAATAAGGCGAATTTAGAGAAACAAAAGGACAATATTATGATAATCGTCACTGGCGGAGCAGGCATGATCGGTAGCAATATCGTGAAAGCCTTAAATGAAATGGGCCGTACCGATATTTTAGTGGTGGATAACCTCAAAGACGGCACCAAATTTATTAATTTAGTGGATTTGGATATTGCAGATTATTGCGATAAAGACGATTTTATTGCCTCGATTATTGCGGGGGATGAATTAGGCGACATTGACGCCATTTTCCATGAGGGCGCTTGTTCCGCCACCACGGAATGGGACGGCAAATATTTAATGCACAATAATTACGAATATTCCAAAGAATTATTGCATTATTGCATTGACCGTGAAATCCCTTTCTTCTACGCCTCCAGTGCCGCCACCTACGGCGACAAAACCGAATTTGTGGAAGAACGCCAATTTGAGGGACCACTCAATGCTTATGGCTACTCCAAATTCTTGTTCGACCAATATGTGCGTGCTATTTTGCCAGAGGTGAGTTCACCTGTTTGTGGCTTTAAATATTTCAATGTGTATGGCCCGAGAGAACAACATAAAGGTTCTATGGCAAGCGTGGCATTCCATTTAAATAACCAAATCCTAAAAGGCGAAAATCCAAAATTATTTGCTGGTTCTGAGCATTTCTTGCGTGATTTTATCTATGTAGGTGATGTAGCCGCCGTGAATTTATGGGCATGGCAAGAGGGGATTTCAGGCATTTACAATCTTGGCACCGGCAAAGCGGAAAGTTTCCGTGAAGTGGCCGAGGCGGTGGTGAAACATCATGGTAAAGGCAAAATTGAAACCATTCCTTTCCCAGAACATTTAAAATCTCGCTATCAAGAATACACCCAAGCGGATTTAACCAAACTGCGTCAAGCGGGTTGTGATTATCAATTTAAATCCGTGGCAGAGGGTGTGGCGGAATATATGGTGTGGTTGAACAAGAAATAAAGCGGTCTGTCCATATTGATGATCGCTGAGAGGTCATTGTGGGGGCGTATGCCATACGCCCTTACATCTTATAGCGCAAAAGATACCGTTTTCCCCGTTGGCAATGCCACGGAAAGACTAAGCCGTCCTCCCATTGCCTCCACATAACGTTTAACTGACGACAAGCGAATATCGTTACCTCGTTTTTCCATTGCCACCACGGTCGGTTGACTGATGTTGAGTTCTTTGGCGAGCTGTTGTTGGGAAAGTTCAAGTTCTTGGCGGAGTTCGGCAAGTTGGAGTTCCATATACAAGCGTTCCGCCTTTTGTCTGATTTCTGCACGTTCTTCATCAGGCAATTCAGCTAAAATATCTTTGAAATTTGTAAATCCTTTCATTGTGTAATCTCCCCTTGTAAATTTTTTAAATAACGTTCATAAATAGTTTCCGCTTGGGTAATCATTGTAGTATAAAAGATTTTTTCATTTTTTCCCTTTTTATTCCCACCACAGAGAATAACAGCCCGCCTTAAGGGATCAAAAATAAAGAACAAACGAAAAACAGCCTGATTAGATTGCACTCGCAATTCTTTCATATTGGCATATTTTGTACTATGTAAGGTATCCACAAAAGGCCGTCCTAATTTGGGCCCTGACATGCTTAATAAATCAATAGCGGTCAATATTTTTTTCCTATCGCTATTACTTTGTTGTTTCAGCCAATATTTGATTTTAATTTTCCACAAGATGTGCATTTGAAACGCTGGATCTTATTTCTGATCCCGTATTTTTTCGTGGTATTTTTTAAACAAAATGGTCAATTTTTTTGTTCATAATTTTGAAAGCAAGTTAAAGCCTTATACTATAAGGCTTTAACTCACTACTTAGCAATCATTTTGTCTATTAAGCCAAAACCTACACCAACCTAAAAATTCACGCCCAATCCCATATAAAAGGTGCGGCCTGCTTCATTGTAGGTGTTGGCGCCACTACCGGTGCGGTAGAGGTTTTTGTCAAACACATTTTTCACCCCCGCTCGAATATTGAAATTCTTGTTGAAGTGATATTGTGCGCCCACCGACCAAATGGCGTAGGCAGGGCGTTCTTCACCTTGAACAAAGCCAGAACCATCATTGCGTAACACTTTGGTGTTTTGCCGTCCGTAGAAGGTGGCAGACACTTCGGTGTCGAGTTTGTCCGTTACCGCCCAATGGAAACTGCTGTTAATGGTGTATTTCGGCACAATGGACAACGGCTCGCCGGTGGTTTTGTTAATGGATTTGTTCATATAGGTGAAGTTATTATACCAACGGAACTTGTCATTAAACAAGAAGTTTAATGTCCCTTCTAAACCGCGCACTAAGGCTTTTGGCACATTGTGGTATTGGAAAATATACACATTCTGGGCCGAATCATGATTATAGAAGGTATGATTCACATCCACTTTATTGCGGTAATCATTGTTGAAATAGGTGATACTGCCGTTGAGCCAATCATTTTTATATTCCAAGCCAATTTCGCTGTTGATACTGCTTTCCGCTTTCAGGTTTTCATTGCCCTCAATGTAACAAGGTCCGTAACCATAACAGCCCCCGCCGACGCTATAAATCCGTGAATTTGGCGCCAGTTGGTGAATATTCGGCGATTTATAGGCACGCGCAATCCCGGTTTTTAAGGTCAGATTGTCGGTTAACTCATACCACATATTTAACGCCGGATTGACGCTCGATCCCACCACATTGTGATGTTCAAGGGACAAGGTCGGCACCACGGTCAATTTCTCCGTCACGCCAATATTATCTTCCACGTTAAAGCTCCAGCGTTTAGTGCGATAATTGGAATCGCGCCGTGTGTTGCCGCCAATGCCATAATGGGACACGCGTCCGATATTTGGATCGTCTAAATGGGCTTGCGCATAGCCTACGCTGAAGGTCAACACCTGTGGCATTTTGCTGTTAATTTCCACAAAAGTCTCGCTTTTCACGTCCCAACTGTGCAATTTGCTTTCCACCCATTCCCGCACGCGTTCAATGGAACCCTCGGACGCGCCGTTCAAGCCCTCGTTCAAGCGGTTATTGCTGGTGTGTTCATATTGCACATAGCTTTTATTGGACACATTGCCCCATTTGCCAGAATAGGTCAGCGAGGCGGTGTTGCGGGTCATAATATTGGTGGCATTGCCAATTAAATCGTCGGTGCGGTTATTGGCATTGGACCCCAATAAGGAGGAATGGCTGGAGGTGCTACGTTGCGAATCGCCGGCGTAAATATTATTTTGTCGGCTGTAACCGTATTCAACATCAAAAAGATGATTTTCATTTGGGCTATAACGCAACAACACATTGGCGTCGCGGTTTTGCACGCCTTCGCGTCCGGCGTAAAAGGTACTTGGCAAGCGGTGATAGCGTTCTGCATAAGGAATCACATTGATATACCACGCGTCCGCGTCGGTTTTGTTGTAGTTGCCGTATAAACGCAAGCCCCAATGTTCGCCGAGCGGGGTCATGATATTTAAATTCACTCGGCGGTTGTCGCCTTCTTCTTCGTTATAAGGGCGGGCGTAATAGGTGTTTAAACTGCCGGAGAAATGGTCGAATTGTTTTTTGGTGATAATATTCACCACCCCGCCCGCGGCGCCGTCACCATAGTGTGCGGCTGAAGGGCCGCGGAACACTTCAATGCGTTCAATCAATTCCGCCGGCACCCAGTTGGAATCCCCGCGGGTGTCCCGCTCGCCACGGCGACTGTATCGCACGGAATTACGCGAACGCACCGGTTTGCCGTCCACTAAAATTAAAGTATTTTCCGGCCCCATACCGCGCAAATCGATTTGGCGATTATTGCCCCGCTGTCCCGAGGCGGAGTTTCCGGTGAGGTTTACCCCCGGTTGTTTACGCACGATTTCTGAAATATCGTTGGCCACGCCTTGTTTTTCGATTTCTGCTGCGCGCACTTCGGAGGAACCAAGGCTTTGTTTAAGCTGTTCTTCCGCGGTGACTTGAATGGTGTCCAGTTGAACACTTTGTTCTGCAAAGGCCGTGGCGGTGCAACCGAGCAACAGGGCGCAAGTGAGTTTATTGAGTTTGAATTTCATGGGTTCTTCCTTGTTTTATAATGATTTACCCTCACCCTAACCCTCTCCCAAAGGGAGAGGGGACGGTTTTCTGTTTTCTGAGAAAAAGTGCGGTGAAAAATAAACCTGTTTTTTTAACTGCGCTTTAAATATGAAAACCGCCATTCAACACTCTCCCAAAGGAGAGGGGGCGATTTTCTGTTTTCTAAGAAAATGTGCGGTGAAAAATAAACCTGCTTTTTTAACCGCGCTTTAAATATGAAAACCGCCATTCAACACTCTCCCAAAGGGGAGGGGATGGTTTTCTGTTTTCTAAGAAAATGTGCGGTGAAAAATAAACCTGTTTTTAACCGCGCTTTAAATATGAAAACCGCCATTCAACACTCTCCCAAAGGAGAGGGGACGGTTTTCTGTTTTCTGAGAAAAAGTGCGGTGAAAAATAAACCTGTTTTTTTTAACCGCGCTTTAAATATTAAAACCGCCATTCAACTCCCTCTCCCTTTGGGAGAGGGCGGGGGTGAGGGTATTTAACCGTTATTGTTTGGTTGCACCAAATACGCCATTAACATGGTCAGAAACACCATCTACTGCTTTTCCATCTTTATGGAACTCACCAATCATTTCATCTGCATGATCGCCAACGAAAATCCCTTTCATTGTATATCCGCTGTCTTTATCTGTGCCAGCGAAACTTGCTCCATTCATATTGGACGTTAATTTGATGTCTTTACCAGCATAATCAAAGAACATTTTCACACGTTCATCTTGATAATCTTGTTCAATATTTTTTACGAGCATGTTAGTACTTGCAATTTTGGCATCTGGTGTTACAGTTCCCGTAATTTTTTTATTGGCAAAATCGGCTTTAAAATCAACAGTACCTGTCATACCACTATTGTAGGTATATTCACCTTTACCCCACTCACCCTCTTTATTGGTAAGTCGGATAATTTGCACGGAGGATAATCCTTTGTAACTGACTTCCCCTTCGGTTGGAATATTGGCTTTCGGTGTGGTAGTGCCATAATATAACATGTTACTACCACTGTTACTTCGTCTCATCACCGTACCTTCTTTTAAGTTAAGCAGATAGGTATTATTTGCATTATCAACGTAGATATAACCTAATCCATCGTAATAAACTAAATTATTGGTAACAGTACTATAATCGGCATTTCTTCCATTTTTCTGTACATTGTCATCTTTCAGTAACTCATCAAGTTTAGGAGGGACAAATGATTCTCTATCTTTCCGGTTTTCATCACTTTGAGATATATAATGAACAAATATTCTCTCCCCATATTCTTCTATGGAAGTAACATCAAAGATGTCATTAACAACTTGATAGTGACTTTTTTCATGATCTGGAATAGGAGTGTAGTATGAACTCCGTCTTACCCCAACAAGTTTGCTATCCTCAACTTCTGGCACTACCTCTGGCTCGACAATGCCTGATGTATCTCCCTCGGTGGCTTTTCTCGCCCCATAAGACCCTAACAGATTTTTATCGGTATTAGAAAATACCCCTGCCATTTCTTGCGCATTTTCACCATAGAATTGTCCGTTGGTCGCCGTGCCGTCTTTGGTACCAGTAAAGCGGTTGCCTTCAATTTTGGCGGATAAGGAAATGGGATCAAAATTGTTGCTTTCCACAGGATCGAAGAAATACGTCCCCGCGGAAGGCGTAATTGTACCTGCAAGGGATTTGTTCGCAAAATCCACTTCAAATTGTGCGTCTCCTGCACGGATATTTTTCACCGCATGGTTATGGTTGTTATGGTCTCGATCGTAGTATTTGCCCGCTTCATCTACGGACAAAATAGCACGCCCTTTATAAGTGGCTGAACCAGCATTTGGAATTTGTGACTTATCAGTAGCATAACCTTGCGCATACACATAATCGCCTTTTTTTGATCCATCTGATGTTGCGACGGTCATACCCCATTGTGCAGTGTCAAGGTTGGTACCGTAAATCCGCATGGAGGCTAAATAACCCCATTTATTGGAGCCTGCTCTGTCACCGTCACTAAAATCAAAGAAATCTTGGTTAGCTTTTCTGGCTTCAGCTAAACGCTCCGTCATATTCGCGGTATCCCACACGGCTTTTTCGTCTTTTTCTACCACTTCGGTATCTTTGCTTAAACTCAAATGTTCCGTATTGGCCATGCTAGTATCTGCTACCGCATGTGAAGATTGGTTAATTGGCGCTTCCGCTTTGCCACCATGTAACCGTTCCGCATAGCTTCCTGTCACGGTTAAGGTGCCGGCCGCAATTTTGCCACGCGGATATTCTGCGGTGGAAAGTTTGGCTTCGGAAGAGTCTACAAGGTCTGATGGCTGGACAGTTGGACCAGAGCCATTCCCCGTGCCACTACCCGTGCCTCCACCCGTACCACTACCAGTGCCCGTGCCATTGTCTGAAACTTGTGGCACGCCGTTGTTCACTTCAACGGGGTGACTGCTTGAGCAAGCGGTTAAAACAGAAGCTAAACAGATCGCAGAAGCGATTGCGGTTAATTTGAATGGATTAAAATGGCTTGATTGATTGATTGATTGATTGATTGATTGATTGATTGATAGTGTAAGTCACGCATTGCTAAAATTCTCCATGTGATTTTCAAATTTTTTTTCCGTTAAATCTGAAAACCAATCCGTTAAATTAGCATTCAAACTTAACATCTCGGCGCTAATGGTAACGATTCTTTTTTGTGATTGCAAATAGAAATAGATCTCATTTGTAAATTTTTTTTGAATTTTGTGAGCTGAACCGATAAAGCGTTGTTCAAAATTAACGCAAAATACGTATATTTTTTGTGGTTTTTAAGCAAAAATGGGGATTTTTTATGGGGAAAGAGAAAAGTGCGGTGGAAAAAGGCGAAGTTTAGAAATGGAACCCTCACCCTAACCCTCTCCCAAAGGGAGAGGGGACTGAACGGGGGAAGTGTTTAGATTGATGACTTATCCAACGATAATCCCCTCTCCCTTTGGGAGAGGGCTAGGGTGAGGGTAAAAAAAACAAAAGGACATGAAACCTGTCCTGTTCACGGTTTTGGTGATTAAACTAATCCTTTAAAATAGCTTCCACAATATCTTGCACTTCGGACAAAATATAATCAGGGGCGGTTTCAATTTTTTTCGCTCCTCTATTTCTAAAATCAATGATCCTTGCCTGATAGGCTAAAACGACACCTTGTGTTTTACAGGCTGTCCCGCTTAATGTCACCGCAAAACCATGTTCACGCGCAAGCCCTGCATTTCCTTGTGTAATGGGGGCGATCATCATAAAACCCAACTGGTGAAAATCACTGTCGCTCAATACCAAAGCGGGGCGATATTCTCCCTGTATTTCTTTCCCAACAACAGGATTTAAACAGATCATAATAATATCACCCCGTTTAAAAAAATGGGTTCTTGGCATTTAAATTTCCTCCCCAACAGGTTCAAGCAAATCCCATTCATCACAAACTGGTAAGGTATCCATTGATGTCATGGCAATGCGTTCCGCTAGGGTTAATCTTTTTTGTTTTGGTTTAGTTGGGACAACAACTAATTTGATCGTTTGATCATCAATTCTGGCTAATTCCAAGAAATCGCCCACTTCTAAATTCATGGTTTGAGTAAAATCTTTTGGCAAACGAATGGCTTTACTATTGCCCCATGTTTTAACTTGCAATCTCATATTCATTTTATTTCCCCTGTATCATTAAATGATATTTTACAATGATGTAAGGGGATAAGCAATGATTACAAAAACAAAAGGACACAAAACGTGTCCTATTTTAAGCCTCAACCTTAATGTTTCTCTTTGTCCTTATCTTTATTTGAAACACTATCTTTTGAAAGACGACTGGCAAAAATCGCTCCTGCAAACATTATTCCAACAAACACCATTAATCCTGGTGTCCATTCGTTAACCCAACTTCCCATATTTATTCTCCTCTTTCTGTTGATGAAATCTTCTTCCCATGTATAGCCCCAAATAAGCACCTGCACTCAGTAAAATAGAATTACCTATTTTTCCTAGCATTGACATATCTCCATATAGCATAACAGGAACGGCTAAAATTGCAACTTTCGCGATATCTACACTGAGCTTGGCCCAATCATTTAAAGTGTCGTTTTCGTAGGGTTGACGAAATAAATTAAACATACCCATTTTCTCCTTGTTGGTGATCAACTAGCGTTCACTCTAGCAAATTCTCGAAAGCATGCCAGTTTCTTGTGCGTTTTTTGGAATCAAGATCACAAAAATAAAAAAATCTGTACCCTAAACAGATACAGATTTGTTAAAAACCGCGGTTTATTTTGCGTTAATTTTAGTGATGACTTCCACCACTCACACGCGGTGCATTTTCATCAAACTCAGGTAACGGTTTGTGTTCGCTTGCAATGTAAGAGTAAATCACTGGCAAGACGAATAAGGTAAACAATGTACCGATAGCCAAACCTGCCACGATGACAATACCCATACTGAAACGCATGACCGCACCGGCACCGCTGGCATAAAGCAACGGAATCAAGCCGGCAATCATGGCTGCGGTGGTCATTAAGATTGGGCGTAAACGTTGACGGGCGGCGGTCACAATTGCGTCAATTCGGCTTGCGCCATGATGTAATTGTTCTTCTAATGCCACTTCACACATTAAGATACCGTGTTTAGTGATTAAGCCGACCAAGGTAATCAAACCGACTTCAGAGTAAATGTTGAGTGTCACCCCTGTGACGCCTAATAGGCTGAGGATATTTAACACTAACAAGGCGCCACTTAAGGCTAACGGCACGGAGATCAAGATCACCGTGGCGTCACGCCAGCTTTCAAATTGGATGGCTAACACTAAGAAGATGATGACAACCGCAAGGGCGAAAGTCACACCAAGGGAGCTACCTTCTTGTACTAACTGACGAGATTCGCCTTTAAAGTCATAGGTATAACCTTTTGGTAACTCTTTTGCTGCAGCTTGTAACCAAGCCACGGCGTCCCCCACTTTGGTGGTTGGCGCAGGTACGGCACTAATCGTCGCTGCATTTAACTGACTGAATTTACCCAAGGAAACCGGTTGGGGTTCAAGGGTAAAGTTAAGCAAGCTACTTAATGGTACACTGGTACCGTCTGACGCAGACACATAATAGTTATTAAAGGCTTCTGGTGATAAACGATCATCACGTTTTACTTGTGAAATCACTTTATAGGCACGGCCGTCAATATCCACGCGCGTAATGGTGGCAGCAGATAAATAACTGCCTAAGGTGTTAGAAATCGCTGACATGCTCACGCCATAGGCACCCGCTTTTTCTTTGTCCACGGTAATGGTCATTTGCGCGGTATCGTATGTTAAGTCAACATTCATAAACACGAATAAGCCCGAATCACGCATTTTTTGCATAAATTCTTGTGAAACCTGAGCTAACTCTTTATTGTCATTTGGGGTCATTAACACTATCCCAACGCTTGCCCCTTGCTCCCCTGTATCAATTTCAGGCATGGCGAAGTTGGTAATCGAGAGTTCTGGAATGGCTTTTGCTTTGGCATTTAACTCATTCATGACTTCCGGTTGTTTACGGCTACGCTCTTTCCAATCTTTTAACGTGGTGATAATCAAGGCTTTATTGGATGTCGGCGCCCCTGCAATCACCAACGAGAATTGGTTTTCTTCGGTTTCATTGATAATGTGTTCATATTGTTTGGCGGCTTGTTGAATATAATCCACGTTCATATTCGACGGTGCAAACGCCAAACTCATAAATGCCCCTTTATCTTCTGCCGGCGTTAATTCGCTGGAAAGGGAATTTAATAATACGGGAATCGTACCGAAAATGATCACGGAGAATAACAAAATCGCTTTACGAGACGCCATGATCAGGTGTAACAAATAACCATAAATATCGGTCACTTTATTTAGCGTACGATTAACACGTTGTTCAAAACTGCTGTGCTGATCGGTCAACATGGCACCTGACATCATTGGTGATAAGGTTAATGCCACCACACCTGAAATAAATACCGAACCGGCAAGGGTTAAGGCAAATTCTTTAAACAATGTCCCTGTAATACCGCCCATTAATGCCATTGGGGAATACACCGCAATTAAGGCAATGGTCATGGAAATAACCGGCGTGGCAATTTCACGTGTCCCGATAATCGCCGCACGGAATGGGGTTTCACCTTCTTTGATATGACGGTCTACGTTTTCCAATACCACAATGGCGTCGTCCACCACCAACCCGATAGCTAAAATCATGGCTAATAAGGTCATCAAGTTAATGGAGAAACCAAAACCTTGCATTAAGAACAATACCCCAATGATGGAAATTGGAATGGTGATAATGGGAATAATAATGGCACGGAATGAACCGATAAACGCTAAGATAACGATTAATACAATCACCACGGCTTCCACAATGGTATGGATTACGTCATTAATCGAGCTGTTAATGGCAATAGTACGGTCATAAAGAATAACGGATGAAATACTATCCGGCATTTGTTTTTTAATTTGTTCATACACAGGATAAACATCATTGGCCACGTCTAATGGGTTGGCGTCCGAGGTCGGTTCAATCCCGATAACCACCGATTCACGACCATTTGCACTGGAACGTGTATCATCACTTTCTTTATTTAACTCAACGGTGGCCACATCACGCAAACGCACAAGGTCGGTGCCATCTGTGTCAATAATTAAGTTGCTCAGTTGTTCAATGGTGGTCGTGGTGGTTTCGACTTTATTTTTGTAAACATTGTAGTAACCGTTTGAGCTACCTGCCGCGGTTTGAATGTTATTGGCGGCTAACGCACTCATGACTTGTGGCGCAGACAGATTTTGCGAGGCCATTTTTTGTGGGTCAAGCCAAATACGCATAGCATATTCTGCTCCCCCATAAATATTGACTTTTGCTACCCCTTGCACCGTAAACAACTGCGGTTTTACCACACGTTGAATATAGTCGGTCACTTGGCTTGAATCGAGTTTATCCGATAAAAAACCAATATACATCAAGCCCGAACCACCCGTTGAGGAGGTAATGGATGGGTCATCAATATCACTTGGCAATTCAGATCGCACCGAGTTAACTTTTGCTAACACATCCGCCAACGCAGCACTCGGATCGGTATTTAATTTCATTTTCACCGTAATCTGAGATGAACTCGGACTACTGATGGAAGATAAATAGTCAATATTATCCGCCTGCGCAATGGCTTCTTCCAATTTAGATGTCACAAAGGCTTGAATCAAATTGGCATCCGCCCCCGCATAAGTGGTACTTACCGTGATTACCGTGGTGGTCATTTTTGGATATTCACGCACCGACAATTTCGAAATTGCTTGCAGACCGAGAATTACGATCAACAAACTAATCGAAATCGCCAAAATCGGGCGTTTAATAAAAATATCAGTAAATTTCATTCATTTACACCCTTAAATTATAAATTGGTTTTGTCGGCTGGTTGCTCTGTACCCACGCCATCTTTATCCTTAACAACCACTAAACTGCCGTTGCTAATACGTTGGAAACCGGCGGTAACAACTTTATCACCAATGTTTAAATCACCCGGATTAATATGGGCATAAATGCCTTGGCGATCTAAGGTTTTCACCGTCACTTGTTTCACACGATAGGTTTTGTCTAATGTCGGACTATCGGCTAATTTTTGTTTATCTTCATCACTTAAGGGTTGCAACACATAAGCAAATTCACCGTACATATTGTAGCTTACGGCCACTTGTGGAATTACCACTTGGTTGTATTTTGTCGGCATGGCAATATTTAAGCGAGTGAACATACCGGAAAGTAATTTGTGACCGTCAGTTGGTTCAAAGGTCGCTTGCACATCCACTAAACCAGTAGATGAACTGATACCCGCGTCAATGGCTGTGACACGTGCGGCAAAGGTTTCACCCAAACGCGCGTCTGCGGTAGCGGTGACTTTTTGACCCACTTTAATGTTTTCTAACAGTTTTTGTGATAGGGCAAAATCCACTTTCATAGATGAAGTATCTTCTACACGCACAATCTCGGTGGCCACGGTGATATATTGTCCTTCATTGACTTTCACAATCCCCAATTTACCCGCAAAAGGTGCCACGATTTTACGACGTTCAACGGCGGCTTTTAAGGAATTGATGGTGGCCACCACTTGATCATAGCTGGCTTTCGCATTATCAAATTCGGTTTGCGAAACAGATTGGGTTTTCAATAAGTTAGCATAACGTTGATAAGTTAAGCGAAGTGCCGGTAATTGGGCTTCGGTCGCACGCAAGGTGGCCACTTCCACATCATTATCTAATTCAACCAACACATCCCCTTTATTCACTGTTTGGCCTGATTGAACGAGAATACGTTTCACGGTGCCAGAGGCCTCTGCACTTAACATTGCCCCTTGATTCGGACGAACAAGACCGGTTGAGGTAATCACTGGCGTCCATTCTTTAGCCGTAATTTCCATGGCGGTCACAGGATTGACTGATTCCGGCATATTGGCAATAGCATTGGCAATCATTTTGTTTTTAAACATATTCATACCAATTACACCGATAAAAATAATGACCGCCACGAGCAAACCCACTTTCAATAAGAAAGCATGGCTACGTTTTGGCTTATTTGTTTGAATTTGGGTCATAAAAACTCCGTAAATAACTAACTAATTAAATTTCTTTTTGAATAGAACGCCACGTTCTTTCAATAATCACATCTAAGATTTCATCCGAAAGGGCGTTTTTATCGCGAGAATCTAACATTCTAAAGGATAATTTCACCGCACTTTCTAAACTAATGGAAAACAAAATATCCGCGGGTAAATCACAAATTACCTCCGCTTGTTTTGCTTTATTACAAAAACTTGTCCAAAGATTTTGGTTATCCAATTCCTGACAAATTTCATTAAATTTGGGTAAGGCACGATATTGATGAATATTGGCCACCATCATTTGATTTTTTAACAAATGCGACCAGATGTTTAACCACATTTGTTTATATTGCTCAAAAAAAGGCTTGCTTTCGTCCACGTTTCTGGCAATTTCTCGTTGAAAGCTGGAAAACACACGCCGAGCAAACTGCTCTAACAATTCTTCTTTACTTTTAAAGTAAATATAAATTGTACCAGCAGATATGTTGGCTTCTTTCGCAATTTTTTGCATGGAAAGATAAGGCAAGCCATATTCCGCCATTAATTTTTCCGTTGCAATAAAAATCTGCTCCGCCATTTCTGATTCAGGATGTTGCATAAAATCCCATAACTAATTGATTAAAAACAATAAACTAGCCTAAATCGGCTAGTTTACGCAATTTACTCCATTTACAATGAATGAACGTTCGTTCATTTTAATGATTTTCAAAAATTAAGCAACAAAAAAGACAGAAATTTTTTCTGTCTTTTTATTCTGTCCTCTGTCCTCTGATCTACATCCCAATTACCACACAACCTGTTATCGAGCTGGCTTGTTGTTGTGCAGACACCGCGGCCGGACGATCACCAATCGGCCCCACCACCACACGGTTCCATTTACCGCTTTCGGTAATCCGTGCATTCAAGCCTGCCATGGCTAAACGGGCTTGTAAACTTTCTGCTTTTGCACGGTCATTAAAGGCGCCGCATTGTAGACCAAATTTACCCGTATTTTTAGGCGTTTCGGTTTTCTTGCTTTCCGCTTTTTTAGCGGTTTCTGCTTTCGCTTGTTCCGCTTTCGCTTGCTCCGCTTTTTTCTGCTCGGCTTTACGTTGTTCCGCTAATTTTTTCTCGGCCACTTGACGTTCTTGTTCCGCTTTTAGTTTACTTTCCTCACTCACCTCGGCCGGTTTCGCATCCACCACATTGGCTGTTGCTTGCGTTGCTGCACTTTCTGCGGCCGCCGCTTTTGCGGCCTCGGCTTGTTTGAGTTTTTCCAAAGCAGCCTGTCTGGCTTGTTCTTCTTCCTGTAAACGTTTTAACTCGGCTTTTTGACTGGCGTTTAATTCGGCGGGCTGATTATGCGTAATAGAACGGCTTTCCAATTCTTTAATATAAGAAAAGGTTTCCTCAATACGGCTTGGCAACTGGCTTTTATGTTTTTCTTCTTGGCTGGCTGTTGGGGTTTTCTGTACCACTGGCTCTGGTGCTTTTTCTTTCAACAAATAAAGCGCGACCCCAAATACCAACACAATGCCAATGGCAAGGGTTAATAAGAGTGATTTATTGACGCCTGATTTTTTCTTTCTTGAACCGCTACGCGCGGCGTAATCCCGTTGTGCCACAATAATATTCCGATAATAGGTTGTTTGAACAGTAATAATGATAAAATAATCGCTAATTTTACTCAATTATTGCGCATTTGGCTAGAAAATTACGACAGATCTTGCGGATCCACGTCTAAATTTAACCGCACTTGCCCCGATTTTTCAACAGGCATCGTATAAAAATCCCGTAAGGCTTGCTGTAATACACGACGCTGCGGGTGTTGCAACAGCAACTGCCAACGATATTGATCCGCTTTTTTGGCAAAAGGTGCCGGCATGGCGCCGAGAATTTGTAACTGCGGTTGATTTTTGGCCTGTTTCCATTGCAAGAAATAATCAGCGATTTGTTGTAAACAACGCTCTGCCTCAGCACTTTGGCGACTTTGTGCCTTAAATAAGGCTTGCGAACTAAAGGGCGGTAAGCCCATTATTTTGCGGGTTTGCAAGGCCTCTTGCGCAAAAGCTGGATAGCCTTGTTGCAATAAGCATTGTAATAACGGGTGTTCAGGATAATGGGTTTGTAATACCACTTCGCCTTGCTTTTCTGCCCGTCCCGCACGCCCTGCCACTTGAATATAAAGCTGTGCCAAACGTTCTTCCGCGCGAAAATCCACCGAAAACAGCCCACTGTCCACATTGATTAACGCCACCAAGGTCACATTGGGGAAATGATGCCCTTTGGCTAACATTTGTGTGCCAATGAGAATCTGGCTTTTCCCTTGTTGAATATCGTTTAAATGGCTTTCCAATTTGCCTTTGCGCGCCGTGCTGTCTCGATCAATTCGAGTAATGCCGTATTGTGGAAAACGTTCTTGTAGCGTCTGTTCTAACTGCTCCGTGCCTTGCCCTGTGGTGACCAAATTGGTTGAGCCACAATGGGCACATTGCCGTGGAATGGGGCGTTGTGAGGCACAATGATGACAACGCATAGCACGCTGATGTTGATGATAGGTTAACGGCTTGTCGCAATGTTGGCATTCCGCCATCCAACCGCATTCATGGCATAACAAAACAGGAGCAAAGCCACGGCGATTTAAAAACAGCAATACCTGATTGCCTTTTTGTAAATGCTCGTCCATTTTCTTCAATAAGCTAATGGATAACCCATTGATGACATTCTGTCTTTTTAAATCAATGGCCTGACTCTGCACCATGCTCGCATTTCCCGCCCGCTTGGATAACAATAAATGTTGGTATTTACCCATAAGGGCATTTTGTACCGTTTCTAAACTCGGCGTCGCACTGCCCATCAATACTGGAATGCCTAACTGTTTTGCATACACCACCGCCAAATCTCGAGCGTGGTAGCGCCAACCGTCTTGTTGTTTGAAAGAGCTGTCATGTTCTTCATCTAAAATAATCAGCCCTAACGCAGCAAATTGCGTGAACAACGCCGATCTCGTGCCAATAATCACCGCACTTTGCCCCGTTTTCGCCCGTTGCCACACATTCAAACGTTGCGTATCGTTTAAGTTGGAATGCAAAACGTCAATTTCCACATGAAAACGAGATTGAAACCGTTGCACCGTTTGTGGCGTCAAGCCAATTTCAGGCACCAATACCAACACTTGCTTGCCTTTTTTTAGGGTTTCTTCGATCAGTTGTAAATAAATTTCCGTCTTGCCCGACCCCGTCACCCCGTCTAACAAAAACGCCCCAAACCCTTGCTGAAACATCACCTGAGTAAACGCTAACGCCTGTTGCTTATTTAACGTTAACCGATTTTCCGCTTTCGCCACAGGCAAATCACCTAAGGTTTGTTGCCACGTTTTTATCTGAACAAGTTGCTCAATTTCTTCAATAAATTGCTTTTCTTTTAAAGCAGACCAAATGGCTGAACTAAAATCATTATTGCCTTTTTCCAACGCTGACACCGTCAAGGCTTGCAACGCCTCTTGTTGTTTTTTAGCACGTGCCAATGCGCGAGATTGCAAGGCTTGCTCACCAAGTGCGGTGATTTTCCACAAAATTTTCGATTTTTGCGCCGCACTTTCACCGTTCCGCAATTTCACTGGTAACGCCGAAAATAACACTTCACCAAGCGGCGCATGATAATAATTTGCCGCCCAATGCAATAATTTCCATGATTGCTCGCTAAAAATAGATTGTTCATCAAGTACTTCGATTACTTGTTTGAGTTGTTCTGGTGGCAAATCCGACGTTTCGGGCAGTTCTACCACCACGCCCACTAATTTTCGTGCGCCAAAAGGCACAAGCACTCGCACGCAGATTTGAATGCTTACCTTTTGTGGTAAAAGGTAATCAAAACAACGCATAAGCGGAACATTTAAAGCGACACGAACAATTTGCATTTATTTTTCTCTGTGGAATAAAATTGATCGGTATTATAGCGGAAAATTTTAAGATATAATCAGCTCAGTTTTTATTTTTTAGAACGATTTTATGAGAATAATTTTATGAGCCTATTTAAAAAATTATTAGTGGCGTTATTACCGAATAGACAAGACAAGACAAGACAAGACAAGACAAGACAAGACAAGACAAGACAAGACAAGACAAGACAAATGAAACATTTCAGCCTCAGCATGTCAAGTCAATTTTGTTTCGCCCTTTAGGTTATGCACTAGGTGATGCCGTAGTGCATACTGCCCATCTAAAACAACTCAAGTCCGCTTTTCCACAAGCCAAAATTGGTGTATTGGTTAGCCCAACTAATCAAGCGATTTTTGCCCATTGCCCGGTTGTCGACCAGTTGATCCCACGAAAATTAGGGAATTATTTGAAACAGCGTAAACAATGGGATTTATTATTGGATTTTGAAAATAATTTCAATTCATCCTCTTTATTTGCCGATTTGCTGCTCAAGCCAAAATGGATTTGGATCTTTCGCAAATATAATAAAAAGCACTATAATCTCAATAACATAAAAAATTATGACTACCATTCACCGCAAGCAGATAATGCGCCGTTAAGCCATTATTTAAGCCATTCTTTCCTCGCTGAAATCGTAGATTTACCCGCACCTTGCAGTGACATTCAGATGCCCGAAAAAATACCTGAAAATATTACCGCACTTTGGTCAACACACAAAATACGTCTATTGCTTTGCCCTCAAGGAAGTAAACGCCAGATCCCACCACAAGAACTTGCGACTTTTTTACGGAAAGCAATATCTGAGGATCTATGCAAAAAAGTACAATGCCTACTAAGCTACACCGCCACCGCCAATGAATATGCACAAACATTGTGTCAAGCAGCCCCAGAAATAGCCATACAATGCTCCCCAAAAACGAGCTTAACCGAATTTTTCAGTTTGATAGCGAGTAGTGATTTCGTCATTGCGGTAGACGGAGGATCACTCCATTTAGCTTGTGCGTTCAACAAACCGTTAATTAGTTTTTTCGCCAACTGTGAACCTAATTTAGGACAGTGGACGCCATTGATCAATCCCAATCTTGCGATCCCTCATTATCGTATCCTTACTAAAGAAAAAATCGCCCACTCAAATAATACCAAAGATTTTGATATGGAAGATGGAATTCATTGGTTTAAGACATATTTGCACAAAATCTCCCTTGAATAATTCCTTTTTTTCGGTATAATTTGTCATCTTTTTCGTGCTTTCAGAATTTGAATCAAAAATTCGATAGCGTATTATTAATCACATGTGGTGTTTGAATATTCAATTCGGATAGTTCTTATAGCGACATGGCTTCAATTTGAGGTTTTCTATGAAACAAGGTATTCACCCAGAATATAAAGAAGTGACTGCAACATGTTCTTGCGGTAACGTAATCAAAACTCGCTCAACTGTGGGCAAAGATTTAAACTTAGACGTTTGTGGCAACTGTCATCCATTTTACACAGGAAAACAACGTGTGGTTGACACGGGTGGTCGTGTAGAACGTTTCAACAAACGTTTCAGTATTCCAGGTACAAAATAATCTGTTTTTGGATTCTATTTGATAAAATTAACCCCAGTGAAAACTGGGGTTTTGTTATAGCTAAACGTTGTCTAGCTATAATAAAAAGGGTTTTGCGGTAAGGCAAAACCCTTTTTTTGTGTTGCAAGGTATTAACTTAACCAGAACAAATAACCAAAGGTTGCAATCACAAACACGCAGACGAGATTTAAAATAATCCCCACACGTACCATTTCACTTTGTTTCACTTCACCGGTACCAAACACAATAGCATTCGGCGGTGTGGCCACTGGCAACATAAAGGCACAAGAGGCACCTAAACCGATAATTAAGGCTAACCCAATCGGTGGCATACCTAAGGCTTCGGCGATAGAAATAAAGATTGGCACTAACAAGGCGGCACTGGCGGTATTGGAGGTAAATTCGGTTAAGAAAATAATAAAGGCCGCCACCACTAAGCCGATAATGTAGTAATGTCCACCTTGAATGGCAAACACGATACCGTCCGCCATGATTTTACTCGCACCGGAATCTTTTAACACCGCACTCAACGTCAAGCCACCGCCGAACAGCATTAATACACCCCATTCAGTATTGTCTTGAATTTGTTTCCAAGAGGCCACATTAAAGACCACAATTAACACCGCAGCCAATAACGCCACCACGCTGTCAAAGCTAGCAATTTTGCCCTCTAAACCGAGCAAACCGGCTAACATTGGATTAATGGAACTACTGAATACCCAACAAAGAGCCACCGCTACAAAGATAATTAAGGTAATTACCCGATCTTTGGTCATGCTAATTTGCTCAAAGGTTTGAGAAAAACGCACGTTTAAATTCGGTTTAAACACGATATAAAGGGTACCAATCATTAATGGCATTAACACAATCATAATCGGTAACCCATACCATAACCAATCCGCAAAGGTGAGATGTAATTGCGAGGCCACAATGGCATTCGGTGGGCTACCCACTAAGGTACCCATACCGCCGATACTGGCACTGTATGCAATCCCTAATAACACGAAAATATAGGTGCCATGTTCTCTTTCACGATCTAACTGACTTAATACGCCCATGGCAAGTGGCAACATCATGGCTGCGGTGGCCGTGTTGCTGATCCACATGGACAGGAATGCCGTTACGCTAAACAAATAGAGTGTGGCAACAAATAAGCGTCCTCGTGCTAAGGCCATAATACGGTTAGCAATTAAGCGATCCAGTTTCTGAATATGCAATGCAGTGGCTAAGGCAAACCCACCAAAGAACAAGAAAATGGTGGGGTCAGCAAAGGCCACTAAGGCATTTTTGGTGGTGACTAAGCCTAATCCGATAGCCAGAATAGGGATGATAATTGCCGTAATCGTCACATGCAATGCCTCGGTGAGCCATAAAATCGCCACAAACGCCAGCAAGGCAAGGCCTTTGTTCGCTTTTGGATCAAAGGGCAACACATTGAGTAACACAAAAAATAAAACAATATCTAACAGCAGAATAATCCCTTTCGGGTTTAGGCTGTTTTTTTTCTCAGGGGTGAACTCCATCATAATCTCCTTGTATTGAATCAATCAACAATATCACGTTAGCAACTTGTTAAAAAAAAGCAATACTTTTTTTATGGATTTGTGACGGCGATCATAAAATAAAAAAGTGCGGTTAAAAATTTTTCAAAATTTAACCGCACTTCATGACTATTTTGTGTGTTATTCGCTTTCTAGCTCATCTAAATCTAAAGGTTCTTGGGATAAGATAATACCGGTTAAATCCGCATACACATGATCTTCAGGGAAGAACGTCACGCCGGCAAAATTCACTGGCACATCACTTTCCCCTTGACTATCTTCATCTGCACCCACTGGAATTGGGGCGAGAGCATGAATACCAATCTCAATATTTTCTAATTCTGCAAGTTGACGAATGGCACCATAAACGATAATGCCCTCCCAACGGTTATCTGCCGCTAATTGGGCCAATTCTGCGTCAATTAAGGCTCGACGCACCGCACCGCCACCGTCAATGACAAGCACTCGACCGGCACCGTCCTCTTCTAAAATTTCTGCAATCAAGCCATTTTTCTCAAAACATTTCACCGTGGTGACTTTGCCGTAAAAATTTGTCACGCCACCAAAACTGGAAAAAATCGGATCCACCACATCCACTTGATCAAGATAAATATCACAGAGTAAAGACGTATCAATTTGCATAGCATTTTCCTTATATCAAAATTTTCGTTTAGTATATGCCCGATCTTATAAAATTAGCAAGCCTAAACTGAATAAAACCGTGCTAAGTAAAGCCAACATTGACATTTTACCTAACATTGGACGCAATGCCATCGGATCCTTTTGTTGGTAAACAAAGCGAGCATGTTTAGCTAATAACAAGGCAATCACCGCAATAATAACCAGCAATAATGGCTTATGCACAATCGCAAAAACAGCATAACAAAGCACCGCACTGGCTAATAATAGACAGTGATAAATCCGTCCATTTTCAGGGCCAATACGCACAATTAAGGTGTTTTTGCCTGCTTTGCGATCTTGTTCAATATCACGTAAATTATTGATATTTAACACCGCAGTAGAGAGAAAACCACAGGCGGCGGCCGGTAAGAATATCGACCAATCTAGGCTATGGGCTTGCAAATAGTAAGTACCGCACACAGCTAATAAACCAAAAAACAGGAACACCGAAATATCCCCTAAGCCTAAATAACCATAGGGTTTTTTGCCCACCGTGTAGGTAATGGCGGCGAAAATGGCTAAGATGCCGAGAATTGCAAAGGCAATCAAATCTTGCGTGGTTTCATAGGCAATCGCAATTAAACTGGCACCAGAAACAAAACTGGCAATACAAACCGCAATCAAGCCATTGCGTAATTGGGTGGCGGTCATTTGACCTTGCTGAATGCCACGCAACGGCCCGATACGTTCTGCGGTATCGGAGCCTTTTTGATAATCGCCATAATCGTTAGCAAAATTGGAGACGATTTGTAACAAGGTCGCCGTGAGCAAACAAAGTAGCGTGACCGACCAACTCAAGGTGCCATGCCATTGTGCTAAGGCGGAACCGGTTAAAATAATTGCCACCGCTAAAGGTAAGGTTTTAGGCCGAATGGTATCGAACCAAGTTTTTATTGTCGCCATGAATGTAAAAATTCCAAAAAAAATACACCGCACTTTGGGCGGTTATCGGGTAAGATAAGGGCATGTATTTTAGCATAGATTACACAAGATGTTGAACTTAAAACCGGTGGCGGTGATCCACACGCCCTATCAAGAAAAATTTGCCGTGCCACGTCAACCGAACTTAGTGCAAGATGGCACCGGCGTGGTGGAATTATTGCCGCCTTATAATGTGCCTGAAACCGTCAGGGGGCTGGAACAATTTAGCCATTTATGGTTGATTTTCCAATTTGATAAAATCGCACAAGATAAATGGCAACCCACCGTCCGACCGCCACGCTTAGGGGGCAATCAACGAGTAGGCGTATTTGCCTCACGTTCTACCCACCGCCCAAATCCGTTAGGTTTATCGAAAGTGGAACTACGTAAAATTGAATGTTCACAAGGCAAAGTGTTGTTACATCTTGGTGCGGTGGATCTGGTCAATGGCACGCCCATTTTTGATATCAAACCTTATATTGCCTATGCCGATAGCGAGCCTAGGGCAATTTCGGGTTTTGCACAACAGAAACCGTCCGCCTTATTACAGGTAAAATTCAGCCCAAACGCTCAAACTGCGGTGCAAAAAATCGAAACATTTCAACCGCACTTTGGGCGATTTATTACGGAAGTGTTGCAACAGGATCCTCGTCCTGCTTATCAGCAAGGGCAAGTTTCGGATCGGATTTATGGCGTGCATTTAATTAATTATAATGTGAAATTTCAAATAACAGAAAAAGAGATCGTGGAAGTTGTGGAAGTGGTGGAAATTGAGAATGTGATAAAAAAGCCTGTCAACTGACAGGCTCCATTTGAAAAATTAAAGGGTGACGTCTAACTTATTATAGGATCTTACCGCTTTGTCCAACGCTTTTTCCACGCTTTCATCACGTGCTAAAATGACCCCTAAACGGCGGTGTCCGTTCACTTCGCCTTTGCCGAAAATGCGTAAATCGGTGTTTGGTTCGCTTAAGACTTCCGCTAAATTGCCAAATTGTACTTGATTGGATTTGCCCTCTACCACAATGGCTTTTGAGGCAGACGGACTGATCAAGTTGATTTGTGGAATCGGCAAGCCGAGAATTGCCCGAGCATGTAACGCAAACTCTGAAAGTTCTTGTGAAATTAACGTCACCATGCCGGTGTCGTGCGGGCGTGGTGAGACTTCGTTGAAAATCACCTCATCCCCACAGACAAACATTTCCACCCCGAAAATCCCACGTCCACCTAAAGCTCCAGTGATTTTTTCCGCAATGGTTTGGGCTTTTTGTAACGCAATGTCTGACATGGCTTGCGGTTGCCAACTTTCACGGTAATCGCCATCTTCTTGGCGGTGCCCGATTGGGGCTAAGAATGATGTACCGCCAATATGACGAACGGTGAGCAGGGTGATTTCATAATCAAATTTAACGAATCCCTCTACAATCACACGTCCCGCTCCAGCACGTCCGCCTTGTTGCGCATAATCCCAAGCCAGTTTGACATCATCAAAAGATTTCACTACCGATTGACCGTGACCAGAAGAGGACATAATCGGTTTGACCACACAAGGCACCCCGATTTTTTGCACCGCACTTTCAAAGTCCGCAAGGTTATCCACAAATTGATAAGGCGAGGTAGGCAAGCCCAATTCTTCCGACGCCAAACGGCGAATGCCCTCACGGTTCATGGTGAGTTTGGTGGCTTTGGCGGTCGGAATCACGTTAAAGCCTTGTTGCTCCAATTCCACCAGCGTATCGGTGGCAATGGCCTCCACTTCGGGAACGATATAATCTGGCTGTTCTTTTTCCACTAGCTCACGCAAGGCGTTGCCGTCTAACATAGAAATAGTGTAAGCACGGTGAGCCACTTGTTGAGCGGGTGCATTTTCATAGCGATCCACGGCGATCACTTCCACGCCCAAACGCATTAATTCAATCACCACTTCTTTGCCAAGCTCACCTGAACCCAACATCATGACTTTGGTCGCTTTTGTCGTTAAAGGGGTACCGAGAGTTGTCATCTTGTTTTTCCTTATGCTTGTGGATAAAGCAGTTTCTCGTCTAACATTAAATCTTCATTTTTATTAATGCCAATGCCTTTATCAATCACATGTTGTACTGCTTTGTGAGCGTCCGCTAAGGAATGTTCTTTGAATGAACCGCATTGATATTCGTTGATTTCAGGAATGGTGTTTTGATCTTTGACCGCTAACGCATCGTGCATGGCTTTTAACCAAGCGTCCGCCACACGCTGTTCGTCAGGCGTACCAATTAACGACATATAAAAACCGGTGCGACAGCCCATAGGTGAAATATCAATAATTTCCACGTTATCGCTATTTAAATGATCACGCATAAAGCCAGCGAATAAATGTTCAAGGGTGTGGATCCCACGTGGGGAAATAATTTCTTTATTCGGTTGGCAAAAACGCAGGTCAAACACCGTGATAATATCGCCTTTTGGCGTGGTCATGGTTTTGGCAATGCGTACCGCAGGAGCGTGCATAATGGTGTGATCGACTTTGAAACTATCAAGTAATGGCATATTTTTTCCTTTTTTTTAAAAAAGCTTGAACTTTATGGGATTGTGCAAGTCTTATATTACAAGCAACTTGCAGTTGTATAATAAAAAAATTGGTTCCTTAGGTTATATTTGCCCCTCTTTGTGAGGGGCTTTTTTTGTTATTGTTTTGTGTAAACACTTCCACTATTTGTAATTGTGTAGCTGTTTCCGTCAAATATTCCGATTAATTCATTTTTTGAATTATATAATCGATTTTCTTTTGCAAAGGCGTTTGTACTGGATTTCACAATTTTAAAATCAGCTGTTAAAACGTACTCATTATCTTTGATTTTTTCTAATGTTATTGTGTAGTTATCTTTTTTATAGATCCCACTATAATCGACAGTTTCAGCGTGACATACAACTGACAATAAAGCCACAGCACTTGCAATAAACAAATTTCTTAATTTCATTTTATTTTTCCCTTTGTGATATTTAAAGATTGTTTATATTCTACACATTTACGCCCAAAAAGTATAACCGATCACGATACTCAATAAAAATAAATAGCGTAAGCCTTTGCCGATCAGCATACATAGCAGGCTTTGCCAGACATTTAGCCGTAACCAACCTGCCACGGCACAAAGTAAATCGCCCAAAACAGGCACCCAACTTAACAGCAATAATAGCGAGCCATAACGAGAAAAGTTGGCTAAAATCCACCGCACTTTGCTTTGTTGAGCGAGCGTTATTTCTGGAAAAGGAAAGCAACGCCCGATCCAATAAGTGGTTAAACTCCCTAGTGTGTTGCCCAAGGTGGCAGTGGCCAATAATTGCAGAATAGGCAAACTAAAATACTGCTCGGCGATAATCTGTATTTTGGCACTGAGAGCGAGAAAAACGATTTCTGAATTGCCGGGTAGCACTGTGGCGCTTAAAAATGCACTGAAAAACATCAAATACAGACTATGTTCGCCTAACAGTGCGGTGAAAAAATCAACCATTTTTTGGCTTATTTGGCGTTGATAATTTGATTAATTCGGACATCAAATACGTCCATTCCGCCTGCTAATCCTGCCTGTACGCCGAGATCCGCATCTTCAAACACCAAACAGCGAGTGGGATCGACATTGAGTAATTCAGCACAACGTAAAAATGTTTCGGGATGGGGTTTGTGATGTGTCACTTGATCCGCATTTACCACCGCATTGAAATATTGACGTAAATTGAATTTATCCAGTAATAAATCCACCATCACGCCATGTGAACCCGTACCGAGTGCCATGGGGATTTTACCAAAATTGGCTTTGATAATGTCAAAGGCGGGGAGTAGGCTAGCATTTTGTTCCACCATTTCAAAGCCGAATTGGCGTTTTAAACGGATCATTTCATCAAGGTGTTGTTCTGGGATATTGTGGCGTTTCATGGTTTCTTGGGCAATAATCGACACCGTGGCCCCGCCGAGTTCGTACATAATTTCGCCAGTAATTGGGTAACCTAAGATTTCGCCTACTTTTTGCCAAGCAAGCGCATGGCTCGGCATGGTGTCAATGATGGTGCCGTCCATGTCAAAGATAAGTGCGGTGTAATGTTGGAGTGTGTTTTGATCGAGCATGTTTGTTTCCTGTTGGGGATCTTTTGGGGTATTTTGCTATAAAATGGGGGAGATGTAATTAGTTTTTTTGTTTTTTATTGCAAATTTTGGTTTTTTTAAATCGGATTTCGCCCGATGGGCGACCATACTTTCTTTTGCTTGTGCAAAAGAAAGTAGGCAAAGAAAAGCACACCCCGACTTCACCGCTTTTCTTTGCTCGTTTGGCATTTTCTTAACGCTAAATTTTGAACTCGCTGCGCTCAAACATGCAAAATTTAGCTAAAAATGCCAAGTCGCAAAGGCGGTTCAGACGGGGCCCCAATTTTTGATCGAGTGTGGGTAAGAGTGCGGTGAGAAAATAGATATTTTTTAAGCTACGGAGTAGCGTCTCCATGCTTAACCCAGTACGAGAGTGCTAGGTATTCAATTCCACGGTATTTTGTTACTGCACCAATGGGGGCCCCATGTTTGCCGCCTGAAAATATTTTAATTTGTAGGAAAATGGCGTCTGTCTGAGCGAAGCGAGTTCAGCCATTTTCCGTTAAGCAAATTAAAGTATTTTCAGGAAACAAGGCAAAGTTGGGGTGTGTTTCTTTTTGCTTACTTTTGCTTTGCACAAGCAAAGAAAAAGTAAGTCGCCATCGGCGAAACCGATCTAAGTATAAACACAAAAATGAAATAAAAAGAAAAAGAAAAATGGCGCACCCGAAAGGATTCGAACCTTTGACCGCTCGGTTCGTAGCCGAGTACTCTATCCAGCTGAGCTACGGGTGCGTAAAATTTCGGCGTATTTTAATCAATCTTCTGCGTGACTGCGTTTCGCCGTGCTAATGCACTGTCTTCAACTTGTCACTTGAGCCTTGATTAAACTACTTGAAATTTGAGTTTTATTTTAATCTAAACCAATTCCACCTAGAGTAAAAATGAAATGGCGCACCCGAAAGGATTCGAACCTTTGACCGCTCGGTTCGTAGCCGAGTACTCTATCCAGCTGAGCTACGGGTGCAGATTATCATAAAATTAACTTGTTAAAACCAGAAAAATGGCGGTGAAAGAGGGATTCGAACCCTCGATGGAGCTTTTAACCCCATACTCCCTTAGCAGGGGAGCGCCTTCAGCCTGCTCGGCCATCTCACCGCAACTGGTTTGTGGGCGATATGATACGGTTTTCTGCCAACAAGTCAAACGCTTTTTGTTAAAAATTGTCTGTTTGTTTAAATCCTCTACAATTTAATTCGATTTCTTTTGTGCATTGGCGAGCATTGCACGTAAGTTGGCGATATTGGTTTCCGCTTTTTGTTGTTTTTGCTGTTCCGTTAATGGCGGTTTATCCCGTTCCCATTGCACGTCATCTGCGGGCAGTTCAAGCAGAAAACGACTGGGTTCGGGTTTGATTAATTCGCCATATTGACGGCGTTCTTTGCATAGCGTAAAGCGTAATGTTTGTTGCGCTCGGGTAATGCCTACATAGGCTAAACGGCGTTCTTCGTCAATATTATCTTCATCAACGCTGGTTTGATGGGGCAATAATCCCTCCTCCATGCCAATTAAAAAAACATGCGGAAATTCAAGGCCTTTTGAGGCGTGTAAGGTCATTAATTGCACTTGATCGCTGCTGTCGTCATCTTCCGCACGATCTAACATATCTCGCAGGGTTAAATTGGTGACCACCTGATTTAAACTCATGGGTTCATTGACCTCGTCGCCTTTTAACATGGCGCCGATCCAATCGAACAGGGTGGCGACGTTTTTACTTTGCATTTCGGCCGCTTTGGGGCTGTTGGCGGTTTCGTATAAATATTCTTCATATTGAATTTGCGCCAACATCCGTTTAACGGCACGTTCGGGTTCCGCACGTAATAATTCGTCATTCAGTTCGACAATCCAACGGCCAAAGCCTTGCAACGCATTGTAGGCTCGAGGCGTGATACGGTGAATCAGTTCAAATTCAAAAATCGCTGCAAATAAGCTAATATGCTTTTCATGGGCGAGTAAGCCCAGTTTTTCTAAGGTCGCCGTACCAATTTCACGTTTTGGTGTGTTTACAATGCGCAAAAAAGCAGCGTCATCATCTTGGTTCACCAATAAACGCAAATAAGCCATCATATCTTTAATTTCTGCTCGGCTAAAGAATGAGGTGCCACCTGAAATTTTGTAAGGAATGCGGTTTTGCATTAGCACTTTTTCTAATAAGCGAGATTGGTGATTGCCCCGATATAAAATGGCATAATCTTTGTATTTGGTACGGCGAGTAAAACGGTGGGCGATCAATTCAGCGACCACACGCTCGGCCTCGTGTTCTTCATTTTTGGCCTCAATCACTTCTAATTTGTCGCCTTGACCAAGATTAGAAAACAGTTTTTTATCAAATACATGGTCATTATTATCAATCAAAATATTGGCGCAATGTAAAATGCGTTGGGTGGAACGGTAATTTTGTTCTAATTTAATCACATTCAGTTTGGGAAAATCATCTCGTAACCGCATCATATTTTGCGGTCTGGCGCCTCGCCATGAATAAATTGACTGATCGTCATCCCCCACCACGGTAAAATTCGCTCGGCTACCGACCAATAATTTAATCAGTTCATATTGGCTGGTGTTGGTGTCTTGATATTCATCCACCAATAAATAGCGAATTTTATTCTGCCATTTTGACCGCACTTCTTCATTTTGTCGGAACAGCAAGGTAGGCAACATAATCAGATCGTCAAAATCAAGGGCGTTATAGGCGCGAATTTGTTTGGCGTAGCGGTCGTAACATTGCGCAAAAATTTGGTATTTTTGATCCCGAGCCAAAGCAAGCGCCGTCTCTGGCATGATTAAATCATTTTTCCAGTTGGAAATGGCGGACACCAGTTGGCGTAATAACTCCTTATCTTGTTGCAGTTCATCTGCGGTGAGTTCTTTTAATAAGGCCATTTGATCATGTTCATCAAACAGCGTCATATTGGCTTTAAAACCCAGTTGCTGATATTCCTGTTTAATAATGGTAAAACCCAAGGTATGAAAAGTCGAAATGGTTAAGCCTTTGGTTTTCTCTTTGCCAATAGAATGCGCAACCCGTTCTTTCATTTCTCGTGCGGCTTTGTTGGTAAAGGTTACCGCCGCAATGTGTTTGGGCAAATGGCCACATTGCTCAATTAAATAGGCAATTTTGTTAATAATCACCCTTGTTTTACCGGAACCCGCCCCCGCTAACACTAAGCAAGGGCCACGGCTAAATTCGACGGCTTGTTGTTGTTGTGGATTCAGTTTCATGCTTATTCTTGTGACCAAACATAGGGTAATAATGCCGTATCTAACAGAAAAGAAAGCGGCAAGTCTAAAATCGGCAAGCCCCATTTTTGGGCTTGTTTCCAATCAAATTTTGTGCCGTCATAGGCTTGATATTTTTCCGTGGGATCGACTAATTGCACAATCGTCCCACAGCCTGTCAGGCTCGCCGTGGAGAAAAGTGCGGTTAAAATAAATAAAGTTTTTTTCACGTGAGGTTATTTTTTTAAGTTAAATCTGGCGTCTATTATACGCTAATTTTGATCTGGCTCACAAATTTCAAAAATTCCATTGGAAAACGCGATTGATGAGGTATAGAATTAACAGAAATTCCTTGACATATTCCCTAAGGATGTAGCCAAAATGAAACAAACAAACAATCTAGTTTTTTTTTAACTAAATCGCCTTTCAAATTTTCTTCTTTATTTCTCGCGTTATGTGTTACACCAGCCCTGTCTTATGCTGCCACTTACAAGGCTACTTGTGAGAGTAATACTTGTTTTTTTACTAACGAAGATCAACAATCTTGGCAATATGCTCCAAATACTGTTTTTCAGAATACTCCCATAGAGGATGTTTATGATTTAGAACCTATTGCTGCAGCTACGGATGATTTAGACATTTCCTTTAATCAAGATGGACCCGATTATGCTGACGGAGATGGTTTGTTTTATTTTGGCGTGAGAAATTATGATAAAAATGTGAAGGTGTCCTTTACTTTTTTAGATAAGCTACTGATTGGAGGCGGTGATTTTTGGTTGGAAGGTGTTAATACTACCTTGGACAATCCTACTATTGGGTGTGATACAGGTATGTCACCGACTTGTGGAGAGCGTTTTATATTTAAGGATAGTACGATCACGATTAATAATCCAAAGATAATCGGTGATATAGATTTTCATGTTGACGCTCTAAGTGGTAGTACGGTGGTAGTTAATTCGTTGGAAACATCTAACAACGTTTATTTTCATTCTGAACCAAATTCCTCCCTTACAGGCTCCAACATCATCTATATCAATCCTGAACACATACGGAATTTATGGACTGTTCAAGCCGGTGCAAAGGCAAAATTTGATAATAGTGATATTGAAATCCCAAGAGTTTTTAATATTATAGGATCATCAACAGATGATACGGTAATAGATATTACCAATACCACCATTAAAGCCGACAATATTGCTGAAGTTAATGGAAATGGCGAAAACGTTCATATCAATGTGACGGGTAGCCATTTAAGCGGTGATATCACAGGTTCTGCCCCGAATGTGACGTTAACGCAAGGCAATTGGACACCGAAGAACGATAACAGTGTAAACAATTTAAATATGGACGCTCAATCAAGTCTTGATTTGAGCCAAGCAACGGATCAATATAACACGTTTACCATCAATAAAAATTTAACCGGCTCTGGCACGTTTATCCTTGATGGCGATCTCGTCAGTGGCAACAGTGACAAAATTCACATCAAAGGCGAAAGTAGTGGACATTTTAATGTCACCTTGAATACCACCGATTTTGTGCCAATCAATCCTCATAGTAAATTCACCTTGATTGACGTGGAATCGCCTGAACAAAGCCATGCGACCTTTAGCCTGAAAAACCGCTTTGAAGATCTTGGGGCATATCGTTACCGTATGTATCAAGAGAACCATGATTGGTTATACGGCAACCGCCATGGCGAATTAAGTGAATGGTCCAATGCGTTAGTGTCGCTCCGTCAAGCAGAATTACTTCACCTTGAACAAAGTTTAGTTGGCATTCATGATCGTTTAGGCGAGTTAAAACAAGGTAAACAAAATAACGTTTGGGTGCGTAGCAATTACTCTCGCTTTGATTTTGACAGTACCGCAGTAGACAGCGAAAGCCGTACATCAGGCTTTAGCCAAAAATATTATAGTTTACAACTTGGTGCGGACATCGCTTTGCATGATCTTGTGCGCGTGGGCGGATTTGTCGGTACCGCACGTTCTAATGTGGATTACAACGGCGACTACGGCGAAGGCAGATTAACTAGCCAAATGGCCGGACTTTATGCCACCTTGCAAACCGATAACGGTTGGTATTGGGACAATATCGCCAAATTTGAACGCGTGAAAGTCAAATCCGACGGCGTAGACAGCCACAACTTTAACGCATACAGCCTTTCAACCGAAGTGGGCAAAGCCTTCAATTTGGCCAGTTGGACGGTCACGCCAAACGCGCAATTCGTGTGGACCAAAACCAATTCTGTTGAAAATCAAACCGCACTTTCCGCTTTAACTAGCCGAGCAGGCGTACGCGTCGCCAAAGCCTTTGCATGGGATAGCATGACCATTCAGCCTTATGCCGAAGTGAACATGCTCAACGTGAAAAACAACGACAGCACCGTCTACGTCAACACGCGTCCATTTAACGTGGCTCAAAGTGGCAACCGCGTTGAAACCGCCCTCGGCGTAAACGCGCAAACCGGCAACCACCGTTTTGGTCTAGAAATGAAACGCGCCAATGGCAACCGCGTGGATGAAAAATTAGCGGTGCAAGCGGTGTATCGTTATAGTTGGTAATTCAGATTAACGTTAAATTGGGGCGGTCAATAAACCGCCCTATTTATATCAATTCAAAATATCTTGTCAAAAAGATCCGCACTTCCTCGCTTTAAAAATAGACTTTCGGCAGCGTACAGATTAAAATTGTTGATAATTTGTCGTATTTTTTATTTTTAGGAACGTTAATTTATGAAAAACATTGTCATTGTCGGAGGCGGTGCTGGCGGATTAGAGCTAGCGACTTTCTTGGGGCATAAACTCGGTAAAAAGCAAAAAGCCAATGTGGTTTTAGTTGACCGTAATCAAACCCACCTGTGGAAACCTTTATTGCACGAAGTGGCCACGGGCGTATTAGATTCTGAAACTGACGCCGTGAGTTTCCGTGCCCATGCCTTTAACCATCATTTCCATTTTGAGCAAGGCGCCATTGCACGTATTGATCGTGCCAATAAATATATTGAATTAGCGCCGGTTTACGGCGCCGAGGGAGATGTGATTGTGGTGGCACGTCGTATTCCTTACGATTATTTAGTGTTGTCGATTGGCAGTAAATCGAATGATTTCCATACCAAAGGCGTGGCGGAAAACTGTATTTTCCTTGATTCGCCAAATCAAGCCTTACGTTTCCAACACAAGATGTTGGAGCTTTTCTTAAAATTCTCCGAAAACAATGCCTTATCTGAAATTGGTGAAGATGAAAGTAAGCAAACTTTAGTGCAAGAAGATAAAGTGAATATTGCGATTGTGGGTGGCGGCGCCACGGGTGTAGAGCTTTCCGCAGAATTATTTAATGCGGCCAAACATTTATCTTCTTATGGTTACGGTAAAATTCGCAGCGATTGCTTGCAAGTCACCTTGATTGAGGCGGGCAGTCGCTTATTGCCTGCTTTGCCTGAACGTATTTCCGATTCAGTGCGCATGGAATTAGCCGATTTAGGCGTGAATGTCAGAACCGATACCATGATTACCGAAGCCACGCCAAACAGCTTGCTGACCAAAGACGGTGGCGAAATTAAAGCCGATTTAATGGTGTGGGCAGCGGGTGTGCGAGTGTCTACTGTGACCCAACAATTTGACGGTTTAGAAGTGAATCGCATTAATCAATTATGCGTGAAAGATACCTTACAAACGACCTTGGACGATAGCGTGTTCGCTATTGGTGACTGCGCTTTCTTATTACAAAAAGACGGCACGCCTGTGCCACCACGGGGACAAGCAGCCACTCAAATGGCCACGGTTTGTGGGCAAAATATTGTGGCGTTATTTGAGGGCAAAACCACACTGAAAGCCTTTGAATTTCGGGATAAAGGATCCTTAGTTTCGTTGTCAAAATTCACCGCACTTGGGAACATTACCACAGGCAAAAAAAGCTCGTTAACGGTGGAGGGAAACTTGGCTCGTTTAGCCTATATTTCTCTTTATCGTTTGCACCAACAACGTTTGCACGGTTGTTTTAAAGTGGGCTTAATTATTTTGATTGGACGTTTAAATCGCTTTATTCGTCCGTCGTTGAAATTGTATTAATGCCGTGAGAAAGCTAAATCATTTTGGTGATTTAGCTTTTTTCTATGCCTTTTTTATCCAATATTGATAGGGGAGGTTTTCGGTTTCCGAATGTAATAATTGGTGATCCATAAATTGACAGAAACTGGGGATATCTCGGGTGGTGGCGGGATCGTCGGCAATTACCCGTAATACCTCGCCTGTTGCCATATGGCGAATTTGTTTACGCACCAACATCACGGGTTCTGGGCAGCGTAAGCCTTGCGTATCAAGGGTGTAATCTAGGGTGATGTCATTCATTATAATCATTTTTCATTGCGTTCATGTTTCGTATATAATAGCCTGAAGTTTGGCATGGGTCAAAATTTAAGGGGCGCCAGTTTTGCCCGCAACATGATAGAATAGGATCACTGTGAAGATGATTTATCGTTTTACCGAACAAGAGTAGCTATATTGTGCATATTTTATCCATTATTCGAATAGTTGGCATTTTGATAATGTGTTTCTCATTATCCATGTTTGTCCCTGCGTTCGTGGCCTTAATTTACGGTGACGGTGGCGGTAAGGCGTTTATTGAAACCTTTGTGTTTAGCCTGTTGTTAGGCGCATTATTATGGCGATCCTGTTATCAGCATAAAGAAGAATTACGTTCCCGAGAGGGGTTTTTGATTGTCGTGATGTTCTGGTTTTTGTTGTGTGGTCTGTCGGTGATTCCGTTTCTCTTTTTTGATGAATTGAACATTGACTTTGCACAAGCCATTTTTGAAGCCATTTCAGCGGTAACCACCACAGGGGCAACGGCCATTTCTGGCTTAGATGACTTGCCTAAATCCATTTTATTTTATCGCCAATTTTTGCAATGGATTGGCGGGATCGGGTTGATCGTATTGGTGGTGGCCGTGACGCCGTTGTTAGGTATCGGGGGCGGTCAGTTATACCGTGCGGAATCAGCAAGTCCACTGAAAGATCAGAAAACCTTGCCTCGCATTGGCGAAATGGCTAAATTACTTTGGATGATTTATGGGGGCTTAACCCTGTTATGTACCTTAACCTATTGGCTTGCGGGCATGACATTCTTTGATGCGATTTGCCATAGTTTCTCGACGGTGTCTAACGGCGGATTATCCACCCATGACGCCAATTTGGGCTATTTCCAAAACTCCACGATTTACTTATTGTCTGCGTTTTTCATGCTCTTTACCGGCTGTAACTTCGGTTTGCATGTGCGAGCATTGATGAACCGAAAATATCAATCTATGTGGCGAACCTATTTTAGTGATCCAGAATTTCGTTTCTTCTGTTTGGTGCAGTGTGCGTTAATTGCCATGATGACCATTGGACTGTATGTTTCCTATCAAGGCCTCTCCTTTTTTGACGCTTTTTCACAAGGCTCTGCCCAGATGTCATCCATGTCAATGACGGCGGGATTTACCTTGTTTAATTTAAATGAACTGCCGACCTTTTTGTCCATGTTACTTGTTTTTGCCGCCATTCTCGGCGGTTGTGCGGGTTCCACATCAGGCGGGTTGAAAATGATCCGAGTGTTGGTTATCTGGTTACAACTTAAACGTGAAATTAAATTTTTAGTGCACCCGAATTTGGTGGTGCCAATTAAATTAGGCGGTACGTTATTATCTTCCCGAGTGATCGAGGGCATTTGGGCGTTTCTGATTGCCTTTTTCTTAACCTATTGGGTTTGTGTTTTTGGGGTGATTTTATGTGGTATGGATCCCCTTGACGCATTGGTGGCGATCTTCTCCACCTTAACTAACGTGGGGCCGGGATTGGGTTCCGCCAGTGTGGGATTTGCCGAGGCCTCCAACAGTGCGAAATATGTATTATCTTTTGCTATGATTGCAGGGCGACTTGAGATTTTCTCCTTATTAATTTTATTTAGTCCCTCTTTTTGGAAAACCTAATGAAAACCTTGATTTTGTATTCAAGCCATGATGGGCAAACCCGAAAAATTGCTGAATTTATTGCCTCTCGTTTATCTGGTGAAGTGGAAGTGCGGTCAATTTTGGATCAGTTTTCCTTGGATGTGGATCGGATTATTATTGGTGCCTCAATACGTTATGGCTATTTTAATCAGCAAGTCTATAAATTTATCGAAAAAAACACCGCACTTTTGAATGCAAAACCCAGCGCCTTTTTTGGGGTGAATTTGACGGCTAGAAAAGCGGATAAAAATACACCAGAAACCAATGTTTACGTCCGTAAGTTTTTAGCCCGAATCCCTTGGACGCCCACAATTTCCGCTGTCTTTGCCGGTGCGTTACTTTATCCAAGGTATCATTGGTTTGATCGCATGATGATCCGATTTATCATGAAAATAACCGGTGGCGAAACCGATACTACAAAAGAAATTGAGTATACGGATTGGGATCGGGTACAGGCTTTCTCCAACCAGTTTGAGGCGTTGAAGTAATCACCAGTTATTGCCTGTTTTTCTGGCATTTTATTGTGGATTGATTAATAAAAATGCAATTAAAATTTTTTTGATAAAAAGATCTTGCAGCGCAGAAAAATATCCCTATAATGCACCTCCGCACCGCAAGGTTGGCGAGTCAAGATAAAGCAAATCATTCATTTGCTTGATAAGATCGAAAAAAGTAAAAAAGATCGCTTGACACAAATGAAATAAATTTATATCATTTCAAACCTTGCATAAATGCAATCGTTCTTTAACAACTTATCAGACAATCTGTGTGGGCACTTGTTGATTGACTTGTTTTAAAAAATTAAATAAAACTTGAAGTCTTAATAGGTGCTTAACT